>NZ_MKJY01000141.1 GCF_001942465.1 Actinomadura sp. CNU-125
CGGCCGCTTTCCCCGATGGGGTGGACGGGCGGGAGGTAGACGACGTCGAAGCCCATCTCGGCGATCGCGGGGAGCCGCTCCATCGCCGTCCGGAAGGTGCCGGACATGGGCGGGCGGCGTCCCGTCGGGTCGAAGGTCGCGCCTTCGGAGCGGGGGAAGAACTCGTACCACGCCCCGTACAGTGCGCGTTCGCGGTGCACGATCAGCGGGAACCACTCGCCCGCCGTGAGCAGGTCGCGCAGCGGGTGCCGCTCCAGGACGTCCCGGACGTTCGGGTTCCCGGCGGCCTCCATCCGCTCGACGGGCTCCACGTCGTCGTCCGACATCAGCTTCGCGAGCCGCGTCAGCGTCCGGCGGTCCTTCGCCGGGACGTCCCGCGCGGCCCGCTGGAATAGCCGCACGCCCTCGGCGAGCATCAGCTCGACGTCCTGGCCGCGCGGGATCTTGATCTGCGCGTCGTGCCACCAGTGCGCGACGGGGTCGCCCCACGCCTCCACCCGGAACGACCACAGCCCCGTCTCGGTCGGCGTGACGGGGGCCGCCCACCGGTCGCTCCCGGGGGCGATCTCCCGCATCCGCACCGGCGGGCACTCCTCGCCGTCCGGCGTCCGCAGGACGGCCGCCGCGCCGAGCATCTCGTGCCCCTCGCGGAACACCGTCGCCGACACCTCGACCCGCTCGCCCACGACCGCCTTGGCGGGCCATCGGCCGCAGCCCACGACCGGCTCGACGTCCGTGATCGGGACGCGCCCCAGTTCGGCCTCCAGCTTCACCTGCATGATGCCCGCTCCCGGTGCCGACGGCGATGGTCCTAGGCATCCATGCCCCGTCCGCAAGTTCCGGCGATCATCAACTCATCAAGATCATGACAAGAGATTGCCCAAGCCGCGGCAATCGGGACGGGCGGGCACGAACGGGCGGGAGCGGACCGGCCGGGCGGACCGGCGGGACGGACCGGCGGGACGGACCGGGCGGATCAGCCGCCCGCGGCGCGCATGACCGCGTCGATCCCCGCGCCGGTCGTGACCATCCGCCGGTACTCCGGCTGCCGCAGCTCGCCGCCCATGAACGGGTACGGGTTGCGGTGCACGGCCGGGCTCGGCTCCTCCGCCAGCGCCGCGAAGTGCAGCTCGCGGGCGCCGGTCGCCGCGACGACGCGGGCCGCGTTGCGGTCGGTGATCCCGCCGCCCGGCAGCACGACGATCCGGTCCCCGGCCCGCCGCACCAGTTCGGCGATCAGCGGCGCGCCCTCCAGCGCGGTGACGTCCTGCCCGGACGTCAGCACCCGGTCGACGCCCAGGTCGACGAGCGTGTCCAGCGTGCCGAACGGGTCGGCGGCCATGTCGAACGCCCGGTGGAACGTGACCGACAGGTCGCCCGCCGCGGCGATGAGCCGCTCGGCGACCGGCCGGTCGACCGCGCCGTCCGGGGTGAGCGCCCCGATGACGACGCCGTGCGCCCCGGCCTCCCGGACGAGCGCGACGTCGTGCTCCATCGCCGCGACCTCGTGCTCGTCGAAGATGAAGTCGCCGCCGCGCGGCCGGATGATCACGTGCACCCGGACGGACGAGACCGCGGCGAGCGCGGCGCGGACCGTCCCGAGGGTCGGCGTCAACCCGCCCTCGAACAGGGCCGCGCACAGCTCCACCCGGTCGGCGCCCGCCTTCTCGGCGGCCACACCGCGCCCGCGACGCTGTCGATGCAGATCTCGTAGGTGAGGGTCACTGACTTCCTTCCGGAACGGTGCGGATCTCCCCGACCCGGCGGCCTCCGCCGAGGACGGGGACGGTGCCCAGCGCGGCGGCCGGGGCGGTGTCGGCGCCGAGCGCGGCGAGCGCGCTCAGCGCGATGGCGGTGGTGGCGCGGGGGCTGCCGTCGATGACCTTCACCGCGACGGCGCGGCCGTCCGCGGTCGCGGCGACGAGGACGCCCTCGGCGCCGCCCTTGGCGACCGTGCCGGGCAGCGCCCGCATCAGCTCGGTGTTGACGTGCCCGGTCCCGCCGACGTACTCGGGGTGGGCGCGCACGGCGTCGCCGACCGCGCGGCACGGCCCGTCCGGCGCCCGGACGAGCGCCTGCGCGGCGCGCGCGAGGCCGGTGAGGGTGAGGCCGAACAGCGGCGCGCCGCAGCCGTCCACCGCCACCGGGGACGGCTCTTCGCCGGAGCAGTCGGCCATCGTCCGCCGCACGAGCCGCTGCAGCGGATGGTCGGGGTCGAGGTAGGTGTCGACCGGCCAGCCGTTCGCGGCGCACGCGGCGAGCATCGCGGCGTGCTTGCCCGAGCAGTTCATCCGCTCGCGCGACTCGCCCCGCCCGGCGCGGATCAGCGCCTCCTTGGTCGGCTCGTCCTCCGGCCAGGTCGGCGGGCAGCGCAGTGCGGCGGCGTCCAGCCCGGCGTCGCCGAGGATCGCCTCGACGGTCTTGACGTGGAAGTCCTCGCCGGTGTGGCTGCCCGCGGCGATCGCGAGCCGCTCGCCGGCGAGCGGCGCGCCCGCCGCGAGGCACGCGGCGGCCTGGAACGGCTTGGTCGTCGAGCGCGGCAGGACGGTCTCCTCCGGGTTCCCCCGGATGTGGGCGAGCGTGCCGTCCGGGGCGAGCCCGGCGACGCTGCCGTAGTGGAGGCTCTCGGCGAAACCGTTGCGCACGACCTCCGCCAGCACTTCGTACATCGGTCTCCTCAGCTCGTCTTCGCCACGGGCGCGCCGGGCGCCGCGTCCTGGACGGCGCGGGACGGGCGGGTCCGCTGCCGCGCCTCCAGCGTCCGCGCGATCTTCGACAGCGTCGCGTTCACCACCAGGTAGATCAGCGCGACGATCAGGTAGGTCTGGATGAGCAGGTGGTTGTAGTTCGCCAGCACCTTGCCGCTGTAGAGCAGCTCGGCGTAGCTGACGACGTACCCGAGCGAGGTGTCCTTCAGCAGCCCCGCCGACTGGCTGACCAGCGACGGCAGCACCCGGCGGGCCGCCTGCGGCAGGACGATCAGCCGCATCGCCCGTCCGCGGGTCAGCCCGACCGCCAGGCCCGCCTCCAGCTGGCCGCGCTCCACCGACCGGATGCCCGCCCGGAAGATCTCCGCGAACGCCGCCGCGTTCGACACCGCGAGCGGCACGACCAGCTTCCAGAACAGCGGCAGGTTCACCCCGTACCGGGGCAGCGCGAACAGCACCACGTAGACGAGCAGCAGCGCCGGGATCGTCCGGACGACCTCGACGTACGCGGTCGCGGGCCAGCGCAGCCACCGGGACGGGGAGGTGCGGCCGAGCGCCAGCACGATGCCGCCCGCCATCGCGATGGCGATCGCGACGGCCGCCGCCTTCGCCGTGGACAGCAGTCCGTCGAGCAGATACCGCCACATCGGCCACGTCCCGAACGGCTCCCAGCGTTCGGCGGCGAGCTGCCCGTTGTCGGCGAACTGCCGCAGCGCCAGCAGGACGAGCGCCGCGCCGGCGAGCACCGACGCGGCGGTGGTGAACCGGATGCGGTGCCGGGCGCGCGGCCCCGGCTCGTCGAACAGCAGGCGCGAGGTGGGGGAGGAGCTCATCGCAGGATCGCCAGCTTCCGTTCGAGTGCCCCGGTGACCAGCCCGAACACGGCCGACAGCAGCATGTAGAGCAGGCCCGCGGTCACGAAGATGTAGATCGGCCGGGCCTCGTCGAGGTTGACCCGGTTGGCGGTGGCGGTCAGCTCCACGACGCCGACCGCCGCCGCCATCGCCGTGTTCATCAGCGTCATGATCGCGATGGTGCCGAGCGGCTGGATCGCGGTCCGCAACGCCTGCGGCAGCACCACCAGCCGCAGCGACTGGACGAACGTCAGCCCCAGCGCCCGCGCGGCCTCGCCCTGCCCGGCGGGCACCGCGTTGATGCCCGACCGGATCGCCTCGGCCATGTACGCCCCCTGGTAGAGGGCGATCACCACGACCGCGCTGGTGAACAGCCCGGCCATGACGCCGATCTCCGGCAGTCCGAACACCGCGATCACGAGCCACACCAGCAGCGGGATGTTCTGCAGCGTCTCGACGTAGGCCATCCCGGCGGCGCGCAGCACGCGCACCGGGCTGACCCGCAGCGCGGCCACGACGACCCCGGCGACGAGCGCGCCCGCGAGCGACAGCAGCGTCAGTTCGACGGTCAGCAGCAGGCCGTCGCCGAACTCCGGGAGGTGGTCGGTGATGACGTTCATGTCAGGGCCATTCCGCTGGGACTTCGTTCGCTGGGATCACGTTCGCCGGGACCGCGTTCGCCCGCGGCCGGGACGGCGGCATCTCGATCGGCGGCATCTCGATCGGCGGGGTCAGGAGCCGGGCACGGAGCCGATCGCGGGCGGCTCGGGCGCCTCGCCCTCGACGACCGTCCCGATCGAGTTCTTCCAGACCTTCGCCCAGAGACCCGACTCCTGGATCCGGCGGAGCCAGTCGTTGACGAACTTCTTGAACTCGGCGTCGTCGTGCTTCAGCCCGATCCCGTACGGGTCTTCGGTGAACGGCTCGCCCTGGATCTTGATCGAGGCGTCCTGCTTCGCCGTGGCCAGCAGGACGGCCTGGTCCTGCACGTACGCGACGCCGCGGCCCTGCTTGAGCGCCTGCACGCACTCGGGGTCGCTGCCGAACGTGACGATCTTCGCGTCCGGGGCGGCCTTCTCGATCGCCGGGATCGCCGGGGTGTTGGCGCCCGCGATGACCGTCTTGCCGTTCAGGTCGGCGGGGGTCTTGATGCCCGTCTCGTCCGCCTTGGTGGCGACGACCAGGCCGGAGCTGTAGTACGGCCCCGCGAACGCGACCTTCTCGGCCCGCTCGGGCGTGATGCTGTAGGTCTGCAGCACGACGTCCACCGTGCCGTTCGAGATCAGCGCCTCGCGGGTCTCCGACGCGGCGTTGACGATCTTCACCTTCGGCTCGCCGATGATGTACTTGGCGAGGAGCTTGCCGAAGTCGGCGTCCAGGCCCTCCACCTCGCCGCTGACCGGGTTCTGCTGGGACAGCAGCGGCGCGTCCAGCGAGCCGCCCACCAGCAGCTCCCCGCGCTCCTTGATCTTCGCCATCGTGGAACCGGCCGGGATGTTCGCGGCGACCGGCGCCGAGGCCAGCAGGTCGTCGGTCTTGCCGCCGCCCGCGCCGGGGACGGCCGGGTCGGAGGAGTCGCCGCAGGCCGCGAGGCTCGTCAGCGTCAGCGCGGCGACCGCGGCGACCGCCGCCCGCCGCATCCCCGCAGGGAAACGCACCATGATCGTGAACCTTTCTCGGGTGGCGCGGGAACGCGCCGGAATGGTGTCGCTAGTGGCTGAGGACCTTGGCCAGGAAGTCCCGGGCCCGGTCGGTGGCGGGAGAGTCGAAGAACTCCGACGGCTTCCCGGACTCCACGACCTCGCCGTCCGCCATGAACACGACGCGGTCGGCGACCTTGCGGGCGAACCCCATCTCGTGGGTGACGACCACCATGGTCATGCCGTCGCGGGCGAGGCCGGTCATGACGTCCAGGACCTCGCCGACCATCTCGGGGTCGAGCGCGGAGGTCGGCTCGTCGAACAGCATCGCCTTCGGCCGCATCGCGAGCGCGCGGGCGATCGCGGCCCGCTGCTGCTGCCCGCCGGACAGCTGCGCGGGAAGCTTGCCCGCCTGCTCGCCGATCCCGACGCGGTCGAGCAGCTCGCGCGCGGTCCGCTCGGCCTCCTCCCGGGACGCGCCGCGGACCTTCGTCGGCCCGAGCGTCAGGTTCTGCAGGACGGTCTTGTGCTGGAACAGGTTGAACGACTGGAACACCATGCCGACGTCCGCGCGCAGCCTCGCCAGCGCGCGTCCCTCGGCGGGCAGCTCGCGGCCGTCGATCCGCACGGTGCCGCCGTCCGGCGTCTCCAGCCGGTTCAGGCACCGGCAGAGCGTGGACTTGCCGGACCCGGACGGGCCGATCACCACGACCACCTCGCCCTTGCCCACGTCCAGGTCCACATCGCGCAGGGCGGTGTGGTCGCCGAAGCGCTTGTGCAGGCCGCGAACCTCGATCATTCGGTCACCTACGATCCAACTTCCTTCGATATCGAAGCCAAACAGGAACATAGAACGTCAAATCGATGTAAGTCAACGCGTTGCCGTACCAAGTTCGCGCATGCTATCTATCTGGGGTGCGCAACAGCAGAGACGACGGACCGGCGGCCCTCCTGCGGCTGGTGGCCACCGGTCAGGCGGAATCGCGGGCCGAGCTCGCCCGGCTCTCCGGCCTCGCCGCCTCCAGCGTCTCGCTGCGGGTCGAGCAGCTCCTCGCCGCCGGGCTCTTCGCCGAGGAGGGCGCCGGGGCCTCGCGCGGGGGCCGGCGGCCCCGGCGCCTCCGGCTCGCCCGCGCGGCCGGCGTCTTCCTGGTCGCCGACCTCGGCGCGCACCACGCCCGGCTCGCCGTCGCCGTCCTCGCCGGGACGCCCCTCGCGCTCTCCGACCTGACCTGCGACATCGCGGTCGGCCCCGAGCGGACGCTCGCCGAGGTCATCGACGCGCTCCGCGCGCTCGCCCGCGAGCACGACCTCGGCGACGTGCCCGTCCGCGGCGTCGGCATCGGGCTGCCCGGCCCCGTCGACCCCGCGACCGGCCAGGTCGTGTCACCGTCCCGGATGCCCGGCTGGAACGACTTCCCCGTCCGCGACTTCGTCTCCGCGCACGCGGGCGTCCCCGCCCTGGTCGAGAACGACGCCAACCTGATGGCCGTGGGCGAGCACCGGCAGGCCCGCCCCGCCTGCGACAACCTCATGGTGATCAAGCTGGGCAGCGGCATCGGCTGCGGCGTCATCGTGGACGGCCGCCTGCACCGGGGACGCGGCGCCGCGGGCGACATCAGCCATGTGCGCATCCTGTCCGAGGCCACCGTCGACTGCTCCTGCGGTCACCCCGACTGCCTGGAGGCCCACGCCAGCGGCGCGGCCCTCGCCGCCGCGCTCGCCGAACAGGGCATCGCCGTCGACAGCCCCGCCCGGATCGTCGACCTCGTCGCCGACGGCGTCCCGCAGGCCACGAGCGCCGTCCGTACCGCCGGGCGCCTCATCGGCGACGTCCTCACCGCGCTGGTGAACTTCTTCAACCCGGACGCGCTGATCATCGGCGGCGGCCTGTCGAACGCCGAACCCCTCGTCGCGACGATCCGCGGCGTCATCTACGAGCGCTGCCTGCCGCTCGCCACCCGCAACCTGGAGATCGACACCTCCGCCGCGGGCCGCGACGCGAGCATCCTCGGCGCCGGGCACCTGCTCCTCGACGCGTCCGGCGAGTGGATCGACCGCGCCCTCGAACGCTAGCGGCGGACGGGCGCGAGCGCCTCCCGGGCCGTCGCGATGTCCGGGGCGATCGCGACGCGCCGCTGCAGCCCCGTGACGTCGCTGATCCGCCGGACGATCCCGCGCGGCGGCAGCACGACCCACATCGGCACGCCCAGTTCCGTCGCCCGCATCTGCGAGCGGACGATCACGTTCAGCCCGTTGGAGTCGCAGAACGCGCAGTCGCTCAGGTCGATGATCAGGGCAGGGACGCCGGAGTCGAGCAGCGCGCGGGCCTGCCGGTCGATCGTGTCGGCGTTGCCGAGATCCACCTCCACGGGGAATGTCAGGGTCCCGTAGGCTTCGGTGCTCTCCACACGCGCAACTCCAATTTCCATGCCTCGCCCCAACGTCCGTGATCTCGACCGAATGACAGCGGGGGTGCGTCACCTGCGACTGTAAGCGGCGTAACTGGACGAAACCTGAAAGCGGGGGTCAAGTCTGCGTAGGCGATCCCCCATAATCACGAGGATCCCGTTAAGAAGAAGTTCGTCGATCTATGTGGAGTCTGTCCCGAAAGCATGGATCATCGGCCTCGTCCGGTGCGTTCGCGTCGGAGCCTGCTAGCCTCGCGGTCCGGGACGGGAGGGTCATGAGCGAACCGGTGGTCATCGACGGCGGCGACCGCTCCTGCGTGCGCCTGCTCCTCGAACTCCGCGGCCGGCTCGCCGACCTGCCGCCCGGCACGATCGTCCACCTGATCGCCAGCGACCCGGCGGCCCCCATCGACCTCCCCGCCTGGTGCCACCTGACCGGCCACGCCTACCTGGGCCCGCTCGACGGCCTCCCCACCGCCTACGCGCTCCGGGTCGCCGAGAACGCCGTCCCCACCGACCCGAAATCCCCGTGGCGGGCGACCTAACCGTCCTCCGGCACCAGATACCGATCCCAGATCTGCGCTTTCCGGTACGGCCCGTCTCCGTCGGCGTCGTACTGGGGCTCGCCGAACACGACCCAGTACATGAGCTCCCCGGGCCGTGCCCCCGAATGCCGGACGGCCTCGGGCGGCCCATCGATCGTCCCCGAGAACTCCCGCATCCACGGGCCGTCCCACTCGGGATCGCGGACGACCCGCACCCGGCGCCCCACGGCAAGCACGCCCGTCACGCGGGACCGGCCCGCCGCAAGGCCTCCGCCATCCGAACGTCGCCCCCGGCCTTCGACGCGTACCACGACGGCGACACGTACGCGTCGGGACCGTGCACGATGGCCATCGCCTCGCCCTCGACCGGCTCCCGCCACTGGTCGTTGTTCCGGGCGACGTGTGCGAGGAGGGCACCCTGCTCACCGGCCGACGGATCGTAAAGAACGGGTACGAAGGTCGCCAGCAGGCCGTTCGGCGTGGACGTGACGAGGTCGGCGGCGTCGCACGCCGCGAGCAGCCCGCGAACGTCCGCCATGGCGAAATGGGCCGGTACGTACATGAGGTGACGCTATCGCGGCGGCATGCGAAGCTGAACGTGTGACGACCGAGGAGGAACGCGACGGGGTTCGCCTGACGAACCTCGACCAGCCGCTGTTCCCGGACGCGACGCGACCAAGCGCGACCTGGTCGACTACCTCGACGCGCTCGCGGACCGGCTCGTCCCGCAGCTCACCGGCCGCCCGCTGTCGGTGATCCGCGTGCTGCGCGGCCAGAAACCGTTCATGCAGAAGAACCTCCCGAAGTACACGCCCGACTGGGTGCGGCGGGTCACGCTGTGGGCGGAGTCGTCGCGGCGGGAGGTGTCGTACGCGCTGTGCGAGGACCGCCGGACGCTGCTGTGGTTCGCCAACCAGCGCGCGGTCGAGTACCACCCGCCGCTCATGCGGCTGGACGAGCGTCCGAGCCACCTGGTGCTCGACATCGACCCGCCGGAGGGCGGCGGGTTCGCGGTCGCCGCCCGCGCCGCGCACCTCGTGCACCGGGCCATGGCCGGCTCGGGCCTCGACGGCGCCGTCAAGACCAGCGGCGCCAAGGGCGTGCACGTGTTCGCGCCGCTCGACGGGACCGCGCCGGTCGAGGACGTGGCCGCCGCGACCCGGGCGCTCGCCGCCCGCGCCGAACGCCTCGACCCCGAACTGGCCACGACCGCCTTCATCCGCGAGGACCGCGCCGGACGCGTGTTCCTCGACTCGACCCGCGCGGGAACGGCCACGATCGCCGCCGCCTACAGCCCCCGCATCCGGCCCGGCACCCCGGTCTCGTTCCCCGTCCCCTGGGACGACCTCGACTCCGTCGACCCGAAGGACTTCACCGTCCGGACGGCGCTCGCCCTGCTCGGCGACGCCGACCCGTGGGGCGAGGCGATGCCCGGACCGCAGCCCCTGCCCGCCGACCTGGTCGAAGAGGGCCGCACCATCCCGATCGCCCGCGTCCAGGCGATGCACGAGGGCAAACGCCGAGCCCGAGCCCGCCGCACCCAAGACTGACCCCGGGAAGCGGGCGTCGTGCCGAAAGCACGTGGGGTCCGCGCCGTGCTCAGGCGCGGAGTGAGCGCGGCGTGCCCGGAGCGGACCTCGGTCGGACAGCGGTTGTTCGTGCCGGAGGCAGGTCGTGCTCGGGGCACGGGGTGTGCGGGGCGGTTCAGGGGAGGCGGCGGCGGATCTTGCGGGCGCTGCGGCGGATCGGGGAGTCCTGCGGGGTCGGGTCCGCGAAGGCCAGGACGGCTTCGGCCGCGGCGGCGGCGGTCTCCTCGGGCGTCGGGACGGACGTCCCGTCGCGGCCGGGGTCGTACGCGAGGTCGTTCGTGTCGCCGATGAGGCGGGCGCCCGTGTCCGGCAGGGCGGCGACGTCGTCGCGGCTCCACCCGGCGACGCGCTCGCGCCACTCGGGCGGGACGACGACGCGGGCGCCGCGCCGGTCGCGGGTCTGGAACCGCTCGGTGACCTGCTGCCGGATCCGGTCGGCGCTCTGCCGAGGCCAGGACCGCTCCCGCAGCCGGTCGTTCAGGCCCGCGATGACCAGGGTCTCGGGCGCCGTCAGGCCGGTGTGGGCGAGCGGCCCCTCCTCCTGGACGGGCGGGATCTCGGCGAGGCCGGGGACGCCGATCGCCTGGGCGAACCGGCTCCAGAGCAGTTCGGGGGGCCTGCCGGGCGAGGTTGACCACGCCGACGCGGGACGACGCGCCGGCGTCCGTCCAGCGGCGGGCGAGGCCGCTGAGCGCGAACGCGCGCCAGATGTGCGCGTCGAGGTCGTTCTCGACGTGGTCGGCGCCCTTGTCGCGGTGCGCGGCGAGGCCGGTGAGGTAGCCGGCGAAGGAGGTGCTGCGGCCGTTGCGGATGTGCTGCTGCCACAGGGACGGCAGGGCGCGGCCGAGGCTCCGGGCGGTGACGACGACCTCGACGTCGGCGGTGCCGAGCGACTCCAGCAGGCGCTCGGCGGCGGGCCGCCGGACGACCGACACGGCCTCGGCCGACAGCAGCACCGTCCCGGGCGCCGCGCGCACCTCGTCCCGCAGCCTCCCAGCCGGGCGCCTCCTCGGCCGCGCGCTCCCGCGACACCCACGGGTACTCGGTGCCGAGCAGCCCGTAGCTGGACCACTCGTGGTTGGCGACGGTGCGGCGGCCGCGGTCCCAGTCCGCGGGGATCGGATACCGGACGCCCGCGTCCGCGAGCGTCGCGGCGTTGCTCTGCAGCATGTGCTGCAGGAACGTCGTGCCCGACTTCTGCAGGCCGATGTGCAGGATCAGTTTGGACGCCACGGACAGCTCCCTCGTGGAGACATCTATGGCAATCATCGCATCCCGGGCGGAGTCAGCGGCGCCCGGCGTCCTCCCGGAGGAGGTCGCGGAGCTGCGCGAACGCCGCCGGTTCGAGGGCGTCGTGGCGTTCCCGGTAGAGGGCGGCCGACGCGGCGGCGGGCCAGCCGTCCGGCAGGTGCGCGGCGGGCAGCCCGGGGTCGGTGCGCAGCAGCTGCAGCCAGTCGGCGCCGAGCAGGGTGAGCCGGGTGAGCGGACGGTCCGGGCCCGGATCGGGCGTCCAGGCGGCGAGGAACGCGTCGTGCTCGGCGCGGATGGCGGGGACGTCCCAGGCCCGGTGCAGCAGCTTCGGGACGTCCGTGGACGCGGCGGGCACGCAGTGGAAGGCGTCGGCGAGTTCGGCGAGCCCCGCGAACTCCGGCCCGTCGAAGATCGTGCCGATGTCGACGCGTCCGGGGGCGATCCACAGGCCGTCGCGCAGCCCGCCGAAACCGGCCCAGATCAGCCGGGCGCGGATCTGGTGCCGCAGGTCGCGGCGGCTCTCCGGCATCGAGTAGCTGAGCAGGGTCCACTCGTCGCCGGGCGGGGCGAACGGGTGGGCGGACCGGACGCGCGGGGCGGCCTCGCGCAGCAGTTCCTCGGCCCGCGGGGTGAGCGCGAACCGGGCGGTGCGGCCCTCCCGGACGCGGTGCAGGAGCCCCTTGCGGGTCATGCGGGCGAGCGTGGCGCGTCCGGCGGCCTCGGCGACGTCCAGGTCGGCCAGCAGACGCAGGAACACCCGGGAGCCGATCGGCGGGTGCCCGCGGTCCAGCACCAGCGACCCGAGGAAGCTGAACAGCAGTTGCTGCGGGGCGCGGCGGCGCGGTCGGGGGTCCTGATCCGTCATGACGGCCATCCCACCACGTGCGGAGCGTCTTCGTGCGGTGCCTCGCTGTTACCGAACTTATCTTTGACGGACGACACGAGTTCGTCTAGCTTTCGAGGTGTTCGCGAACGAGGAGGACGACGATGGATCCCGCCGCCGTCGAGGCGATCGACGTGCACGTCCACGTGGAGTCCGACCTGCACGGGCACCTGTCGCTGCCGGACGAGTTCATGGCGGCGTCCGCGAAGTACTTCGGCGGCGACGGCCCCCGCACCCCGACGATCGACGAGATCGCGGCGTACTACCGGGAGCGGCGGACGGCCGCGGTCGTGTTCACCGTCGACATCGAGAACGCCACCGGGCACCGGGCGATCTCCAACGAGGAGATCGCCGACCGGGCCGCCGCGCACGCCGACGTGCTGATCCCGTTCGCGAGCATCGACCCGGCGAAGGGACGGGCGGGCGCCCGCGCCCTGCGGCGGCTGATCGAGGAGCGCGGCGTCCGGGGGATCAAGTTCCACCCGTCCCTGCAGGACTTCGCGCCGAACGACCGCAGCGCGTATCCGCTGCTGGAGGTCGCGGCCGAGCACGGCGTCCCCGCCCTGTTCCACACCGGGCAGACCGGGATCGGCGCGGGCATGCCGGGCGGCGGCGGCATCCGCCTCGGCCTGTCGAACCCGATGCTGCTGGACGACGTCGCCGTCGATCTGCCGGAGCTGACGATCATCATGGCGCACCCGTCGTTCCCCTGGCAGGACGAGGCGCTGGCCGTGGCGACGCACAAGCCGAACGTCTACATCGACCTGTCCGGCTGGTCCCCGAAGTACTTCCCGCCGCAGCTCGTCCGGTACGCCAACAGCCTGCTGCAGGACAAGGTGCTGTTCGGGTCCGACTACCCGGTCATCACCCCGGACCGCTGGCGCGCCGACTTCGCGGACCTCGACATCAAGCCGCACGTCCGGCCGAAGATCCTCAAGGACAACGCGGTGCGAGCCCTCGGCCTCGGCCGCTAGCCCGGCGACCGGCGGCGCCGCCGCGGCAGCTCCCCGGGCGCGCCGAACGAGCCGTGCGGCC
>NZ_MKJY01000142.1 GCF_001942465.1 Actinomadura sp. CNU-125
GTCGCGCGGGCCCGCGAACGCCGCGGCCCGCGCGTCGGGACGGGCGGGCCGATGATCGTCGGGGTCGGGCGGCACGTCCGGGCGTCGCGGGGAACTCGCCGGGCGAGCCGGGTGAGGGAAGCGAGGGAGGCGCGGCGGGCGGGAGTTCGGCGGGGTCGGTCGCCCCGGTCGATCCCCTGGAGCCCGTGGAGCCGGTGGAGCCGGTCGACCTGGTGGCCCCGGACGTCCCCGTCGATGCGGTGCCGGTGGCCGCGACCGGGTCCGTGGAGTCCGTGGAACCGGTCGTCCCGGCGGTCGGTGCCGCGGTGGGGCCGGTCAGGTCGGCGGGGGGACCGCCGAGGGCGCGGAGGCGGGTGAGGAAGTCGTCGGTGGGGAGGTCGTCGCACCTGGCTCGGGGGCGCTGCCGAGCCCGGCCAGGCGCCCCTTGAGGCTGCGCAGGGTGGCGGCCTCCGCCCGGCACCGGGCGCAGACCGCGAGATGGGCGTGCGCCCGGTCGCGCTCGTCGTGTCCCAGCTCACCGTCGACCAGGGCGGTCAGACGTTCCCCCAGACAACTCACGCGGCTCCCTCGTCTGTTCGGTCAGGTCGCGCGCGGCTCGGCTCCGCGCGCCGGTTCGCTTACGCGCCCTCCGGCCGGTGCTCCGCCGCGGCGACGCCCCCGTGCGTCCCCGGGTCCGGTGCGGCGGCGACGGCCTCGCCGGACGCCTGCGCGATCGCGCCGGTGTACTCGATCGGCTCCGGGGCGTCTCCCTCGGCCGCCGCCGCCCCGAGCGGGAACTGCTCGTTCCGCGTGCCCGGGCGGCGCGCGTGGGCGCCCGGTGGTCGAGGGCCTCGCGGAGTTGGGCGCGGCCCCGGTGGATGCGGCTGCGGACGGTGCCGAGCTTCACCCCGAGGGTCGCGGAGATCTCCTCGTAGGAGAGGCCCTCGATGTCGCAGAGGACGACGGCCGCGCGGTAGTCGGGCGCGAGGTCGTCGAGGGCGGCCTGGACGTCGGCGTCGAAGTTGGTGTCGTCGTACACCTGCGCCGGGGTCGGCTCGCGGCCCTGGATGCGCTCGGCGGCGTCGTCGGCGAGGCCCTCGAACCGGATGCGCTGCTTGCGCCGCGCCTGGTCGAGGAACAGGTTCGTGGTGATGCGGTGCAGCCAGCCTTCGAACGTGCCGGGCGTGTAGTTGGCCAGGGACCGGAACACGCGGACGAAGACCTCCTGCGTGAGGTCTTCGGCGTCGTGCTGGTTTCCGGTCAGCCGGTAGGCGAGCCGGTACACGCGGCCGGAGTGCTCGCGGACGACCTCGTCCCACGATGGCGGCGCCCACTCTGCCTCGGGCGCGTTCTCGCGGGTGCGGGCGGCGCTGCTGTGCCCCTGCCTGGCGCCGACGCCCACAGCGCTTCTGAAACTGAGTGCTGCGACTCCCATGGTGCCGGGCTGTTCCTCTCTGATGTCACCCAAGACGTCGTCTTGGAACGGCACGGTCTCGCCTGGGCTGGGGCGTCCGTGTTCCCGGCGGCGGCCGCCGGGAGGCGGTTCGACGGCTGTTCTCCCCTCCATCAGGGTGGAAGGGTTCGCTGGTTACAACGCGCTGAAACGCCAGTTGGTTCCCTGTCAACGATATGGTCTTTCCAGCATGAGCCAGGCGGGGGTCCCGCGAGGAGGCAGCCATCGACGCCATCAAGGCCACCCTGGCCTACGTGGAGGATTTCCACCCCGAAGACGAGCCGCTCCAGGAAGCCCGGCGGCGCGGGGAGGAGGTCGGCGCGCAGCCGATCGGTCCGGCGGGCGGGGCGGCGCTGCGCTTCCTGGCGTCCCTGATCGGCGCCCGGACGGTCGTGGAGATCGGTTCGGGCTGGCGGCGTGTCCGGCGTCGTCTCCTGACTGCGTGGCATGCCGCCGCAGGACGCGGTGCTCACGAGCGTGGACATCGAGCCGGAGAACCAGCGGCTGGCCAAGCAGGCGTACCGGGAGGCGGGCCTCGGCTCGTTCCGGACGCGCATGATCAGCGGCCCGGCGCTGGAGGTGCTGCCGCGGCTCACCGACGGCGCCTACGACATGGTGTTCTGCGACGCGGTGAAGCAGGAGTACCCCGAGTACCTGACGGCGGCGCTGCGGCTGCTGCGGCCGGGCGGCGTCGTCGCGTTCGACAACGCGCTGTGGCATCACCGGGTGGCCGATCCGGCCGTCCGCGATCCGGTGACCGAGGCGATCCGGGACGTGCACCGGATGATCGCCGACGACGAGCGGCTCGTCCCGCTGCTGATCCCGGTCGGCGACGGCCTGCTCTGCGCCGTCAAGACCGGCTGACCGCCGTGGACGGCACCGACGTCGAACCCCAGAAGGAACCGCAGGACGAGCCCCGCGACGGCACCGGACGGGACGCGGGCGTGTTCGCCGTCCGCGACCGGACGGGCTGGCGGGGCGTCTGGCGGTCGCTGGCACTGCTCATCCTGCTGCTCGCCTCGGTGGGGTTCGTCACAGGCGGGGCGATCCGCGGCCTCGGCGTCGCGAGCGCGGTGTTCGCGGTGCTCGGGGCGGGCGGCATCGTCCTGTTCGGGTGGGGGCTGCTGGTGGCGGTGGGCGAGCTCACCGCGCGGCGTCCCGTCCTGGAGTTCGACGCCGACGGGGTGCGGCGCCCGGCGCGCTGGCCGCTGCCGAAGCGGGCCGCGCGGACGCTCGCGTGGGACGACGTCGCGGCGATGGCGCGGTCCGGCGCGGCGTCGCGGGCGCGCGCGGCGGCGTCCGCGACCATCTGGTGTTCCTGCCGACGCCCGAGCTGGCGGAGCTGGCGCGGACGGCGGAGCGTCCGGCGCTCGTGGCGCTGACGCTGCGGGACGTCCCGGCCACGGCCGCCGCGGAGCCCTGGGCGTTCTCCGTGGAGCCGGGCTGGGACTCGTCCCTGCCGGAGGTCGTCAAGCAGGCGCGGCGCCGCCGCAAGATCCCGGTGATCGACCGCCGCTCGAAGTGATCACGACAGCCATTCCAGCAGCAGCCGGGTGCCGTACCCGGTGGCGCCGCGGGTGAGCTCGGCGTCGTCGGACGCGGCGCGCCCGGGGCCCGCGATGTCGAGGTGGGCCCACGGGCGGTCGCCCGCGAACTCGCGCAGGAACAGCGCGGCGGTGATCGCGCCGCCGCCGTAGCCGCCGCGCCCGAGGTTGGCGACGTCGGCGACGTCGGAGTCGATCGCGGCGCGGTAGTCGTCGACGAGCGGGAGCCGCCACAGCGGTTCGCCCGCGGCGTCCCCGGCGGCGGTGAGGGCCGCGGCGAGGTCGTCGTCGGAGGCGAACAGGGCACCGTGCCGCAGGCCCAGCGCGACCTTGGCGGCGCCGGTGAGGGTGGCGACGTCGACGACGGCGTCGGCGTCGAGTTCGGCGGCGGCGTAGGCGAGCGCGTCGGCGAGGACGAGCCGTCCCTCGGCGTCGGTGTTGAGCACCTCCGAGGTCTTGCCGCCGTAGTGGGCGATCACGTCGCCGGGGCGCATGGCCGACCCGGACGGCATGTTCTCGGCGGCGGCGACGAGGCCGGTGACGCGGGCGCGGACGCCGAGGGCGCGCAGCGCGCCCATGACGGCGATGACGGTGCCGCCGCCCGCCATGTCGGTCTTCATCGTCTGCATGCCCGCGTTCGGCTTGAGCTGCAGCCCGCCGGTGTCGAACGTGATGCCCTTGCCGACGAGGACGACGTGCCGTCCGGGCTCGGGCGTGCCGTCCGGGACGTAGGTGAGCTCGATCAGCCGGGGCGGCCGGACGGACCCGGCGCCGACCGCGAGGAGGCCGCCGAACCCGCCCTCGGCCAGCTCCTTCTCGTCGCGGAGCCGCACGCCGAGCCCGGCCTCGTCGGCGACGCGCGCGGCCGCTCGGCGAGCCACGCGGGGTCCTTCTCGGCGGACGGCGTGTTGGCGAGGTCGCGGGCGAGCGCGGCGGCGCGGGCGCGTGCGGTGCCGCGGGCGATGGCGTCCGCACCTGCCTCGGGCCCGGCCTCGGTCAGCACGACGAGCTCGCCGAGGGGGCCGGAGCCGCCGGGGGCGCCCGCGGTGAACCGGTAGGACGCGAGCAGGGCGCCCTCCGCCGAACGCCGCGAGGACGCCGCTCCGGGACGCCCGCGACGATCGCGGACCGTCCGCGGCCGCGGCGGGCCAGCGCGGCGCCCGCCTTGCGCAGGTCGGCCGGGCGCGCCTTGCCCACCCCGTACAGCAGGAGTTCGACGACCCGGCCGTCGACCGGGACGTGCGCGGCCGTGATCTCGCCCGGCTCGCCCTTGGCGCGGTGCAGCGTCAGCAGCTCGTCGAGGCCGAACGGGAGGAGCCGGGCGATCTCCGCGGGGACCGCGACCGGGCCGTCCGGACCGGACGGGACGGGCACCGCCGCGACCTCCGCCCCGAGTTCGGCGACCGTTCCGGAAACGGTGCCGTCCGCTGCGCGGACGCGGGTTTCGATGGGCATGACGACGGATCCCCCCTGTGGTGGTGCGACCGGTTGTGAAGCGACCTGTGCGGAAACGGCGAAGGCCCCGGCGGGGTCGCCGGGACCGTCGCCGGCAAGCCGGGTGCGGCGGGGGCGTCAGCCCACGACGTCTTTCAGGGCCTCACCGAGGTCCTTGGCCTCGTCTGCGGACAGCTCGACCACAAGGCGGCCGCCGCCCTCGAGCGGGACCCGCATGACGATTCCGCGCCCCTCCTTGGTCACTTCGAGCGGACCGTCTCCCGTCCGCGGCTTCATAGCCGCCATGCGTGTATCCCCTTCCTGCGTAGGGCCGCGACCTCGCTCAGCACGCGCTCAGCGGTGGCCGCACGGCCGCCAGTCGCAACAAGCGTCATCAGTAGTGGTCCATTATCTCGTCTTCTGGGCGCGAAGTGGTAACGATCAGCCTCCAGATCGTGCCCGCCGCAGGTCCGCGGCCGTTTTCGGGGAAGGACTTCGAGGTTGGGGGAATGGCTCCGCACCAACGGGACGAGCGGGATCCGCCCTTGCCCGCGGCGTCCGGTTCGTCGAAGGTTGCCGGAGAAGATCTACGAAAGAGCTGGAGGGCGTCGAATGTCCGACACCGTGCTGTACGACGTGACCGATGCCGTCGCGACGATCACGCTGAACCGTCCGGACGGCATGAACTCGCTGACGTCGGAGATGAAGGACGCCCTGCGCGGGGCGGTCGAGCGCGCCGCGTCCGACGGGTCGGCCCGGGCGGTGATCCTCACCGGCGCCGGGCGGGCGTTCTGCGCGGGGCAGGACCTGCGCGAGCACGGCGACAACCTCGCCGCCGGGCGGGACCTGAACGACACGGTCCGCAAGCAGTACAACCCGATCGTGCTCGGCATCGCGAACATGGGCAAACCGGTCGTCGCGGCGGTGAACGGGGTCGCGGCGGGCGCGGGCGCGTCCCTCGCGCTGGCCTGCGACCTGGTCATCGCGTCCGACAAGTCCCGGTTCGCGACCGCGTTCACCGGGATCGGCCTCGCGCCCGACAGCGGCATGTCGTGGACGCTGCAGCGGCTCGTCGGCCGCGCCAAGGCCGCCGAGCTGCTGCTGCTCGGCGAGCCGCTGAAGGCCGCCGAGGCGCTCGAACTGGGGTTGATCAACCGGGTGGTCCCGGCGGACGAGCTCGCGCCCGCGTCCGTCGAGCTGGCGCGCCGCCTGGCCGCCGGGCCCACGGCCGCGTACGCGGCGGTCAAGACGGCGCTCGACCACGCCGCGACGAACGACCTGGCGTCCGCGCTGGCCAAGGAGGCCGACCTGCAGGACGAGGCCGTCCGGACCTCCGACCACCGGAACGCCACCGAGGCGTTCCTGAAGAAGGAGCAGCCGGTCTTCGAAGGCCGCTGACACGTCGACCTGCGGCGTGTTGCCCTTATGAGCGGCCGGATAAGGGCAACACGCCGCAGGTGAACGGACCGGCGTCAGGCCGCCTCGCGCAGGTAGGCGAGGACGGCGCGGACGCGGCGGTGGTCGTCGGACGTCTGGTGCAGGTCGAGCTTGCCGAAGATCGACCCGACGTGCTTCACCACCGCCGCCTCGCCGACCACGAGGGCGCGGGCGATCGCGCCGTTGGAGCGTCCCTCCGCCATCAGCGCGAGCACCTCCCGCTCCCGCGCGGTGAGGCGCTCCAGCGGCGAGTGCCCGCGGCGCCGCGCCAGCAGCCGCCGCACCACCTCCGGGTCGATCACGGTGCCGCCCGCGGCGACCCGGTCGAGGGCGTCGACGAACTCGGCGACCTCCCCCACCCGGTCCTTGAGCAGGTAGCCGACGGCGCCGCCGGTCTGCAGCAGGTCGGCGGCGTAGGACTGCTCGACGTACTGCGACAGCACCAGGACCGGCAGGTCGGGGTGCTCGGCGCGCAGGGCGAGCGCCGCGCGCAGCCCCTCGTCGCGGAAGCCGGGCGGCATCCGGACGTCGGTCAGCACCGCGTCCGGGCGGTGCTGCGCGACGGCCGCGGCCAGCGCGGGCGCGTCGGCGACGGCCGCGGCGACCTCGTGCCCGAACCGGCCGAGGATCTGGCCGAGGCCCTCGCGCAGCAGCACCGAGTCCTCGGCGATCACGACTCGCATGGGATCTCCACCCGCAGGATCGTAGGCCCGCCGGGCGGGCTGGACAGCCGGACCGTACCGTCGTGCACCGCGACGCGGTCGGCGAGGCCCTGCAGGCCGCTCCCCCGGGCGGTGGCCCCGCCCGTCCCGTCGTCCCAGATCTCCAGGCGCAGCGCCTTGCGGGACCGGTGCGCCGACACCCGCGCCCGGCCCGCACCGCTGTGCTTGGCGACGTTCGCGAGGGCCTCGGCGACGACGAAGTACGCGGCCGACTCGATCGCCTCCGGCGGCCGCTCGGGCAGGTCGACGTCCAGCTCCACCGGGACGGCCGACCGTTCGGCGAGCGACTCCACCGCGGCCCGCAGGCCCCGGTCCGTCAGGACGGACGGGTGGATGCCGCGCACGAGGTCGCGCAGCTCTTCGAGCGCCGCGCGCGCCTCGTCCTGCGCCTTGCCGGCCCACTGCCCGCCGCCGTCGAGCTTCGCCAGGCCGAGCGTCATGATCAGCCCGGTGAGCCGCTGCTGGGCGCCGTCGTGCAGGTCCCGCTCGATGCGCCGCCGCTCGGCCTCGAACGCGTCCGCCATCCGCGCCCGCGACGCCCGGACGTCCACCAGCTCCTCCTCGACCGGACGGACGAGCAGCGCCCGGTCGAGCGCGGCCCGCGCGGCCGCCGCGACGGTCAGCGCGTAGCAGCCGAGCAGCGCCATGAACACCCCGAACACGGCCACCGGCCACGCCTCGCCGCGCGTGTCGACCGTCCCGGCCGGCCCGTACATGATCTGGTCGCCGTGGCCGACGAGCATCGGCGCGGACGCCTGCACGACGCCGCCCACGAACAGGACGAACGGGACCATCAGCGCCACCACCGACAGCAGCCCCGCCAGGACCGCGTGCCCCAGTTCCCGCCACGTCGCGGTCTCCCGCAGCCGGAACCGCAGCCAGGGCCGCAGCCCGGCCTCCACCGGGTCGCGGTGCGGGGACGGCGCCGGGCGCGGGTCGAGCAGCCGCAGCCGCCGCCTTTCCACGGCGGCCAGCCCCATCGCCGACAGCGGCACGCACAGCAGCAGCACCACCCCGACGCCGACCGGCGCGAGGAGCACCCCGACCACCACCAGCACGAGCGCCAGCTCCAGCCACAGGATGCCGGTGACCAGGCCGCTCAGCAGGTAGGCGAGCGACCGCCACGGCCACGACGACAGCAGGAACCGCAGCGGGTTCCCCGCCATCGCGCGCCACGGACTCGTCATGGTCCGACCGTAAGGCGGCGGAGCGCCTGGTACGTACCGTCCCAGCTCCATTCGTCCCGCGCCCACGCCCGCCCCTTCTCCCCCATCGTCCCGGGGCGGACGAGCAGGTCGACGAGCCGTCCGGCGATCTCCCCGACCGACGCGGGGTCCACGACGTACCCCGTCTCGCCGTGCCGGACGGTCTCGGGCGCGCCGCCCGAATCGCCCGCGAGCACCGGCAGCCCGGCCGCCGCGGCCTCCAGGAACACGATCCCGAGCCCCTCGGTCTCCAGCCCCAGCCGCCGCGACCGGCACGGCATCGCGAACGCGTCGGCGGCCGCGTAGTACGGCGGCAGGTCCGCGTGCGGGACCGACCCGGCGAACACGACGCCGTCCCCCGCGGCCCGCCGCAGCCGGGTCTCGCGGGGCCCGCCCCCGACGATCAGCAGCGTCGCGTCCGGGACCGCCTCCCGCACCCGGGGCATCGCCCGGATCAGCCGGTCCTGCCCCTTCCGCGCCACGAGCCTCGACACGCTGAGCACCACCGGACGGTCGCCGAGGCCGAACCGGCGGCGCACGTCCGTGCCGTCCACGTCCGGGCGGAAGACCTCGGGGTCCACGCCGGGGACGAGCCGTTCGAGCCGGGCCCGCGGGCCGAGCGCGGGGGCGATCCGGCGGCGCGTGTACCCGGTCAGGTACGTGACGACGTCGGCGCGCTCGCCGATCGACCGCAGCGTCCGCCGCGCGCCCGGCACCCCGGCCCACCACACCTCGTGGCCGTGCGTCGTCGCGACCGACGGCACGCCGAGCCGTCCGGCCAGGAGCCCGAGCGGCGCCGCCGCGCCGAACCACACCCGGTCGCACCCGTGGACGCCGATCAGCCGCCGGGCCGTCCGGGCGAACGCGCGCCGTCGGCAGCAGCGTCCGCGCGCGGTCCCGGACGACCGGGAACGGCAGGCCGCGGTCGAACTCCGCCGCGCCCGGCTCGGCGGACGTGTACACGACGACCTCGTCCGGCGGGAACCGCCGCGCCACCTCGAACACGAACGTCTCGATGCCGCCGCGCCGGGGCGGGAAGTCGTTGGTGACGATCAGGCAGCGAGCCACAGCTCCTCCTTCCGCGCGCGGGCCGCGACCCGCGCCCACAGCACGAGCACCGCCGGGTACACGAGGTAGCCCCACCGCGACGCGGGCATCAGCGCCGTCGCCAGCGCGAGCCCCGCCGCCGCCCAGCAGCGCCACCGCCCGGACGTCCGCCGGTGGCCGCACCGCCAGCGACGCCCCCACGGCCAGCTCCGCGACGACCAGCGCCGCGACCGCGAGGGCGTGCCCGCCCGTCCCGAGGTCGGCGAGGAGCCGCCCGGGCAGCGGGCTGTCGGCGGGCGACCCGGTCCCCGCCAGCCCCATCGGGAACCGGACGGCGTTCTCGACGAACGCGCGCGGAGCCGCGAGCGCCGGCCCGAGCACCCCGGCGGCGAGCGCTCCCCCGGCCGCCGCGGCGAACGTCCGTCCGCCGGCCCTCCGGGCGGCCAGGAAGGCCAGGCACGCGAGCAGCACGGGCCACGCGGTCGGCTTCATCGCCGCCGCGAGGCCCAGGACGAGCCCGGCCGCCCCCGCGTCGCCCCGTGCGGCCAGCGCGAGGCCGAGGCACGCCAGCCCGAGGACCGGCAGGTCGTCGCCGCCCGACCGCGAGCGGCAGCGTCACCAGCGGCGACGCCGCCAGGAGCGCGAGCGGCCCGAGCGCCCGCCGCCCGCGCAGCAGCAGCCCACTCGCGGCGAACAGCGCGAGGAACACGACCGCGAACACGACGCGGACGTCCAGGCCGGTCAACGCCGACGGAAGGCCGAGCACCGCCATCGCGGGGAGATACGGGTTGAACGCCTCGTAGCCCTCGCCCGGCCCGGGAATCCGGTAGGGCGTGCCGTGCGCGAGGAGGTGGGCCGCGGACCGTTCCACGACCCCGGCCTCCGGCTGCGCCTGCCCCGAAACGACGAGCACCGCCAACGGCACCAGCCCCGCTCCCACGAACGCGACCAGGTGCGGGCCGAGGGTGGCGGGGTGGCGGAGGCGGGGGATCGTGGTCGCGGCGGCGGCGAGGGTGTAGGCGACGGCGGCCGGGAGGGCCCAGGTGCGGTGCGGGGGGAGGTCGGTGACGGCGGCGGTCGCCGCGGCGAACGCGGCGCACAGGGCGTAGAGAGCGGGTGTCGTGAGCTGCGGTTTCACGCCGTCCAGGCAATCGCGGCGCGGCCTTCGGAACATTGGCGCTGACCGACGGATCCGGGGTAGGGCCAGGTCTACCTCCGGCCTCCACCTGGGCGGAGGTAGGGACAACCCCACCGCCGGTCCGGGAGTGCGCGCCAGTGTGCCGGGGGACGCGCGGCGCTTGACTCGTGGCCATGATGCAGACATCCGTCGAGCACGCGGCCTCGGCGACCGATTTGACCAAGCGGTACGGGACGGGCGACGGCGCGGTGACCGCGTTGCGCGGGGTTTCGGCGGCGTTCCCGCGCGGCCGGTTCACCGCGATCATGGGGCCCTCGGGGTCGGGGAAGTCGACGTTCCTGCACTGCCTGGCGGGGCTCGACACCGCGACGTCGGGGTCGGTCGTCATCGGCGGGGTGGAGATCACGGGCCTGTCGCGGACGCGGCTGACGCGGTTGCGGCGCGACCGGCTCGGGTTCGTGTTCCAGTCGTTCAACCTGCTGCCGATGCTGACGGCGGAGGAGAACATCCGGCTCACCGGGCGGCTCGGCGGCCGGAAGGCGGACGGGGCGTGGTTCGACACCGTGGTGGACGCGCTGGGCCTGCGGGGGCGGCTGGCGCACCGGCCGGGCGAGATGTCGGGCGGGCAGCAGCAGCGGGTGGCGGTGGCGCGGGCGCTGCTGACCCGGCCGGAGGTGCTGTTCGCGGACGAGCCGACGGGCAACCTCGATTCCCGTTCGGGCGGCGAGGTGCTGGGGTTCCTGCGGACGGCGGTCGACGCCTACGGGCAGACGGTGATCATGGTGACGCACGATCCGGCGGCGGCCGCGCACGCCGATCGGGTGCTGTTCCTCGCGGACGGCCTCCTGGTGCGGGAACTCGACGAACCGACGATCGACGGCGTGCACGCGGTGATGCGCGGGATGGAGGGCTGATGTGGCTCATCGCGCGGCGGTCGTTCGCCGAGGGCTGGGGACGGCTCGTCGCGACGCTGCTGGCCGGGGTGTTCGCGATCGGGTTGATGGCCGGGGCGCTGCAGTTCGCGCTGCGGGCGCAGGCGGCGGTGGCGGGCAGCGACGCGAGCGAGTTCGCCCGGACGGACGTGGTGGTGCAGGGCGGCGAGACGGATCCGGGCGCCCTGTACGCGACGCCGGACGGGCGGATCGCGCTCGATCGGGTCGCGGGCCGTCCGGGGGTCGCGGCGGTGGCCGGGGACGCGAAGGTGCCGGTCGTCGCGAGCGGCCGGGACGGCGAGCCGATCGTCCCGCCGGCGGGCGCGGGGACGACGCTGCGCCCGTGGATCGCGGAGCCGTCCCTCAGCGCGTACCGGCTGGAGTCGGGACGGGCGCCGCGCGGGACGGCGAGGTCGCGGTCTCCCGGCACGTCGCGCGGGCGGGGGAGCTCGGCACCGGTGACGCGTTGTCGGTGCTGCTGCCGGATCGCGCCCGGAAGATGACGATCGTCGGGATCGTCACCGTGCAGGGACGGGACGCGGTCGCGAGCGGCGACCTGGTCCTGGCGCCGCCGGAGACGGTGCGGCGGGCGGCGCGGCTGGAGCCGGGCGTGTGGCAGAGCGTGTGGGTCGGCGCGGCGGACGGGGTCTCGGCGGCCGGGCTGCGCGACGGCCTGGCGCGGGACCTGCGCGGGGACGCGACCGTCCGGACGGCGAAGCAGGTGCGGGACGCGCAGGGGAACGCCCTGCGGTCGACCGGGGCGTCGGTGGGCGGCGCGATCGGGATGCTCGCGTCGGTGGCGGTGTTCGTGGGGTTGTTCGTGGTGGCGAACACGTTCGGCACGCTCGTCCGGCAGCGGACGCCGCGGCTCGCGCTGCTGGGGGCGATCGGCGCCACGCCGCGGCAGCTCAAGCGGCTGATCCGGTTCGAGGCGCTGGCCGTGGGGCTGGTCGCGTCGCTGGGCGGGCTGCTCGTCGGCTACCCGGTGTCGGCGCTGCTGACCCGGCTGTTCGCCGCGGACGGCTTCGACATCTCCGCCGCGGACGCGCAGGTCGGCTGGGTGGCGCTGGCGGCGCCCGTCGGCTGCGGCCTGCTGGTCACCCAGCTCGCGGCGGGACGGGCGGCGCGCCGGGCCGCGGCGGTGTCGCCGATGCAGGCGCTGCGGGCGACGAGCACCGGGACCGGCGACCGCCGGTGGCCGCGCCTCATCGGTGCGCTCGCCGTGTTCGGCTGCGCCTGGATGTTCTTCGGCCCCGCCCTCCTCATCCGGTACGACGAACCGCCCGGCATGGACCGGACGATCGGGACGTCCGTCCTCATCATGTTCGGCTGCATGACGACCGTGGCGGCGCTCGCCGTCCTCGCGCCGTTCTTCGTCGGCCCGCTGGGCGGCCTGGTCGGCCGCGCCGGGACGGCGGTGAGCGGGGAGGCGGGCCGGCTCGCCCGCGCCACGATCACCCGCAGCCCGCGCCGGGTGTCGGCCGCCGCGTCGTCGCTGATGCTCGGCGTCGCGCTCGTCGGCACCACCGCGCTGATCATGCTGTCGGTGCACGGCCGGTTCGCGGAGGCGGGCCGTGAGGTGCTGCGGGCCGACCACGCGATCGCCGCGGCCGACGACGCGTCCGGTGCCGGGGTGCTCCCCCGCGACCTGGCCGGACGGGTCGCGGGCGTCCCGGGGGTGACGTCCGCGGCGGCGCTGACCTCGGTGGACACCACCGTCGTGGGCGCGGCGGACGCCGCCCTCCCGTATCTGGCGGTGACGGGCGCCCCGCAGCGGGACCTGCGTTCGGTGCTCGACCTCGGCGGGAGCCTGCGGCCGCTCGCGCCCGGCGAGATCGGCCTGGCCTCCTCCGTCCTGGCGGCGCTGGACCTGCGCGCGGGCGACCGGATCGTGCTGCGCGGCGAGCGCGGACGGGTCGCGCTGACGGTCGCGGGCGCCTACCACGACCCGTCCCACCTGTTCGCCGACCAGGGCCTCGTGGCGCCCGCGACCATGGACCGCCTCGATCCGGACGCGACG
>NZ_MKJY01000143.1 GCF_001942465.1 Actinomadura sp. CNU-125
CTGCGCGGGCTGCGCGGCGTCGCGTTCGACGCGCGGACGGGCGTGGCCGACGTGGGCGGCGGGGCGCTGTCGCGCGACGTGGCCCGCGCGGCCGAGCGGCACGGCCTGGTGGTCGCGGCGGGCACCGCCGGGGCGGTCGGCTTCGCCGGGCTGGCGCTCGGCGGCGGCTACGGGCCGCTGAGCGGGGCGCTCGGCCTGGCCGCCGACGGCCTGCTGTCGGTGGACGTGGTCCGCGCCGACGGTACGGAGATCACCGCGTCCGCGGAGCGTGAGCCGGAGCTGTTCTGGGCGCTGCGGGGCGGCGGCGGCAACTTCGGCGTCGTCACCGGCCTGCGGGTCCGGCTGCACCGGGTGCCGGGGCTGCTGTCGGGCATGCTGTTCTACCCGCTCGGCGACGCCGCGCGGGGGCTGGCGGCGGTCGCGGAGCTGGCCCTCGGCGGCCCGGACGAGCTCACCGTGCAGAGCGGCCTGCTCACCGCGCCCACCGGGGAGCGGGTGATGTTCGTGGCACCGACCTGGTGCGGCGAGCCCGCCGCGGCCGAGGCCGCCCTGGCGCCGCTCGAAGCCCTGGGCGTCCCGGTGTTCGAGCAGTTCGGGCCGTCCGCGCAGACCGAGCTGATGGCGGGCACCGACGCGCTGTTCCCGCCCGGACGGCACGTCGAGCTGCGGCCGCGCACGGTCGCCGGGCTGCCGCCCGAGGCGGCCGCGACCTCGTCCAGGGCGCCGCGGCGGCGGAGTCGCCGTACTCGGCGGTGTCGCTGCACGGCCTGCACGGCGCGGCCGCCCGCGTTCCGGCCGAGGCCACCGCGTACGGCGTCCGGGCGCCGCATCTGGTGGTGGAGACCATCGCCGTGTGGGAGGCGGGCGACCCGGCCGCCGCCGCGCACCGCGCCTGGGCGCGCGGGCTGGCGGAGTCGCTGGCGCCGCACGCGCTGCCCGGCACGTACGCGAACCTGCTCGGCGGCGACGATCCGGCGCAGGCCGAGCACGCCTACGGTCCCAACGCGGCCCGGCTGCTGCGCGCCAAGGACCGCTACGACCCCGGCGGCACGTTCGCGGCCGTCCCGCTGCCGCCCCGCGCCGACAGCCGCGACATGGTCGCCGTCCACGACATGTACCGGCGCGAGTTCGACCGGCTGCGGGAACTGGTCGCCGCGCTGCCGGTGGCCGGTGTTCCGGACGCGTCCGAGCGTGCGGGCCGCGTCGCCGGCCACGGCGCGTTCCTCATCGAGCTGCTGCACGCCCACCACGGCAGCGAGGACGCCCTGGTCTGGCCCAAGCTCGCCGAACGCGACCCGGCCGGGACGGGCGCGCTGACCGCGGCCATGACGGCGCACCACGAAGAGATCGACCGGTGGTTGCGCGAGGCGGAGACGTCCCTCGCCGCGTTCGCGGCCGACCCCGGGGAGGATCGGCGCAAGGTCGTCCTGGACGCACTGGACGCGCTGCTCCCTCCGCTGCGCGAGCACCTCGCCCTGGAGGAGGCCGAGGCCCTGGCGTTCATCGACCGGCACCTGACGGCGGGCGAGTGGGCCGAGGTGGGCGGCATGGGGCTGGCGGCGGTGCCCCCGGAGCAGGTGCCGCTGATGTTCGGGATGCTGCTCGACGGCGTCACGGCGGAGATGTACGCGGTGTTCGCCGCCGCCGTTCCCGCCGAGGTGCTGGAGGCCATGGCGCAGGCCGGACCGCCCATGTGGGCCGCGCGCCTGGCCGAGCTGCGGGCCGCCGCCGGGACGGGCGGGGCCTGACGGGCGGCTCCGGTCACGCGGGCGGACGGGCGTAGCCGAGGGCGCCCCAGTCGCGGAGGGTCCCCGGACCCGCGATCACCGTGTCCGTGTAGGCGACGTCGGTGACGTTGATCTTCATGTACTGGTCGCCGGAGAACACCCAGTAGTCGTTCCGCGAGCCCGGCACGGGCATCGCCGCGTCGATCCCCTGGGTGAACGCGGAGAACTTGTTGAAGGTGCCGGGCCATCCGGAGAGCGCGGACGGGCCGATGGTGACGGTGCCCTCGGGCCCGGTGCCGGTCAGCGTGGTCCGGACGTACCGGGCACCAGAGAACACCCAGTACTGGTTCGGGTCGTCCGGTGTCCGCATCACGGCGTCGATGCGGTGCCCGGCCAGCTCCCCGAAGGCGTTCGCCCAGTCGCTGAGCGGCCTCGGGCCCGCCACGAGCATGTCGTCGTAGTTCTGCTCGGGGCCGGTGAGCTTGATCCGGATGTACTGGGCGCCGGAGAACACCCAATACTCGGAGGGGAAGCCGGGAACCCGTAGCGTCGCGTCGATTTTCTTCTGGAAGCCCGGCAGGTTCTTGAAGGTGTCGTCCCAAGCCTGGAGCGTCGAGGACGCCTGAAGGTGACGTTGCACCGGGTAGCCCGAAACCGAGATCTGTACGCGGACGTAATGGTCGCCGGAAAACATCCAGTAACTCGCCGGAGCGTTCGGGTTCGGATCGTCCGGGAGCGGGAGCAGCGCGTCCGTGCGGATCGGGAGGGCGGCGGCGGCCGCCGGACTGGACGGTGCCGAGGGGGTCGGGCTCGCCGCCGGTGCGGCCCCGTCGTCGCCCCCGGAGCGGGTCAGCAGCACGCCCGCGGTGGCGACGGCGGTGAACAGGACGGCCGCCGCGCCCAGCGCGATGACGGGCAGGCGCCGCCGGGCGGACCCGAGCGTCCACGAGCCCTTCGGCATGTCGAGCGTGGTCGGCGCCGCCCCGGCGATCGGGTGCAGCATCTCGCGCGCCGCCGCGATGGTCGGACGCTCGGCCGGGTTCTTGCGCAGCAGCGCCTCCAGCAGGGGACGCAGCGGTCCCGCGGCCGCGGGGACGTCCGGCGGCTCGTGCATGATGGCGTTCAGGACGCCCAGCGCCTCCGCGCGGGCGAACGGGGACCGTCCGGCCAGCAGCACGCACAGCGTGACGCCCAGCGAGAACAGGTCGCTCGGCGGCCCCACCGGCCGGTCGCCCAGCCGCTCCGGGGCGATGTACTCGTGCGAGCCCACCACCGCGCCCGTCGCGGTGATCGAGTCGGTCCCGGTCAGCGCCGCGATGCCGAAGTCGCAGAGCATCACCCGGTTGTCGCCGCGCAGCAGGACGTTGCCCGGCTTGACGTCCCGGTGCAGCGCACCCGCGGCGTGCACGGCCTCCAGGGCGGACAGGAGTTGCAGACCGATCCCCGCGACGGCGTGCGGATTCATCGGGCCGACGGCGGCGAGGTGGTCTTTCAGTGACGGGCCGTCCACGAACTCCATCACCAGCCACAACCGTTCGCCGAGTTCCACGAGATCGTGGACGTTGACGACGTTCGGATGCGAAATCTGGGCGATGGTGCGCGCTTCCCGGCGTGCTCTGGCGGACTGCTTGGCGCGTTCCTGATCCGTGGTCGGAAGGTGCATCTCTTTCAGCGCGACCGTGCGATTTAAGGTCTGGTCGGTGGCCCGCCACACCGTTCCCATGCCCCCGCTCCCGAGCCGATCCAGCAGAAGGTACCGATCGGCGATCATCCGCGCTTCCCCGTTTTCAGCCACAAAAACACCTTAGTGACGGACTTGTTCTCGGGACGCCAGATCATCGTTACCGTTCGGCGGACGGGCGCGCCCCGTGCGCCCGCCGACGCGGACGCGTTCGTGGCTTTCCCACGGTCGGGGCGGGGGGCCGCTGGGAATCTGGCGACGTGCGTGACTCCCGGTAAGCGCTGATGTGGTTGGAAAACTCACTGGTCATTGCGGTTCGTGTCTTGTTTTTGGAGCTTGGCCTCACCGAATCCATTGACGCGGCGATGCCGCCTTCGCGAGCATGGATCGCTCGATGATGCGCGCGGGCCCCGAGGCGGGGCCGCGGCGGGGCGGGAAGGAGCGCGTGGGCAGCGCCATGAAGGCCAATCAGTCGACTGCCGCCGGAGGCCCGTCCGGAACCCCGTCCGGCGGCGCCCCGGGCTCGGCCGCTCGGGACTCGGCGCGTCCGGCGGGCAGCGGCTCCCCACGCCGCCGCGCGAGCGCAAGCCCGCCCTCGCGGCCCTGGCCGTGCTGCTCATCCTCGGCGGCGCGCTCGCCAGCGCCTACCTCGTGATGGCCAGCGGCGACCGGGTCTCGGCGATCATGATCGCGCAGCCGGTCGCGGCCGGGCAGCAGATCCCGCCGAGCGCGCTGCGGGAGGTGCGCATCGGCGGCACCGGCATCGACTACCTGAGCTGGGCCGAGATGAAGGCCGTGACCCGGCACTACGCGACCGTCCCGCTGGTGGAGGGCACGCTGCTCACCAACGGGATGATCAGCGAGACGAACGACTCCGCGTCCGGACGCTCGTCGTCGGGCTCGCGCTGAAGCCCGGCCAGATCCCGGCGGGCGGCGTCGCCGAGGGCAAGCACGTCACGGTGTACGCGGTCGGCGGCGAACAGGACGGCGGCGCCGCGCCCGGGACCGTTCCAGGCCGCGACGCGATCGTGGTCGGCGTCGGCGCGGGCGGCGGCGGGAACACCATCGGCGGCGAACGGCTCAGCTCCGGCGTCACGACGGTGGACGTCGCCGTGCAGCCCGCCGAGGCCGCGGACGTCGCGGGCTCGGCGTCGGCCGCGGCCGTCGCGATCGCGCTGATCCCGCCCGGGACGAAGGTCGAACCCGGCGGCACGTCCCCGCCGCTCGACGACGCGGACGCCCGGAGGCGGCGGGCAGCCGTCCGGCGGCGCGCAGCCGTCCGGCGGGCAGCCGCAGGGCGGGCGGACGTCCGGCGGCACGCCGGGCACCGGCACCGGCGCGGGCGGGAACTAGCCGTGGCCGTCATCGCGCTCGCGGCCGACAAGGGGGCGCCCGGCGTCACCACGGCGGCCGTCGCCCTCGGCGCCGTGTGGCCGCGCCCGGTGCTGGTCGCCGAGTGCGACCAGGCGGGCGGCGACCTGGTGTACCGGCTGCCCGCCGCCGAGGGATCCGGCGACGGCGGCATCCTCAACCCGTCGCGCGGCCTGCTCAGCCTGGCCGCGACCGCCCGGCGGGGCCTGCGGCCCGACCAGATCGCCGAACACTGCCAGCGGCTCGTCGGCGGCCTCGACGTGCTCGTGGGGCTCACCAACGCCGAGCAGGCGCAGGCCATGACGTGGCTGTGGGGGCCGCTCGGACGCGCGTTCGCCGGCCTCGACCCCGTGGACGTCATCGTCGACTGCGGACGGCTCGGCGCCGGGTCCCCGCTGACCGACCTGCTGCGCGAGGCCGACTTCGTCGTGCTGCTCACCCGCGCGCCCCTGGAACAGGTCGCCCACCTGCGCGAACGCGTGTCGGTGCTGAGCGGCGAGCTGCGCGGCGGCCCGCCGGTCGGGGTGCTGGTGCTGGCCGACCCGCGCGACTTCCGCGGCTCGATCGCCGAAGTCGACCGCATCGTCGCGGGCGCCCACGGACGCGGACACGGCCGCGGCCGGACGAACGACGCCGCGCCCCCCGAACCCGGTGCGTCCGGCGCGTCCGCCGAACCGGGCCCGGCCGCGCCGCCCGTCGCCGTCCTCGGCGGCATGGCGCTCGACCCCAAGGGCGCCGACCTGCTCGCGGGCCGCTGGGGCGGCCGACTGGACCGTTCGCTGCTGATCCGGTCCGCGCGCGAGGTCGCGGGCGAGCTGCTCGGCCGATCACCGCGAACCCGCGCCGCGACGCCGCCGCGCGAGGCCCGATCGCCGCGCAGGCCCCGCCGCCCGGCGACGTCCCCGCCCCGCGCCGCACCGCAGGCCGAGGGGAGGCGCTAGTGGATCACGGGCTGGTCAAGCGGCTCCGGCAGGAGGTCGGGGATCGGCTGGCGCAGCAGCGCCGGCTCGACGCCGCGCACGGGCTCGCGCCGATGTCCGGGGAGGACGAGCGGCAGTTCGCCCGCGCGCTGATCGGGCAGGTCCTCGAAGAGTTCGCGCGCGGGGAGATCACCTCGGGACGCCGCCCGCCGAACGCCGACGAGGAGGAGGCGCTCGCGGCGGGCGTCCACGCGGCGCTGTTCGGGGTCGGCCGGCTCCAGCCGCTGCTGGAGGACCCCGAGATCGAGAACATCGACGTCAACGGCTGCGACCGGGTGTTCATCGGGTACGCCGACGGGCGCGAGGTGATGGGCGAGCCGGTCGCCGAGAGCGACGAGGAACTGGTCGAGCTGATCCAGATCCTCGCGGCGTACAGCGGCCTGTCGTCCCGCCCGTTCGACACCGCGAACCCGGAACTCGACCTGCGGCTCCCGGACGGATCGCGGCTGTCGGCGGTCATGGACGTGACGGTCCGCCCCGCGCTGTCGATCCGGCGCGCGCGGCTCGGCAAGGTGTTCCTCGCCGACCTGGTCGGCAACGGCACGTTCGGCCAGGAGGTCGGGCTGTTCTTCCGCGCGGCGGTGCTGGCCCGCAAGAACATCATGATCGCCGGGGCGACGAACGCGGGCAAGACGACGCTGCTGCGGGCCGTCGCGAACGAGATCCCGCAGCACGAGCGGCTCATCACCGTCGAGCGGGCCCTCGAACTCGGCCTCGACGCGTTCCCCGAACTGCACCCGAACTGCGTCGCGTTCGAGCAGCGGCTGCCGAACTCCGAGGGGCAGGGCGCGATCTCGATGGCCGAGCTGGTGCGCCGGTCGCTGCGGATGAACCCGTCGCGGGTGATCGTCGGCGAGGTGCTCGGCGACGAGATCGTCACGATGCTGAACGCGATGACGCAGGGCAACGACGGGTCGCTGTCGACGATCCACGCGAACTCGTCCGTCGAGGTGTTCAACCGCATCGCGACGTACGCGATCCAGTCGCAGGAGCGGCTCCCCGTCGAGGCGACGCACATGCTGATCGCGGGCGCATCGACTTCGTCGTGTTCATCGAGAAACGCAACGACTACGCGCACGGCGGGCGGCTGCGCCGGTTCGTCTCCAGCGTCCGCGAGGTGACGGGCGTGGACGGCCGCGTGCTGTCCTCGGAGGTGTTCGCGCCCGGACCGGACGGGCACGCCGCGCCGGCCGCCCCGATCACCTGCATCGACGAGCTGGCGCAGCACGGCTACGACCCGTCCGGGGGTGCCTGGTGAGCGGCGGGGCGAGCGGCGGGGCGGGCACGGGAGGGGACGGCTGATGTTCGAGCCCGACGTGCTGCTCGCCGTCATCGCCGGGGCCCTGGTCGGCGGCGGGCTCCTGCTGCTGGGCGCCGCGCTGCGCGGCCACCCGGCCCGGCCCCGCCCCGCGAAGGGCCGCCGCCGCGAGGACCTCGTCCGCACCCTCACCACCCGGACGGCGCTCGCCGTCATCGCCGGGACGGCCGTGCTGGTCGTCACCCGCTGGCCGATCGCCGCCGTGGGCGCGGGCGCGCTCGTCCTCGGCTGGGACGGGCTCGTCGGCGGGGCCGCCGAGGAGCGGCGCGGCATGGCGCGGCTGGAGGCCCTCGCCGGGTGGACCGAGTCGCTGCGCGACACGATCGCGGGCGCCGTCGGCCTCGAACAGGCGATCCCCGCGTCGCAGCGCGCCGCCGCGCCCGTCCTGCGGGTGCCGCTGCGGGAGCTGGTCGACCGGCTGCACACCCGCGTCCCGATGCCGGAGGCGCTGCGCCGCTTCGCCGACGATCTCGACGACCCGTCCGCCGACCTGGTGATCGCGGCGCTGATCCTGAACGCGAAGCTGCGCGGCCCCGGCCTGCGCGACATGCTCGGCGCGCTCGCCGCGTCCGCGCGCGCCGAACTCGACATGCGGCGCCGCGTCGAGGCCGACCGGCGCTCCACCCGCCGGTCGGTGCGGATCGTCGTCGGCGTGTCGGTGGGGACGGCGCTCGGCCTCGCGGTGTTCAACGGCTCGTACGTCGAACCGTACGACGACTTCCTCGGCCAGCTCGTCCTGTGCCTCGTCGTCGCCCTGTACGCGGCGGCGTTCGTGTGGCTGCGGCGGCTGTCGAAGTACGAGCTGCCCGCGCGGTTCCTCAGCGAGCCCCGCAACGCGCCGCGTCCGGGCGTCCCCGGCGAGGTGCCGAGCACCGTCGCGGGCTGGCAGACCGAGCCGCTGCGGGGCCGGCACGTGATGGACGCGGGCGGGGGTGGGGGCTCGTGACGGGTGCGCTCACCGCGGGCGCCGTCGTCGGCGTCGGCCTGTACCTGCTGTTCAGGGCGCTGTTCCCGGCGCGTCCCGGGCTCGCCGCGCGGATGGCGGCGCTGGACGCGGCGCGCCGCCGCGACCTCGAACCGGCGCAGCCCGGCCGGATCTCCCCGACCCTCGAACGCGTCGGCGGGCTGCGCGCCCGGCTCGGCGGCGAGCTCGCGCGGTTCTGCGAGGCGCGCGGCTGGCGGCTGCGGTCCGTCCGCGCCGACCTGGCGATCACCGAACGGTCGCTGGAGGCGTTCCTGGCGACGAAGTTCCTGCTGCCCGCCGCCGCGCTGCTGTTCGTCCCGCTGGTCGTCGGGTACTTCGCGCTGCTCGGGCTCGGTACGTCCGTGCAGGCCCCGGTGTGGATCTGCGGGCTGTTCGCGCTGCTGTTCTTCTTCTTTCCCGACCTGCAGCTCAAGCAGGAGGCGCAGGCCCGCCGCCAGGACTTCCGGCACGTCGTCGGCGCGTTCCTCGACCTCGTCGCGATGAACCTGGCGGGCGGGCGCGGCGTCCCCGAGGCGCTGCTCACCGCCGCGAACGTCGGGGAGGGCTGGGGGATGCACCGCATCCGCGAGGCCCTCGGCAACGCCCGCATCACCGGCCGCACCCCCTGGCAGGCGCTCGGCGGCCTCGGCGAGGAGCTGGACGTCGCCGAGCTGCGCGACCTCGCCGGGGCGCTCGCGCTCGTCGCCGACGACGGCGCGCAGATCCGCAAGTCGCTCTCGGCCCGCGCCGCGTCCATGCGCAGCCGGGAGCTGTCGGAGCTGGAGGGCAAGGCGGGCGAGCGCTCCCAGTCGATGCTCGTCGCCCAGCTCTTCCTGTGCGCCGGCTTCCTGGTCTTCCTCGCCTACCCGGCGCTGATGCGGGTGCTGAGCGCATGACCGAACGTCTCGAACGGCTCGACCGGAACCCCGAAACCCGCCCCCCTGGAGGTGCAGCGATGAGGTTGCCGAACCCGATGAACGACCCGTCCGTCGCCTACCTGCGCGCCGTGCTGGACGACCGGCTGGCGCGGCTGCGCGACGACGAGGAACGCAGCCGCGGCGCGTCCGCGATCGAGTGGGCGATCATCACCGCCATCCTCGCCGCCATCGCGATCGCGATCGGCGGGGTCATCATGACCAAGGTGCAGGACAAGGCCAACAGCATCAACACGGGCTGACCGCCGTGCGGCGGTTCGTCCGGCGCCTCCGCTCGACCGACGCGGGGGCGTCGTCGATGGAGCTCGCGCTGCTCACCCCGGTGCTCATCCTCGTCCTGCTGACCGTCGTGCAGTTCGCGATGGTGTTCCACGCGCGGCACGTCGCGCTCGCCGCCGCGCAGTCCGGCGCGCGCGTCGACCCGGACCGCGCCGCCCGGCGGCGGCTGGCAGGGCGCGGCGGTCGAGCGGGCCGAGAGCGACGTGCGCGAGGTCGGCCCGAACCTGCTCGGCGGGCTGTCGGTCACGGCTGGCGAGGCGAACGACGAGCGCTGGGTCGAGGTGCGCGGCGAGGCCGTGGCCGTCATCCCGTTCATGACGTTCCGCGTGTCGCAGCGGTCGCAGGGCCCGATCGAATGCTTCCGCCCGGACGTCGGGGCGGGCACCGCCTGCCAGGGAGGGGCGCAGTGAGCCGTCGCGAGCGGCCGTCCGACCGGCCGCCCGACCGGGGATCGATGTCGCTGGAGATGGTGCTGGTCACGCCCATCTTCGTGGCGTTCCTGCTGATCCTCGCGGGCGCCGGGCGGCTCGTCGACGCGCAGAGCCAGATGGACGGCGCCGCCCGCGACGCCGCGCGTGCCACGTCCAGCGCGCGCAGCGCCGCGTCCGCCGCGCCCCGGCGCCGCCCGCACCGCCGCCGCCGGGCTGCGCGGCACGTCCTGGTGCGCGGGCGGCCCGGACGTCCGGACGGACGTGTCCGGCTGGGGCCCCGGCGGCCGCGTCGTCGTCGAGATCGCCTGCGACGTCGACCTCGGCGACCTCGCGTTCATCGGGCTGCCCGGGACGAAACGGCTAGTCGGCCGCGCCGTCGCCCCCATCGACACCTACACCTACCGGGGCGGAGGCGACGGCCTGTGACGAACTCCGGCACCGACGCCGCCGAGCGGGACCGCGGGACCGTCTCCCTCTACGTCGTCCTGTTCACCCCGGTCGTGTTCCTCCTCGCGGGCCTGCTCGTGGACGGCGGGCTCGCCATCCACGCGCGGCAGCGGGCCGCCGACATGGCCGAGCAGGCCGCCCGCGCCGGCGCCAACGAGATCGACCTCGCCGCGCTGCGCGAGACCGGCGAACCCGTCGTCGACCCCGGACGGGCCCGCGCCGCCGCCTGCGAACTCCTCTCCGCGTACGGGGACGAGGTGACGGGCGCGCGGTGCGACGCGTCGACGGAGGCCGTGACCGTCACGGTGCAGATCAACGTGCAGCCGCAGTTCCTCGCGGTCTTCCCGGGGTTCGGCGAGTTCACGATGACGTCCGACGCCACGGCCCGTCCCGTCACGGGGGCCGCCCCATGACGCGACAGCCGACGACGACGCGAATTACGATGGCGAGCACGTTCAGGGACCGGAGAGCGCGATGGTGACTCGGCACGGGCACAGACGACCGCCCGCACGGGTGCGTGGACGGCGGAGCGCGGGCGACGTCCTGGCCGGGATCGGCGCGCTGATCGCGCTCGCGGCGCTGCTGGCCGGCGTCCCGTTCGCGCTGCTCACCCTGTTCGGCTCGCCCGTCCCGGCCGAGGCGCCGACGCTCGACGACCTCACCGCCAGGGTCGGCCCCGGCTCGCTGATCACGATCCTGGTCGCGCTCGTCTGGCTCGCGTGGCTGCAGCTCGCCGTCTGCGTGATCGTCGAGGTCTACGCGGGGATCCGGGGCGTCGGCGTCCCCGCCCGGGTGCCCCTCGCGGGCGGCACGCAGTCGCTCGTGCACCGCCTCGTCGTCACCGCGCTGCTGCTGTTCACCACCGCCACCGCGATCGTTCCGGCGTTCTCCGGCGGCGGGCTCTCGCAGAGCCCGCCCGGCCAGGCGCAGAGCCAGTCGCAGGAGTACCGTCCGGCGCCCGACCCGGCGGCCGTGCGTCCCGTCGCCGCGACGTCCCCCGACACCGGCGCGGACGCCGCGCTCGCGGCCGAGCCGCTGCAGCGGGCCGCGACGGCGAAGATCTACCGGGTGCAGCCGCCCGAGGGCCGCCACCACGAGAGCCTCTGGGAGATCGCGGAGAAGTGCCTGGGGGAGGGGCGGCGGTACAAGGAGATCTACGAGCTGAACAAGGGCCACGTCCAGCCGGACGGGACGCGCCTGACGATCGCCAGCCTGATCCGTCCCGGCTGGGTGTTGGAGATGCCCGCGGACGCGAAGGGCGCGCAGGTCGTCCAGGCGGAGGACCTGGACGAGTACTACCGCTACGGGCACGCGGTCCCCGACGGGCCCGCGCCGGACCCCGCCCCCGAGCCGCAACCGGAGCCGCAGCCGGAGGCGGAGCCCGAGCCCGCACCGGCGGCGCCCGTCCAGCCGAAGACGCCCGCGCCCGACGCCCCGGCGCCCGAGAGCCCGGCCGAGCAGGCGCCCGCGCCGCAGGCCCCGGCGGAGGAGGCGCCCGCGTCGCCGTCCGGGGAGATGACCGGCGGGGTGGGCAGCGGCGGCGCGCCCGTCCCGGGCAGCGGGACGCCGCCGACGACCCGTCCGCCGACGGCCCCTCCCTCGACCTCGACCTGACCTTCGACCTCGAATGGCCGCAGGGCCTCGCCGTCGCGTCCCTGCTGGCCGCCGGGGTGCTCACCGCGCTCGGCCGCCGCCGCCGCGAGCAGATGTGGCGGCGCGCGTTCGGGCACATGATCGTCCGGCCGCGGGGCCGGGCCGCCGAGGCCGAGCGGGCGCTGCGGTTCGGCGCGGACGACGACGCGCCCGCCTGCTCGACCTCGGCCTGCGGCACATGTCGAAGTCGATGGCGGCGGGCGGACGGGCCATGCCGACCGTCTTCGGGGTGCACCTCGGGCACGGCAGCCTCGACCTGTGGATCGCGCCCGCCGACCGGAACCCGCCGTCGCCGTGGGAGGCGTTCGACGACGGCCAGGTGTGGCGGCTGCGCGCCGACGCGCTGCCCGGCCTGGAGGCGTCCGACCTCGCCGACGTCCTCGCCCCCTACCCGGGCCTGGTCTCCATCGGCACCAACGCCAACGGCCGGATCCTCGTCGACCTCGAAGCCGCGCACGGCCTGATCGCGCTGCGCGGACCCGGCGAACGGCCCGAGGACCCCGAGGGCGAGGCGGACATGGCGGGACGCCGCGCCGTGCTCGCCGCGCTCGCCCTCGAACTCGCCACCAACCGCTGGTCCGACCACATGCGGATCACGCTCGTCGGGTTCGACAACGAGCTCGGCGAGGGCCTCACCGAGATCGCGCCCGACCGGGTCCGGGCCGTCCCGCACCTGTCCGACGCGCTCCCCGAACTGGAGGGACGGGCCGAGGAGGTGCGGCAGGCGCTCGCCGCGTCCGGCGTGGACTCCGTCCTCACCGGCCGCTGCCGCGGCGTGTTCGGCGAGGCGTGGATGCCGCACTACCTGATCATGGCCGACCGGCCGACCGCGCAGGAGGCGGACCGGCTCGTCGCGCTCGCCCGCACCGGCACCCGGATGGCCGCCGGATACCTCGTCCCCGGCGACGTCCAGGGCGCCACCTGGACCTGGGACCTGGACGGGACGGGCCGCCTGCACGCGGGCGTCCTCGGCTTCGACGTCGACGCCCAGCTCGTCACCGACGACCAGTACCGCGGCGTGTTCGAACTGTTCCGGACGGCGGGCGCCGCCGAGTCCGTCCCGATGCCCGACACGGGCGAACCGCCC
>NZ_MKJY01000144.1 GCF_001942465.1 Actinomadura sp. CNU-125
AAACGCGAGCAAGGCGACAAAAACGCCTTCCAGCCCGCACGCCTCGTCGAAGGACAACGCGCCGCCGGATGGCGCGAGGCGCTCAACGAACTCGCCGTCGCCTATCCGGGACGCATCAGATAAAGCCGACTTCACCTTCTACCTGCAAGGTCATTCCACACCTGAGGTTACAAGCTCCGGCCACCCACGAGCGATGCGGCGGCTCAGCCGTTGGTCGGAGACGGCGGCTGTGTCAACCGGTGAGGGCGGTGCGGCGTCTTCACCGAATAGGGACCAGTGCTTTTGGTGGGGTGTAGCGGGGGTTGTGTCGTGTACGGATGGCCAGTTATCGATCCTCCTGCTGAGATGCCTGAACGGTTGCCCCGGCTGGTTGCCGCGCCGGCATGGCTTGCGGGGAATGTTGAGGTCGAGGTCGTCGGGGAGGCCTTTTACCAGGACGCGGTGTATGCCGCTGCGGCCGACTCTGGCGCTGAGGGGTTGCGGACGGCGGTGCTGGTACCGGCGCCCCCGTTCTCGAAATTTCCGACCGCGGTGGCCGTCTACGTTCAGACGCACTTGGTCGGGCACCTGCCGGCCGATGTCAGCGAGCAGGTGCATCGTGCGGTGCTGAACTGCGCGGGCGCTTGGGGCGGACGACTACCGTCGTGCCCGGCGGAGTTCTATGACTACGAGCATGGTCGGCAGGTGGTTCTCCTGCTCGATCCGCAGCCGTTGGGTCTGCCGCATGAGTTGCTGGTTAAGGTGCCGGAGATGGCCAAGACCGTCGCTGGCCTGTTCTGGCTGCTCGACCAGCCCGCGCCGCTCCTGAACGGCCATCACCCGACGGCGCGAGGCCAACTTGAGGCCGTCGAGACCGAATGCGCTGCCGAGACCGCGACGCGCTTCGAAGACCGGTCGCCTCGCGTCTGGCCGAGTCTGGAACGCAGGGCCGGCAGGCTGGTCGGCGACTTGGGTGCGGCGGCGGACCCGTGGGCGGCGCGCGCGTGGCTGGCACTGGCGCGCTGCACCCGGTTCCAGAAGGGACGGCGCGACGACACGCTGCGGGCCTACTTCAACGCGCTGCACCTGGACCGTACCAATACCGACGCCAGGGAGGCGGCAACCTGCGCGCCTTCAGTAGACCGACCCTGCGGGCGGCCCTGGAGAACATGGCGATAAGTCGGAACGATCGGGGATTGGTCGCCGCTCTGGCCGCTGACGCGGGACTGCGCGAGGAGAAGGAGGGCGACCTGGAGAAGGCGATCGTCTCCTACCGCAGAGCCGTCGCCGCTGGCAGCACCGACGCGAAGGTCATCGACCGGCTCACCATCTGGCTTGTCAAGCAAGACCTCTACGCCGAAGCGGCCGCAGCGCTCACCCAAGCCTTGCGCAATCCGGCCGAGGCCGCGACCAGACAAGACCGGCTCCGCAAACGCCTCGAGCGATGCCAGCGCGAACTTTCACGGTCGAGTAAGCCCTGAGCCCCTCTGGTAACGACGATGCCAGTGCGTTGAAAGAACTGCACCCTTTTTCGCATCAGGCTTCAGGCTGAGCGGCGGCTGGCCGAGGCGAAGGAAGGGCCGCTCTTCAGGAACTGCCTCAGGACTCGCCCCGGTTCCACCAACGGCCGGTACAAAACACTCGGCGCGAGTATCCCACCGAGTCGGGTAAAAGCGTGCGCGCTCGGCCGACAGGGCTGCCGGGCAGTAACCGTCGACGTCGCTGATCGGCGTATCGCCGGTGTCCGGGTGATGGCCACTGACGACGTGGGCTGAATCGGCCTACCAGGTGAACATCACCCGGCTCCTGCGCCCTGCTCGTCCTGACCACCAGCCACGTTACCCGGTGACGAATGATCAAAACCTCGAAACCGCCGGCCAAGCAACACGAGCACCCCCGGCCACACCAGCCTCTGACCAGCATTTCAGGATGGCGCTACTTCAGCGAACAGACTCGCCGGGCCCGGCAAGCTCTTCGGTCAGGGTCCGGAGCGATTGAAGACTCGTGGCCGCCTGGTCCATAATTCGGGAGATCCTGTTGGTAGCTGCCGTGAGTTGCCCCAGGCGGTCGTCCAGCTTCTTCTCCGCGTGGGACTGAACCCGAGCGTCGACACCTCCGGCAACGGACGGGATCAGGGTGGCAACAGCGGCGACAGTAGCCACGGGGATCGGGGCGGGGACTCCAGGGACCCGAATCATCCTCGTTCCTGCCAGTTGGCGCGCGGTGCAAAAGGCTCCCGGGGTGGCTCTTACCGCAGGAAGTACCCAGTTCCCGCGCTCGGGCCGGAACAGGGCACGGAGACTCTCCTCAAGCCGGCCGAGCTGGTTATGTACGTCTTCGATCTCAGTGCGGAACCGGTCTGCATACTTGGTGGTCAACTCGGTGTGGGTACAGGCGCCGTCAGGGTCGTTCTCATGATGGGCGAGGGCGACCCGGGCGAGTCCTAGTTGGACCGAAGCCGCATAGACTTTTCCCAGCAGGTCAAGGTACAGCATCGCCCCCTCCACCGCCCCTTCGCTCACCCTCTGCGCCTGGTGTGGGTTTCCCTGCTGCGCGGCATGCTCCAACTTCCTCACCGCATCCGAGAGATGTTCCATGCACTTGTGCCTTGCGTCACCCAGGCTGTTCGTGATGATCGCGAACCTGCTTGCCTCGATGTCGCCTTTGCCGTATTCACGAAGCTGCGCAACCAGATCCTCGACCTGCTCGACTACATTCTTGACAGCCCCCTTCTGGTCGGACTGCAGGTGATCGAAGATGTCGTTCACCGCCTGCCGGATGGCTTTGATGTCCCGGGCCATCTCGGCTGCCTGAACTTGAGTCGCGATCGCACCCAAGATGGCTGCCCCATTCGTCATCACGGCAACACTCGTTGCTGGGCGAATCCGCATCAGACGTGCGAACTGGCCTCCATCGCGGAGATTGGCCTGCACCCATCCCCCTTCCTCGGTGACCGCCTTGAAACCGCTCTTCCACATCGCGTGAGAGGTCGGGTCGAGTTCGACCAGACGGCCGGTCAGACGCTGAGCCTCGATAAACGCCTTGGTGCCAACATCCAGTGTTCGCAGGAGAGACGCCGATTCACTGTGGGTGAGGTCGGAGATCCAGCGCCCCCAGCGTGAACGCTCCGGCCTGGAAGGAGCACCGAAGATGACTGCTTGATCGTCAGTCAATCGGACGACAATCTCTTCGGGCTCTTCCTCGGCGCCATCGCGCCCATCCCACTCGACTGGCTTCGACATGCGGTCGAGTGTAGGCCTATATCCCTATAGGGCAAAGCAAATCAGCATCACCACCTGGCGCGCTGCCGCCGGAAGGGCGATCGGGGTCGCCGGTTGTGGAGATGGCCTGCCCCGCGCCCTGGCGTTGACCTACACCAGCGTGATACGAGGTTTTCCGTCCGTCCCAGGGCGGGTTCACCTAAGAGGGGAAGTATCCCCCGTACAGGCGTAGAAGGGGGCACAATCCTGCAAAGACGACTTTTTTGCAGGTGCCCCCTCATTAGTGTTCGTTCCACATCCTGTGGGCCAGTGCCGCGAGTTGGGCGAGGAGGTCGGCGGGGGATGCGGTGAGGTTGAGGGCTACGGGAGTGATCGTGATGTCGCTGTTGCGGATGTGGCGAGGGGCGAGAGGCGTGGAGCCACTGGCGTACACGAGCCAGCCGCGTTTCAGGGCGAAGATGGTGCAGTAGGCAAGCATCTGCTGGTGGTCGTTGGAGCGGGCGTCGGTCTTGTACTTCGCGTCGGCGACCAGGACGGGGCGGTCGCCGACGAGGTGCAGAAGGTCAGGGCGGAGGGGGACTCGGCGTTCTTCGTCCAGGTAGGTCGGGTATTGGGCCTCGGTGCGGCCGGGGCGGTCACGAAGAGCTTCGATCAGCGCGGTCGTCACGAAGTCCTCGAAGACCGTTGGCATGTTCGCCACGAACGCCGCGATGGGTGTCCGGCCGGGAAGAGTTTCGACGGATTGGTTGCGTAGGACCAGTTCGGCGAGCCGCAGCGCCGCGATGTAGCGGCGGTTCAGCCGTGTCTCGCGCCACGGTGAAATCGGCGCGCTGGGGACTGGCAAGGTGACACCGTCGAGCCGGGAGTCGAGGTGGAGTAGACGTGACCTGGTCTCCCACCGCAGACGGGGTATCGCCGCAGCTCGTCGCAGCGCCGCCCGCAGGATCCGGTTCTCGGTGATGTCCGGAGAGTAGTCGTCGTGTGTGACTTCTATCGGGATCGGCAGCAGCGGTCGCCGGGACCACTGGTCGGCGAGCCGGGGCCGTCCGCGGATGACCGTCAGCGACTCCTCGCGGGTCACGTACCCCTGAAGGATTCCGTCCCGCAATACTCGCGCGGCCTGCCTGCTCAGCGCTTCGGCGACAGCCGCCAGCGGATCGAGGTCGGCGGTGCCCTCGACGTGCTCAATGCGGAAACCGGGGTTCGCGGCGTGGCCCAAGAGGAACAGGAGGCGCGCGACTCCCGTTTTGGGTTCGACGACGACATCGGTTCCGCCCACCCTGACCGCACCGACCATCATCGGCACCGGCCGTATCGACCAGCGGCCGGGACCTGCGGGAGTCGCCTCGACGAGTCCGGACCGGTGGAGGGCACCGGCCGTTTCCGCGTCGAGAGCGGCCGCCACGGCACTGCCGTTCTCGGTCAGGCGTAGTGTCATGGTGTCTCGGCGGCGTTCGCGCGGATCGCGGCCAGCCCGAACCGCTCCCGGACCTGTCGGCGGTCCAAGGTCCCGTAGTAGTGCTCTTCCAAAAGCGGCAGGATTGAGTGCTCCCAGATCCGCTCCAGCCCGCCGGGGCGGTCGGCGCCGGGCGTCATGAGGTAGGACGGGCCGATCCGGTGGTCGCGATCTTCAATCTCGCCGTTGAGCGCGGTCAGGAGGGCCTCCCGGTCGTCTCGGTCGCGCCCGGTTGCCTTCTGCCAGCGGGCGAGAAGCCCGGAGACGGGATCGGTGTCGGGATGCAGTTCGAAGAACGCGAACCGTCTGCGCATGGCCGCGTCGACCAGTGCGATCGACCGGTCGGCCGTGTTCATCGTGGCGATGACGAAGACATTCTCGGGCAGCGTGAACGGCTCGTCCGGGGAGTACTGGAGGTGAATTGCCTCTTCGCGGTACTCCAGCAAGAAGTACAGCTCACCGAAGATCTTCGCCAGATTGCCCCGGTTGATCTCATCGATGATCAGGAAGTGCGCGCCACCGGGATTCTTGCGCGCGTCGACCGCCAGACGGCGCAGCGGGCCGGGCGTCAACGTGAACGCCACGCCCCCGTCCGGGCTCTCGATAGGCCGAAACCCCTCGACGAAGTCCTCGTAAGAGTAGGACGGATGGAACTGCACGAGCCGGATCGCGTCGACCTCGGCGAGGTGCTCGGCGAGTTTCCGGGCGAGGAAGGTCTTGCCGGTCCCGGGCGGGCCGTGCAGGACGATCTGCTGCCGCTCAGCGAGGACCTCGACGAGCTCGGTGATCCAGCCGGGATCGTAAAGGACGTCTTCGGCCAGCCGCGCCGCGGCTTTCTCCGCATCGAGCAGCGGGGCGGTGCCGGCGCCGGACGCAGGGGCCGGGTCGTCGGCGGCGCCTTCGACGAGGTCAAGGAGATGCGCCTCGAAGGAGGTCAGGTCGATGATCGTGCCTGGACGGGACGCGGAGGCAACAAGGTCGCGCCGCACCTCTGTGACGATCTTGGGCGACCATGCGACCGTGCGCGCGAACACGCCACCATGGACCTCGGACGCGATGGTCTCGCCGGTGATCTGTCCGACGTGCAGGACGCCGTGCTCGTAGGTCACGATGAGGTCGTCGACCTTCATGCGATTGCAGAAGATGTCGAACTCGGTCACGAGTTCCAGGCGCTCAACGTAGTTTTCATGCCGGTAAGCCTCTTCGACCGCCGTGCGGATCTCCGCCTTGCCCGTGCCCCGCTCGGGGAGGGCCAGATGTGTGGCGGGGATCGAGACCAGCCCGTCCTCCTGCCATCGCTCGCCGGCTCCGGTGGGCCTGGGGCGGACAAGCCAGGCACGGCGGCCTTCGTCGCGGTGCCGTTGCCACTGCGACCGGTATGGCTCGTTGTAATAGTCGACCGGCGTGCCCGCCTTCTCGTTCTGTCGGATGCGGATCTTCAGCAGGTCGCGGTCGAGGGATACGGCGTCACGACCTGCAGACTCCCCGATCTCGTGCAGGAACGCCTCGCGGATCCACCGCTTGTGGTCCTGATTGGCGATCGGGAAGAACGTGCGAGGGAAAGCCAGGTAGAGCAGCGCGTTGCGGATGCCCGGCTGGTCGATGGGCATCGCGGCGACGACCTCGCGAAACCGCCAGGGCTCGTCCAACGCGGCCTGACGGACTTCTTCCGGCTGCTCCCACCAGTGCGCCAAAAACGACAGCAGCCAGCCGACCTGATTCCAGATCTGGATGAGGAACCCGACACCGCCGTTGAACACCCCGGGCTGACCGAGCGCTTCGTCCAGGTCCGCAGGAAGCGCAGGGGGCCGCTCGGCCCACCCGAGCACCTCCTCGATCCGTCTGCGCTTGGTGTCAGGCTTGAGGTTCGTCAGCGGCACGGCCTGCAGGAACAGCAGCTCTGCGCAGAGGAGAACGGTGGCCCTGGACGCCCCCTCGAGCTGTGCCTTCAGCTTCACCATGAACGAACCGCTGCCCTCATCCGCCTTGTCGATGATCCGGTGCCGCAGGTCAGCGGCCGCCTCCGGTGACCAGGCCGGCTCAGCGATGTCCAGGGCCGACAGCCCCGAGGCCAGCCCGTTCCGAAGAACATGGCGGGCTGCCCGTTCGACCACTGGATCGCCCCACGCCTGCTCGTCGTCCACCGTGCCTCCCACGCGTTGTTAGACCCCCTCCTCGGGATCCAACCACCCCGTCCGATGCGGTGCGGGGAAGACGAGAACTGAGCCTTCGACCGGAGCGCGGGCGCCCACGGTGGCCTCATTCGAGCACGCCGCAGGACGTCGCCCTTGGTGCCCTTCCAAAGCACCACCTTGTCACCGCCCGGCGAGACATGCCAGCGCCGACGCGCCACTCGATCGCGGTGATGCCATGCCCTATGAAGGCTTCACTGGCTTCGCCGCCACTCATTTATGGCGGCAGTTCGTCGCCTCATTGGAGCGGACCATCCTGGGGCGCATGGGACCTTCGAGGAGTGCTGGTGGGGTGTACCGGCGATGCGGTTGCGAGGATCCGCGGACCGGCCGGACGGCAGGGCGCGGCTGCCTGCGGCTGGCGGCGGAGAGCAGCCACGGCAGTTGGTATCTGCGGCTGGAACTCGGCGCCGGGTTGGATGGGCGGCGCCGAAGGGTGCGGCGGGGCGGCTTCCGAACCCGAAAGCCGCCGAGGAGGCGTTGGCGCGGCTGCGCGGCCCGACCGGGAACGCGGTGACGGTGGAGGAGTGGCTGGCGTGGTGGCTGCGGGAGCATCCGGGCGCGGCCTCGACCGTGACCGGGTACGCCGGCCACGTCCGCCTGTACCTGACTCCGCACTTGGGCGAGCTGCTGCTGGGCGAGTTGACCGTGGAGCACGTGCGCGAGATGTTCGCCCGGATCGTCCACGACCACCAGGCGGAAGGACGTCCGATCCGGCAGGCGACGCTGAACCGGATCCGCGCCACGCTGCGCAGCGCACTGAACACCGCCCTGCGGGACGGCCTCATCACCGAGAACCCGGCAGCGTTGCTTGTGCTGCCGACGGCGCGGCGGCCGCGGGCGGTGGTGTGGACGGCCACGCGCGTCGAGCACCGGGAACGCCCCGGAGAGCGTCCGGCGGTCGCGGTCTGGACCGCCGAGCAGACCGCCGCGTTCCTGCACGCCATCGGCGGCCACCGTCTCTACGCCGCCTACCACCTGATCGCACTGTGCGGCCTGCGGCGCGGCGAGGCGGCCGGGCTGCGCTGCGTAGACGTCGACCTCGAACACGGCACCGCGACCATCGCCCAGCAGTTGCAGCGGCGGAACGGCCGCCTGCAGGCGTGCCCGCCCAAGACCGCGCACAGCGCCCGCGTCATCGCGCTGGACCGCACCACCATCGCCGCACTGCGGGCGCACCGCGACCTGCAGCAAGCCGAGGCCGCCGCCTACGGCGACCGATACCGCGACAGCGGGTATGTGTTCACCAACCTCAACGGCGATCTGGTCTCCCCGGGGCGGCTCACGCACGTGTTCCAGCGGATGTTGGCCAAGAACCGGTTGCCCCCGGTCCGGCTGCACGACCTGCGCCACGGCGCGGCCACCCTCGCACTGGCGGCGGGGGTGGAGTTGAAGGTGGTGCAAGAAATGCTCGGGCATTCCAGCATCGTGCTGACCGCCGACACCTACACCTCGGTGCTGCCCAAGGGCGCGCACACCGCTGCCGAGCAGGCGTGCCTGGCCTGCCGCCGCGGCGCCGCGCCAAGCGGGTGCCGGCATCAACCACGGTCACCGACCTCGTCAATCGGGACTTCCGCCGCGACGCCCCGAAGGAGTTGTGGTTCGCCGACATCACCGCATGTGATGACAAGTAACCCCCTCGGACGGGCGCGATGACCAACGCTCGTGAGCCAGTACGCACACGGAGCCACCCCGCCTGCGGGGGAGCAGCGGACCGGCCTCGCTAAGAACAGTCGCGAGGCGGGGGGCCATCCCGCGTGCAGGTGGACCGGAGCCCCGCTTATCGGCGCGCTGCCGTGGACCTTCAGACCCGCTCTGCGCTCAGTACCCCTGCTCCGGGACGCTTGCCACATGGTCCACCGGCGCGTCCAGCCATACCCGGACGACGGCGAGGTCCTCCTCGGAGAACACCGTCTCGCTGGAATCAATGCGCTCCAGGACGTTGCGTACGAACGCCTCCCCGATCTCCTCTGCGGTCGGCGGGGGATTCTGGTGGAGCGGGGAACCACCTCTGGCCGCGCCGTTCATGACGAATCCGATGTGCTGGCGGCTCACCCGCAGGCCGTACTCCGAGAGTCTGTCCCGTGACCAGGCAGTGCACTCGGTCATGTTGAATGTGTGCTCGGATGCGTAATCGGAGAGCGCACCGTAGACAGCGGGCCACCAGTCCTGTGGAAGTCGGGGCAGATTTATCAGGTCGCCGAGACGCTCGATGGGCTCCGGCACCGGCACTTTCTGTGTGCCGCCCTCGGGCGGCTGGTGTCGGCCCGCGTCCCACAGCAGATGCTGGGACATAGTCAGGCCCGGCAGGTTCAGGCTCGACAGCGCCCTGGCGAAGCCGCCGAGACCGAACCAGGTCGGACCGACCGCAGCGGCGCCCAGTTCAGCGCGCACCTGCTGCGCCAGCGACGCGAGGTTGAGCGGTTCGGCGGCGCCGTTGTACTCCCGTGAAACGATCGACCTGAAAGCCTCGTAGGCTCCGGAACTATGGGCGGGAACGGGTTCCGAATGCCCGGTGCTGTCCCCATCCGACGTGAACTCTCCGCTCGGATCGTCGTCGAGGTCAATGGATTCGCCTTGGACGAGCGCTAGGATCTGATGACCATTGAGCACCTGGTCGGCGATCGAGGTGTACGCCGCGGCTGCGTCCAGCGGCGACATGATAAGCGTACGCCGGTCTGCGCGGCGCAGGCGTTGGAGCAGCGGTGTCATGTCGGAGTCGCCCGAGGCGATGATGAACTCGTCACACACTGGCTCCGTCGACAGCGCATCGATCGCGTCGACGACCACCCTGATGTCTGCTCCGTTCTTCGTAGCGTTGTAACGCGGGCAGTCGACGACCTCGAACCGGCCCGCACGAACGCGGCCCGGTAACGGGAGAAGTACCTACGCTCGGTACCCATCGGCACGTAACCACTGGGATTCAGGTAGCACCGCAGCACAAGCCACCGCCGCCGCACTCCAGAACCCGGAATCTCTGATAGCTGCCGCAGCCACGTTCCGGGGTCCGTCGCGAACTGCTCAGCCGCCAGCGGATCCAACTCACGCAGACCGCTGAAAACGTTGTCGAAATCCAAATACAGTGCAGTCCGCATGTGATGCATGGCAGTACCCTAGCGCCCCCTCATCTCCCCAGGGGTGGATTTGTCAAGTTAATTACGTTCTTGAATGGTTTGGTGTGCAGTGGGCGATCGGATGAGGGACCTTCAAAGGTGATCTGGATGGCGTTCATGGTTGCTTTCCGCTGGATCCCTGCATGTGCTGCCCTTGTCGGTGGGCTCCAGACGGGACTACCCCGGCGATGTTGGAGGCCCAGATCGTTGGTTCTCAGCCGGCCTGGAGCGCTGTGCCGCGTGACCGGTGGAACGCTTCCTCGTACTCGCGCGGGGGAGTGAGGCGGCCCGGATCTTCCGGACAAGGATCCTTGGGCCTCTGTCTGGAAGATCCGGGGCACCTCAGTGGCCCCACTAGAATGTTGTCATGGCATGCACGACGGTGTGTGGACTCGGTGGGGCACAACAGCCGCACTTGTCAGGGTGAGCACCCGACGTGTCCGAATTGCGGTAAGCCGACCGCCAACATGAACGACTACTCCGAGCGACACGACAGCGGTTACTGCTCTCCTGTCGCCTCCCCTGATTGCTGAGGTGGCCCGCTATGACGCTTGTTTGTACGTCTTGCGACGAGGTCGTCGAGGACGAGGCTGACTGGCACGACGAATCCGAGTTGTGCAACGCTTGTTTTGAGGTCAGCGGCGGTCCCATGTACTGCTGCGGCATCATGTATGACAACGGCGAGGACACCTGCAGGAGTTGCGGCGACCCGCTCTAACCAGGGTTATTGGGTGATGGCGGTCGGGTAAGTCGAGGGACCCGTCGGTGTGGGCGTATGCCGGTGACATGGCCAGATACCCCCAGGGCGGCGGGATGACCGCCGCCGGCCGTGACAAACGAGAACAAGTACGGATGCAGGCCGCGCAGTGGTTCACCGAAGGGCGGCCCAACGCCCGGATCGCCGCCGACCTGCGGGTCGGACTGCGGCAGGTGGAGAAATGGCGCCGGGCCTGGCACGAGGGCGGGGCCGGGGCGCTGCGGTCCAAGGGCCCGCACGGGCGCCCGCGGTTGGACCAGGCGGCCTTCGCTCGGCTGGAGGCCGAGCTGAACCGCGGCCCCGCCGCGCACGGCTGGGCCCACGACCAGCGGTGGACGCTGGACCGGGTCGCCGAGGTGATCCGCCGGCTGTTCGGCATCGACTACACCCGGCCCGGGGCGGTTCATTCTCCCCAGATATGTCGGAGCCCGCCGATAGAATGACGCGAGTTACTCAGCCTCTTCCCAGACCAGGAGAACTATCAGTTGTCAGTCCTGTCCAGCTTCGTATGGAGCGTCGCCGACACTCTGCGAGGACCCTACGCCGAGGCCGAGTACGGCTCGGTCATCCTCCCCTTCACGGTGCTGCGTCGCCTCGAGTGCGTGATGGCCCCGCACCGCGAGGCGATGGCCGAGATCGTGGCGCAGTACCCCGGGGAGCAGCAGCGGCGCACGCACTTGAAGCTCAAGACCCGCACCGCGGACAGCACGGGGTTGTCGTTCTGGACGACGAGCGACTACACGCTGAAGAAGGCGCTGCAGGACCCGGACAACCTGGCCGAGAACCTCATCGACTACGTCGGCGGGTTCTCCTCGAACCTTGACGTGTTCAAGGCCTTCGACTTCGAGAACGTGATCCGCACGCTCGATGCCCGCGACCGCCTCGCCCAGGTGGCCCGTCACTTCGAGAAGCTCGATCTGTCACCGGACGCAGTGTCCAACGCCGACATGGGCGACCTGTTCGAGAATCTCATCTACCGGTTCGCGGAGTCTGCCAACGACGGTGCCGGCCAGTTCTACACGCCGCGTGACGTCGTCCGCTTGCTCGTTGACCTGGTCTACGCGGAAGACACCGAGGCCCTGCGCGGACGAGGTACGGTGCGGTCCATCTACGACCCCACTGTGGGCACCGGTGGTATGCTCACCGTCGCCGATGAGCACCTGCGCGGCCTCAACCCCGATGCCTCCACCGCCTTGTTCGGCCAGGAGATCAACCCGCGCACCTATGCCATCTGCAAGGCGGACCTCCTCATCACCGGGCAGGATGCGTCAAACGTCCGCCAGGGAGACACGCTCGTCGTCGACCGCTTCGAGGACCGCCGCTTCGACTACGTCCTGTCTAACCCACCGTTTGGGACCGACTGGAAAGCTGTCGAGTCAGAGGTCCGCGACGAACACGTCCGTGGCGGGCAAGGCCGGTTCGCGCCGGGGCTGCCAGCAGTCGGCGACGCGGCAATGCTGTTCCTGCTGCACGTCGCATCAAAGATGCGCGACGTCGATGAGAGCGGCCGAGGCGGCAAGGCTGGCATCGTCCTCAACGGTTCCCCGCTGTTCAACGGTGGTGCGGGCTCTGGTCCCTCGGACATCCGTGGCCACATGCTGGAGAACGATCTGGTCGAGGCCATCGTCGCGCTGCCCAACGACATGTTCTACAACACCGGCATCGCCACCTACCTGTGGGTCCTGTCGAATGCCAAGCCAGCCGAGCGCAAGGGCCGCGTCCAGCTGATCGACGCGTCGGGCCTAGGCTCGAAGCTACGCAAGTCGATCGGCTCCAAGCGCGTCGAGATCGCTGACAAGGACCGCAAGGCGATCGTGCGTGCGTTCGCTGGGACACGCAGCGATGACGACGACGTTACCGTGCCGACCAAGATCTTCGATAACCGGGACTTCGCATACTGGACCGTCACGGTCGAGCGTCCACTTCAGCTCCGCTTCGAGTGCACACCGGAGATCATCGAGGCCGTCGCTCAGCACAAGAAGCTCGGCCAGATCGCTGGCCTGACCAAGGCTTTGGAGTCGTTCAGCGACCAGCCGTACCTTAACCGCGAGAAGTTCAACCGCGAACTCGGTAAGCATCTCGGCGATCACGGCGTCAAGCTGACTACCGCACAGCGCAAGACGCTGTGGCAGACCATCGGAGTCCACGACGAGACCGCCGATATCTGTCTGCACACCTCGGGTACACGCAAGGGCGAGCCAGAACCCGACCCCGCACTGCGCGACACTGAGAACGTTCCGTTCGGCTGGGGCGGGCATCCAAAGACTCACGAAGCGCTTGAAGAGACGGTGCAGGCCTACTTCGATGCCGAGGTGAAACCACACGTCGACAATGCGTGGATCGACTGGGGCAAGACTAAGACCGGCTACGAGATCCCCTTCACCCGGCACTTTTACACCTACGACCCGCCCAGACCACTCAGCGAGATCGACGCCGATCTCGATCGGGTGGTCGGTGAGATCATGATTTTGTTGCGGCAGGTGGAGGCATGATGACAACTCACCGGTCCGTCGTCCGCGAGACTCAGAGGGTTGGGCAACGGTGGCTGACGGACGTTCCCGCCGAGTGGTTGGCGACCAGGCTGCGATTTGTCTGTGACATTGCGACTGGATCAGGTGACACACAGGATGCAGAGCCCGAGGGCGAGTATCACTTCTATGTCCGATCGCCACACCCGCTGCGCAGTACAGGCTTCACCTTCGATACCGAGGCCGTGCTGACTGCAGGTGACGGCGCAGTCGGTGAGGTGTTTCACCACGTCCGCGGCAAGTTCCACGCTCATCAACGTGTTTACGTGCTTTCAAATTTCCGCCATATCCTACCGCGGTACTTCTACTATTATTTCTCCTCGTTCTTTCGGCTAATGGCCCAAGACGGCTCCGCCCGCACCACTGTTGACTCGGTGCGCCGATGGATGCTAACTGACATGCCATTCGTGCTTCCGCCGCTCGACGAGCAGCGCGCCATCGCCGACTACCTGGACAACGAGACGGCCCAGATCGACGCGCTCGTGGCGAAACAGGAGGGGTTCATCGGGCTGCTGCGTGAACGGCAAGAGGCATTCGCTGACGCTGAGTTTCAGCAGCGCGGGGACAGACGCAGCGCCACTGTTCGACAGACTCTGGTTCGTCTCGACCGGTCACCACTACCTGGCTCAGGCGTGGTAACTGCCTACCGCGATGGCGTAGTTACCCTCAGGGCGAACCGTCGCGCGGACGGATACACAATGTCCGAAGCTGAGGCCGGATACCAGGGCGTCCTCCCTGGAGACATCGTGTTCCATGCCCTCGACGGCTTCGCTGGCGCTGTCGGCATTTCGGACAGCGAGGGGCAGTGCTCACCCGTCTACCACGTGTGCCGACCTCGGTATGCTGACGATGCCGAGTACCTTGCGCTACTCATCCGATACATGGGCACCTCCGGCTTTCTCAGCACTCAGGCCCCCAGCACCCGGCAACGCAGCGTGGACTTCAGGAACTGGGGCACCTTCGCACGTGTCCCACTTGTGCTTCCAACGGTGGACCACCAGAAGAAGTTTGTTGCTGAGTATCAAGCTCACTCAGCCCGCTTCGATGGCCTGATCGCGAAAGCGCAAGAGCACATCGCGCTCGCCAAGGAACGTCGGTCGGCATTGATCACGGCGGCGGTGACAGGGCAGATCGACGTACGCACTGCACGAATGGCGGGGTGAAAGCCGTGACGGCACCAGATGGGACCCGTGAGGCGGCGTTCGAGACCGAGATCGCCGAGTACCTCGCCGCGCACGGCTGGGACTACAGCAAGAGCGACGAAGGCTATGACGTCAACCGGGCGATCTGGCCCGAGGACGTGCACTGGTGGCTGTCCGAGACGCAGCCGACGGAGTACGCCAAGGTCGTCCGCCTCGGCACGGCCACAGAGGCCGCGGACCGTGAGGCGTTACTGGCCTCTCTCGTGTCTCGCCTGGACACGCCGATGAGATCGGGTGGAGGCACGCTCAACGTGTTGCGGCGGAAGTTCTCCCACACCCGCGGTGCGACGGCGCATCTGCGTATGTGCCAGTTCAAGCCGGCCACGACGCTGAACCGTGAGGTAATCGAGCAGTACCGGAAGGTGCGGCTGCGGGTGGTTCGGCAGGTGCACTTTTCCCCGAAGCGTGGGGACACACGGTCGATCGACTTGGTGTTCTTCGTTAACGGCCTGCCGGTGGCCACCTGCGAGCTGAAGTCGTTCTTTAAACAGAAGTGGCACTCTGCAGTCAGCCAGTACCGCAACGACCGGAACCCGGCGGGGCAGCCGCTGCTCGGGTTCGGCACCCGCGCCCTGGTCCACTTCGCCGTCGACGACGACCAGATCCACATGACCACGAAGCTGGCCGGCGAGAAGACCTATTTCCTGCCCTTCAACCGTGGCCACGAGGACATCGGCGCGGCGGGGAATCCGCCGAACCCGGATGGTTCGGCGACGTCGTACCTGTGGGAGCAGGTCCTGCAGCGCGACAACTGGCTGGCCATCCTCGGGTCGCAGATGTTCCTCAAGACCGAGGCCGACGAAGACCCGGCCACCGGCAAGATCAAGCGGTCCACGGAACTGATGTTCCCGCGCTACCACCAGTGGCGGGCGGTGACGAAGCTCATCGACTCGGTCACCGAGGAAGGGCCCGGTCGCCGGTACTTGATCGAACACTCGGCGGGATCGGGCAAGACGAACACGATTGCTTGGACGGCGCACCGGCTGGCTCGGCTTCATAACCAGTCGAACGAGAAGGTGTTCGACAAGGTCCTGATCGTCTCCGACCGCAGGGTCCTTGACGCACAATTGCAGCAGGCGGTCGAGCAGGTCGATGACACGGTTGGCACCGTCGCGGTCATCGACTCCGCGGCCGTGCGCCGCTCGGGTGGTTCGAAGTCTCGCGCGCTGCTGGACGCGCTGACCGGGTCGGCTCTGATTGTGGTCGTCACGATACAGACGTTCCCCTATGTCAAGGGTCTGCTGGAGACGACCCTGGGTGATCGGAACTTCGCGGTGATTGTCGACGAAGCACACACATCCCAGTCGGGTAAGACCGCTGCCGACCTGAAGAAGGTCCTCACCGAGGGTGGCCAGGTCACCGACGATGACGAGGTCGACAGCCAGGACGTCGTCAACCAGGTCGTCGAAGCCGATGCTGCTCGCGAGCGTCAGATCTCTGCGGAGACCGCGGCGCGCGCCGGGGCTCAGAACGTGTCCCTGTTGGCGTTCACGGCGACGCCCAAGGAGAAGACGAAGATGCTCTTCGGGCGAGAGAACGAGGAGGGGAAGCCGGTCTCGTTCGACGTTTACCCGATGCGGCAGGCGATCGAGGAGGGCTTCATCCTCGATGTGCTGCGCGGCTACCAGACCTACAAGACCGCCTTCGAGATCGAACAGCGTGGCGAGGGCGGCGTCGTCACCGGCATCACCGCAGGTGCAGGAGCCGATGATGATGCGGACCGTCTCGTCGATCCCAAGGTCGCCTCGCGCAAGATCATGCGGTTCGCGAACCTACACCCGACGAATGTGGGGCAAAAGGTCGAGCTCATCGTCGAGCACTTCCGCGCCAACGTCGCCCACCTCCTCGACGGGCACGCGAAGGCCATGGTCGTGACCGACTCGCGCCAGGCCGCGGTTCGCTACAAGATCGAGACGGATAAGTACCTTGCCCAGAAGCGGTACGGGTACCAGGCCATCGTGGCGTTCAGCGACAAGATCAGCGATGACGAGTACGGGCTTACCGATGTCACCGAGGCCTCGATGAATCCTGGCCTCGGGTCTGATCTGGTGAGGGAGTTTCGGCGACCCGAATACCGGCTCATGCTGGTCGCTGACAAGTTCCAGACCGGCTTTGATCAGCCTCTGCTGTGCGCCATGTACGTGGACAAGCGGCTGCCCGACGTGCACGCGGTGCAGACGTTGTCCCGGCTTAACCGCACATACCGAGCGCCTTCGGGTGAGGCGAAGGACCGCACGTTCGTGCTCGACTTTGTCAACGACCCCGAAGAGATTCGCGAGGCGTTCCTGACCTACTACCTCGAGGCACACGTCGAAACGGCGACGGACCCGAACCTCGTTCACCGGCTCGCGACCAAGCTGGCCCAGGCCAGGATCTACACGCCGGCGGACGTGGAGCGCTACGCACAGGCGTGGTGGGCCCCGACCCAGTCCCATGGCGCTCTCGCTGCCGCGGTGACTCCGGCGCGCGATGAGTTCGTGAACCGATGGACGGACGCGGCCTCGCAGCAGGACAGCCAGGCGCTCGACGAGTTGCGGACCTTCCGGAAAGACTGCGGCTCCTACGTGCGCCTATACGACTTCATGTCCCAGGTCGTCGACTACGGCACCACCGATCTGGAGAAGCTCTCGGAGTTCCTGCGCCAGCTGACGCGTCTGCTTCCCTCAGAGGAGTCAGGCGGCGACGTCGACGTGTCAGGGCTTGAGCTGCGACGGGTTCGCCAGATCGACCAAGGGAAGGCCGACATCGCTCTGTCCGATAGCCAGGACACACCTGGCCTGCGCGGCATCATCGGGGTCGGGTCCGGCGTTTCACGCCAGGACCCTCAGCAGGAGCTGCTCTCGGAGGTCGTCGCCCGGATCAACGCCTTGTTCGGTGCGGAGTTCGCCGACCCGCAGATCGAGGGGTTCGTCATCGCCGCCGCCGGCATGGCCGAGGAGAATCCCCGCATCGCCGAGCAGATCGACCACAACGCTGTCGATCAGTTCCTGGCGTCTCCCGATCTGCGAGAGACACTCACCGACGCGGCAGTTCTGAACGAGGGAGCCTTCGGCAAGCTCACCGGCGCACTCACCGGCGAGAACGAGCGCGCCGACGAGTTCATCCGCCTTATCGGCGCGTATCTGTACCAGTCGCGCAGACTGCGCACGATCGACGACGCGGAGCCCGAGGACGGCGGCTCGGGACCTGAGCTGCCGTGAGTGAGAGGTCAGTCAGCACGAGCGGGAACCCGACATCGGCCGTTCTGCGCCCGCCGCGACCGCCCCGTGCCGCGGCATGCGTGGGCTGCGCCATCAGGTGGTCGTGGTCGGCGTGTTCGGTGACGCGTCCGCCGGCCAGGACGTAGATCCGGTCGGCGTGGCGGACGTTGGCCAATCTGTACGTGATCAAAAGGCCGGTGCGGCCGCGGCTGGTGGCGTGCCCGCGGATCGGGTCGAACAGGCGGTGCTCGGCGCGGGCGTCGAGGGCAGCAGTGGGCTCGTCTCAGATCAGCACCGGCGCGTCCCGGTAGAAGCCGCGGGAGGCGGCCAGGCGCTGCCACTGCCCGCCCGACAGTTCCCGGCCGTCGGCGAAGCGCTTGTCCAGCAGCGTGTCCAACCCGCGCGGCAGCGTCGCCCTGACCTCGTCGGCGCCGGACGCGGCAGCGGCCTGCCGCACCGCCGGTAGTACTCCGGGTTCGGTGAGGTCGTCACCCAGTGCGATGTTCTCGGCGGCGGTCATCGGCCAGTGCGTGTGGTCCTGGGCGACCACGACGATCGCGTGGCGTAGCTCCTCGGGGTCGAGGTCGGTGACGCTGCGGCCGTCCCACCGCTCCTGGCCCTGCTGCGGCCGGTACAGCCCGGCCAGGAGCTTGGCCAGCGTGGTCTTGCCGGAGCTGTTCTCCCCGACGAGCGCGATTACCTCCCCGCGCCGCATCCGCACCGACACCTACCGCAGCGAGGGCGCGTCGCCGCCGGGATAGGTGAAGGCGGTGATCTCCTCGAACCCCTTCAACGTCGCGACCGTCGCCGCGTCCTTGCCGGGGCTGACGGCGGCCATGGAAGGCTCCCCGTATGTGCGGCTCCAGGAGATCTTGGACAGAGTGGTTCCAGTAGTTGTTTGACGGGTCCGGGAGATCTTTGACGGTCGCAAAGATCGTGAGTGGGGGCCCTTGATCGTTCAGTGCCGGTACTTCTTGATGGGCCCGGTGCTCTTACGCGGGTGGACGCTGAGCTCGATGTCGTTGTGCAGGACGCGGAACACGGTGTCGTCGATGACGACCGTGACGGTCTTACCGGCGTGTGCCCGCCCGACACGGAGTCGCTGGCCCGCGACCATGGTGATGCCGTCGGCGGGGACCTTTCGGATGGCCTGCAGCGGTGGCGCCGGCGGTGGAGGCAGCGGCTGCCGGGTCGTGCGAGCACCGTTCAGCTTGGCGGCCTGGTCGGGGACGAGCGGGACGGGCAGCGTCTTGACCAGCAGGCCGGACGCGATGACATGCATCAGGCGCTGGTCCAGGCGGAGGATGACGCGCTGTCCGGCCAGGTTCACCTCGAGTTTGATGCGATGCCCGGCAAGCTGGACATCGCCGTCCCGGCCGACGGTGCGGTCGACCTCGATGGCGGTCGCCGTCGGCAGCGGGCCACGTGGCGCCGCCGAGGCTGCGGGTTCGGAACCTGCGGGCCGACCTCCGCGGAGCCGGAGCTGGGCCAGGTCTTGCGGGGACAGCCGGGACGCACGGGTGCGGATGAGTTCGCCGCCGAGCAGCACGTGGATGCTGCGCAGATCGGCCCAGATGGTGACGGGATGACCGCCGAGCGCGGCGTTGAACTTGATCTGCTGGTTGCCGGGCAGGCACAGCCGTCCGCTGGGTGTGATGACCATGTCGAACTCGACGGCCTCATGCGCCCGATCAGGCTCTTGAGGCTGCGGTACCGGTGACCGGGCTGACTGATCCGATCGGGTGGCGGGGATGCCGAGCGGCGGGTCGATGGCCTTCGGCGCGGGTTCACTTGCGGGTGTCGGCCTGAACACCGACACCGGCGTGGCCATGTTGAGCGACTGATGCGGCCGACCGTGGTTATAGGCGTGCACCCAGGCCTCGATGCCGGCCTGCGCCGTGGCCATCGACTCGAACGCCCCGGCACCGTCGAGCAGCTCGCGGCGCAGCGAGCCGTGCCAGCGTTCGATCTTCCCGGTCGTCGTCGGTGAGCGCGGCTTGGTCAGCCGCGCGGTGATGCCGTTCTCCCGGCAGATCCGCTCGAACATCACCTCGGCCGGGAAGGGCTTGGTGAACCGCCCCGTGAACTGCTTGCCGTTGTCGGTCAGCACCTCCGATGGGACCCCGTAGCGTCCCATCGCCTCGGTGAACGCCTGGCAGACCGCCCGCCCCGACGGCTCGGCCACAACCTGGGCGACCACCACGAACCGGGAATGGTCGTCGATCCCGGTGACCAGCTTGCACTCGCGTCCACCGGCCAAGAAGATCCCGCCCATGATGTCGAGCTGCCACAGCTGCATGGGAGCGTCCCGCTGCCAGCGCCGGTAGCTGCGACGATGCGTCTGCTGCTGGGGCTGGACAAGACCGTTACGCGTCAACACCCGATACACCGTCGTGCGCCCCGGGGCCGGATCCACGCCCCGCAGGCCGAGCTCATGCGCGATCCGTCGTGGCCCCCACCGCGGATAGGCCCGCCGCAACTCGCAGATCAACGCCTCGACCTCGGCGGGGAGCCGGGCCGGCGAGTTCTTCGGGCGGCGGGATTGCTCCACCAGCCCGTCCATGCCTTCGGCCTCGAACCGCCGCAGCCAGTTGTGCACCGACTGACGGGACGCCCCGAACTGCCGGGCGACCTGCGCGACCGGGACCCCGTCCAGGACCTCCAACACCGCCCGATACCTATGCTCGACCCGCCACGCCCGCTCGTCGAACCCCTCGTCTCCATCAGCCACCTGAAGATCATCGAGCATCCGATGTCAACCATGTGCCGGAACCGTCAAAGATCACCAGGAGTCACTACGTCCAAGATGTCCTGGACCAATACACCAGCGGGGCATTCTCACGGCCGCCAACGGGGAGAGCTGAGTGGCCATTGACACGGGGCGCGGCCGTTCACCGAGCCGGCCGGGCTGGAGTTGTTGCTCGTTTACCTGTACCTGGCTCTGAACTGAGGCTCGTACACCGACAACGATGCCTCCGACGAGGGCACCGGTGGAGAAAAACGCCTGAAACGACGCTGTGAACAGCACGGACGCGGCCGCCGGCGCGTGCGGGGCCGCCTAACGAACTACGTCTGCGAACAAATCGGAACGGCGCCATAGCCGACGCCCTACGCTGCAGGAATCTGCAGCTCGACTTGTCATCGATGAGTCACCAGCGCGAGTACGCCCGGGGCAAGCTCAATCTCAAAAGCCTCTCCTTCATCCCGTTGAAGTTTGTGTGGGGTGAGGCCCGCAGACTCGGCACGCGATCTAACCTCGGCGGGCAGGCGGCTTCGGATCTGAATGCGAGCGACTGGTGTATCAACTATCCTCTTGGAACTCCCCACGGCGACAAAGAGGCCACGATATCGCACCCAGCCAGCCCCGATATCGATTGGGAAAAAATCAAGAATTTGCTCCAGGACGAACCTGGTCCGCTTTAGATCCGTAGTTTGAATGTCAATGCCAGTCACTTCTGGGGAGAAATGGCCCGAGGTCGTTTCCGTGTGTCGCGACGACGGAGTGGTTCCTTCGCCCGGTGATGCCGGCTTGTCTCTCTCGCCCCGGGGCTCGGCGTGGATGAAGTAAAGAGTTTGGCCATCTTTGGTTCGTAGCCGAAGGCGTTGCATGGGTCGTGCCTCAGAACGAAGCTCCGCGATATCCTCCACCCGGGCCTCGTGCCCGTTAGGCAGCGTGATTTTATTTCCGGGATTGAGTTGGGAAAAAATATCGGTAAGTTTGTTTTTGGTCGGGATCTGATGTTCAAGGGGGAGTGTCAACTGGCTACTTGGATGCATCGGGCGGATGAGCTCCGAAGCCAAGCGACGCAGCAACGACGAGTCTTGAACCTCTTGGCCTGCCGCACCAAGCCAATCACCACCCAGGGCTGCCCCAAGCAAACCACCGGTCATGGACGCGATGGTGTCGGTGTCTGCACCCTTAAGAGTTGCTGCTGTTCGCAGGCCTCGTTGGGGATCTGCTGCACTCCAGGCTGCTAGGAAGACCGCTAGTACGGCACTAACGGTCCCGGAGCCGTTGAACTTCGTAGTGGTGCCTCCGACGGCATCGGCGAAGGATTTTGGCGTGCCGACCGCGCCGAGTCTCAGGGTTTGTGAAGCCTGCTCAAGCATCACAGTAGTTTCTTCAACTGCCTTGGTCCATGCTTTCCGGTAGCTCCCCGCATGATGCTGATCAGCTAGCTGTAGCCAACGCCTGTCCAGTACAGACTCGTCCAGGACCGACCACGCATTGACGCCCGAAACCAGTTCTTCAATCAACCAGCCGTATCGGATCGGTTGTGCTGGTCGCATGCTCACCCAAAGGGCGTAGGCGTAGGCCATCGCTCCTACGAGCGCACGAGGGTGGCCATGAGTGAGCACTGCGTCCCGCGTAATGTCGCCCGCCAGTGCTGCGAAGTCGGTGTCCGCATGGTGAACCAGTACATGCGGAGCGATGCGCATGGCAACGCCGTTTGCTCCCGCCGCGAAGTACTTCGCCGTGTCGTCTTGAGTACCCTTCCACGGATACTTCCGGCGTGTCCAAGCGCGGCACGAACGTTTTACCGAGGCGCCTGCTCCACGCTCATACTGCAGGAAGAAGGGCAGTTCGATGTCTGTTAGTCGCTCAACCCAACGGCCATCTGCAGCGAGTCGAGCGCGCGCAGTGGCGATCACTAGTTGAGTATCGTCACTGTACTCACCCGCTCCGATCTCCTCGAAAAGCGGGTGGAAACGGCTGCCGGCTCTGCGGGTCCAGGAGAAGAACACCCCGGTTCGCTCGCCATCCGCGGTGGGCGCTGCGCTCAAGACCCGGTCGCGACGCTCGTGGGGCCAGCCGAGGGCATCCCCCACCGCACCAGCAACGAGCACGGCCTGTGCTCGCGTGGTGACTTCATCCTTGGTCATCCTGTCCACAACATCACTCTGCCAGAGAGATAGCAGCCTGCTCAGGCGGTCGCCGCCCACGCCGGACAGAACCGCTCAGCTGGTACTTGTCGAACAGGGTCGGGGCCACAATGAGCGGGGGGAGGAGGTGATCTTGATAGTTGTGTGTAGCCCGGGCAACCTCCCGCTCGGCTTGAGCATTATTTCGTACGATGATGCTGCGGACACTGGAGAGGGAGACAGGCGAGGCAAGGAGTACTTCTGCCTGGTCGTCCGTTGGCCACCATGGCGGATGGCCCGGTTGTCTATGAAAAACCTGCTGACCACGTACCGTCGGAGCAAACATGGCATTATAGCCGTTCCAGCCTGGGCGGATGACGGCACCGTTCGCGCGTGCGGCGTTGCAAGGGCTGAACTTGGTTTGGTCGTGCCATAGCGGCCACGGATCGATGGTCATGATGACCCAGTCCAGGAAGTTGGGATCTTCCTTGCGGACCTTGTCGAGATACCACGCGTTCGGATATTCGATGGTGCAGCAAATGCGGTCGGGATGCCCGTCTCTGCGCTGGGTGTCGGTGGGACGAAAGCCCTCTACCTCCCGCTCAAGCTGGGTCACGCTACGGATCTCGCCTGCGCCGATGATATGCGAGAGGTTGGAGGACTTGGTGAAGTGGCACAGTCTAGTGATGCCACGCTGACGAACGTCCCCCTCGATTGGGTTGCTCATGTTCCTACCCTCTCGTACAGGTCTGACGTTTCTGGGGGCATGAGAGGGGTGAGCTTGCTTGAGTGCATCAGGACCAGGTTCGTTCTGGCTCTCGTCGCCGCTACGTAGAGCAGGCGGGCCTCTCGGGCCATGGCCTCTTCCATGCCGTGTCCATCGACCTCGGACGGAAGCGGCAGTTGATCGGTATCGCACCAGGGAAGTACCACAGCATCGAATTCCAAGCCCTTTGCCGCATGGTAGGTACCATAGAAAACGCCCGGACCGGTTGGCCACCTCGTCATTTCCTTGTGTAGGCGAGTTGCCGGCTGTCCCAGCAGGTCGCTGAGTTGTTTCTCCTCGTCGCGTGTGCGCAAGAGCACCGCTACTCGATGGCTTGACCTGAGTTCGCGAGCCCACTTAGCGGCGGAGCGCAGCTGGGCAGCCGGAGAGTCGTGTACCCAGACGGTTGGCTTGGGCCCATCAGCGCGGGGTGCCTTGGGCACGACCAAGTCCACGTCATCGCGAAAGTGCGGCATCTCCGACATGGCGACGGCGAGTCGGGCGATCTGCTGGGTATTGCGATAGTTCTGTTGAAATTCCACCGGGCGAGAGACCCTCAGGCCTAGGCTCTTCCAAGACATGCGGCTGCCGTACATTTGCTGGGCATAGTCGCCGAAGAAGGTCAACGACCCATTCGGTGGCACCGCAGCCGCCAATGCACGGATCATCTCCGGTGTAAAATCCTGCCCCTCGTCAACGACGATATGTCGATACAAACGCGGGCTGGTGTCGTGGGTAAGTTCCTGCCGCACGGCCGAGGCCAGATCGTCCCAGTCGTATCGAAACCCTTGTGCCCGACGCCGTCTATGGTAGGCCTCGCGAACCTCGAAGACCAGAGCCTTGTCCGCCTGTGACAAGGGGCGGATACGACCGACCCGTGGTTCCCTGTTGTAAGCGCCGAGGTCGTTTACCCCATGGCCTGAAATCCAGTGAAGCTCGTCTTCGAAGAACCGCAAGCTTTGTCCCATCAGTGGCCGATCGGGGTGTCGGTTCCTAACTTCACTTAGAGCCGCTGGCAGGAAAGAGGTGGCCTCGCATATTTGCCGCCCTCGCAGTTGCTTCCTGGACGCAAGGTACCCTCGAGCGAAGGTGTGAACATTCTCAACAGTCAGTGCTGGCGCCCGTGCGCCGGTCCTAAGATAGGTGACAAGCGCACGGTTGAAGGTGACCAGCAGCGTTCTGCCCTTGCTCTGCGGTGCCTCGGAGGCCAGGTAGACGGCTCGATGGATCGCCATGGTGGTCTTGCCGCTGCCGGCTGTTCCCAGAACCACGAGGTGCCCGTGGTCCCTCATGTAGACGACTTCGCGCTGCAGCCCGACAGCTTCAGGAAGTTCATGACCCACGGTCGTTGATTCTGTCAGAGTTGCGCAGGATCCGTTGGGTTTTGGGGTTATCTGCGGCGGTCTGTCGCTTGACAGCTACTGATCTGGAGCTCGTGCATGCTGGTTCAGCTGCTTCGATAACCGGCCGTGTGAGGCGCCGAGCCAGGGCGGTTCCGGCGGGGACGGTGGGTCACGACCTCACCCTGCGCGCCAAAGTCAAGGGGCGCCGGGTCGTCGGGGCGGCCACCAAGCAGCGAATCCGTGCCCCTCTGCGGTCCGCGCTGAACCGGGCGATCCGCGAACAGCTCATCGAGGTCAACGTCGCCTCCCTCGTCGAACTGCCGTCGGGGAAGGCGCCCAAGGCGCTGGTGTGGACCGACGAACGCATCACCCAGTGGACAGACGACCTCGCCGCCCACACCGAGAAGATGGACGCCCGGCGTAAACGCCAGGCCCGCCTCGAACCCCACAAACGGATCGGCGAACGCATCAACCGGCTCGACGCCTACATCGGCGCCCCACGCCCGTCCCGCGTCATGGTCTGGACACCCGCCCTCACCCGACGCTTCCTGGAACGGGCCCGGCGGCACCGGCTGTACGCCCAGTACCACCTCATCGCGTTCCGCGGGTTGCGGCGCGGTGAATCGTGCGGGCTGCGCTGGGCCGACCTCGACCTGGACACCGGGACGGCGACGATCCGGTGGCAGATCACCCAGATCGGCGACGACACCTTCGAAGGCAAACCCAAAACCGAAGCCGGCGAGCCACCATCACCCTGGACTCCACCACCATCAAAGTCCTGCGCTCCCACAAGGCCCAGCAGAACACCGAACGCCTCGCCGCCGGCGACGCCTGGGGCGAGACCGGCTACGTCTTCACCACCCCGGACGGTCGGCCGCTGCGGCCCAACGAGGTCACCGAACAGTTCGAGCAACTGTCCATGGAGACCGGGCTACCGCCGATCCGGCTGCACGACCTACGGCACGGCGCCGCCACCTTCCTGCTCGCAGCCGGACACGACATGAAAGTCGTCCAGGAAACCCTCAGGTTGTCCTCCCTGGCGATCGCCTCCGACATCTACACCAGCGTCCTGCCCCAGCTCGCGCGCCAGTCCGCCGAAGACGCCGCCGCCATCGTTCTGACCGCCGACACCGGCCGCCCCCGCCAACGCGGAGCGGCCATCACCGGCCTTCCGGACCGGCAGAAACGAGCAACCAGCCCGGCCCGCCGGACCGGCACGCCACCGGGGAACCCGAGCCGACCGGCCCTGTCTCCGCAGTGAACGACGACAAGGGATGCACGATGCCGGGGCTCGCCAGGAAGCACGCCGCAACCGGCACCGATCCCGGTCACCAACCCAAACCTGCCGTGCGTGCCTGCCGAGGACCGCGACACAGCCGAGAAAGAAGGAGCGGGAACGAATGGACATCAAGACCACATCCCTCGATGGGGCCCGGCGACAGTCGCTGACCGACCTGATCGAGCTGGAAGGCGATGAACAGCTCACCCTCGAAGAACACCGGTTGAAGGCCGAACTGCTCGCCGCCGTCGCGCTCGACCAGGACGACCCGGCGACGGTCATGGCGGTCGCGCACATCGCCCGTCTGCACGCCGCGCTCGCCAGCCCACTGGCAATGCCCGTTCCCTCATAGCGCGGACGCTGGCTGACACACGCCTCACGCCGCGCCGGTCGCGTCGGGGCGCCACCACGGCCACCGTGGTGGCGCCGCCATTCGCGGGTTCCGCACGGCGTTCGCCCAGCGGCCCGAGGCTTGACCCCGGTGCCCGGGCACCCCATGATCGGCACCTGTCGCCGCGATGCCTTCGGCAACCGGGACCCGACGCGACACCGTCGAGTGTGGCGACCGGCGCCGGCCCAGGCCCGAACAAGGGAGCAGATGGAAGGTCGCCATCAGGTGCTCGACATCGAAAGCACCCTGATTGGCGGCTCGCCGGGCGAACGAGCACGGCCGCGCCAGCATGGATCTCTTTCGCAACCACCCATTGACACCGGCCGAGCACATGGCCGCGACCGCCTACGGCGGTCGCGGCCGCCGCCATGGAATTCCTTGGCGCCGCCTGCGAGTACGACCTCCGCCACGACCGCGGCACTGAGACACTCCAGCTACTGGACATCGGACGTGACGGAATGCGGCGATGCGCGACGGCGAACAGCAGACGACCACGGCACAGGCCACCGCGCAGACCAACCGGCTCGGCTGGGCCGACCTTTCCCAGGACCTGCGGGAGGCGTTCACCGACGCGATGAGCGCCGCCGTCACCGGCGAGCACCGCCAGAACGGCGGGTTTTCCCCCGGATTGGCCGGTCAGCCGTTTCCCGGCCACCACCAGCCACGGAAACCCGCCCGGCCGCAGATGGAGCAGACCCCACACGTTCGGGCGGACCCGCGCCCGCGCTCAAGCGACCTTGGACAGGAGGTCGCCGTCGACCGCGCGGCCAAGGTCCGGCCGATCGTGGAGTCTGAGGGCGGGGCACCGAACACCGCGGCCTGCTGCGCCCAGAGCCGCTCGACGTCGGACAAGTTCGCCGCCCCCAAGCACGACCGTCCTGGCCGGTTACTGGTGAGTGTGAGGTCGTCCAGCCGACGAGCTGCAGAGCGCAGACAGCCGACCAGAACGCCGAGGGCGTCTCCCCACTGCAGGGGGCCGGGGCGGCTGGCATCGCGACATCTGAACCGGCACGACCCCAGCCGACCTGGGCCCGTTAGTATGATTCAACAACGGCCTGACGGTGTGATGACCATCAGGCGAATATCCGCGACGCTAGATCTGCGCAAAGGAACCGGCCTCGGTGAGCAGCACTCCCCCACGCCCCACCATCGGCGCGGTCGTGTTGACCATGAACGACCGCCCGGCCGAGTTTGCCCTGGCCATGGCCTCACTACTGGGTCAGCAGGACGTCGACCTGGACGTGGTGGTGGTCGGCAACGGCTGCGCACCGGTGCAGGTACCACCGGGGGCGCGCACTGTCGAGCTGCCCGACAACGTCGGTATCCCCGAAGGCCGTAACGTCGGCGCCGCCGAGGCCAGGGGTGAGCTGCTGTTCTTTTTCGACAACGACGCCTACCTCCCCGACCCGCGTGTCTTGGCGCGGCTCGCAGGTGAGCTCAGCGACGCCCCTGCCCGCGCCTACGTCCAGCCCCGCATCGCTGACCCCGACACCGGCGTCACCCTGCGGCGGTGGGTGCCGCGGCTACGCGCCTCCGACTCCACCCGACCCGGTCCTGTCACCGTGATGGCCGAGGGAGTCGTGATGGTCCGCCGCGCCGCATTCGAGGCTGTGGGCGGCTGGCCAGGGCATTTCTTCCTCTTCCACGAGGGCGTCGACCTTGCGTGGCGGCTTTACGATCGCGGCTACACCGGCTACTACGCCCCCGGCATCATCGTGCACCACCCGTCCACCGACCCGGCCCGGCATGTCACCTTCTACCGCCTCACGCCCGCAACCGCGTCTGGCTCGCCTACCGCAATCTCCCGGCCCCGCTGATCCCCGCCAACCTCACCGCCTGGGCGCTGTTGACGCTGTGGCGCTTCCGAGGCCCTGCCGCGCTTCGCTCCTCTCTCATCGGTCTCGCCGAAGGATTGCGCGGAGGCCACGGCACCCGCGAACCAATGAGTTGGACCACCGTTGCCCGACTCACCAGGGCTGGCCGGCCCCCCATCCTCTGACACGCCGACGTCTGGGGCGGGGTATCAGGGATCCGGCAAGGTCGTGAAGTGAGACTGTGACCTGCTGGTTCGCAGGCCCAGTAGGCGGGTTTGGGTGTTCGCGAGTGGCGGGTGGGCCCCGCGCGGTTCGATGGAAGTTCTGACGCTCACCATCGCCGCTGACAGGACCCACCCGCCGATGACATCTTCCCCTGTTTCCGCCGCCCGCGGCCAGTATCTGCTGGATCTGCTCGCGCAGGTTCCCGATCCCCGCAAGCGCCGCGGCCGGCGCCACACCCTGGTCGGCGTGCTCGCGGTGGGGATCGTGGCAGTGGTGGCCGGATCGCGGTCGTTCGCCGCGATCGGGCAGTGGGCCGCCGACGCCGGTGACCAGGTGTTGGACGCGCTGGGCGCGACCCGCGGGCCGGCGGACGAATCGACGTTCCGGCGGGCGTTCGCCGCCCTGGATGCCGGAACGCTGGACGCGGTCCTGGGCGCCTGGCTGTGGACCCGGGCCGCCCGCGTGGGCGGCCGGATGGTGATCGCGGTCGACGGCAAGACCGTCCGGGGCGCCAAGCGCAAGGGCGGCAAAGCGCCGCATCTGGTCGCGGCCCTGGCGCACGGCGCCGGTGCGGTGCTCGGACAGGTCCAGGTCGCGGCGAAGTCCAACGAGATCCCCGCCGTCCGGGACCTGCTGCGGGCCCTCCCCGACCTGACCGGAGCAGTGATCACCATGGACGCGCAGCACACGCAGACCGACACCGCCGAACCGGTCGTCGGCCGGGACGCGGACTACGTGATGACGGTGAAGGGCAACATGCCCGGGCTGTACCGGCGGCTGAAGAGGCTGCCCTGGGCCCAGGTGCCGGCGGTCTCGACGGTGACCACGGGCCGGGGCCGCCGGACCCGCCGCACGATCAAGGTCGCCGCCGCCCCGGCATGGACCGGGTTCACCGGCGCGGCGCAGGTCGCCCAGCTGCGCAGGACCGTCACCCGGCGCGGCAAGAAGACGGTCGAGGTGGTCTACCTGGTCACCAGCGCCGACGGCCGGGCCGCCGGCCCGGCGACGCTCGCGTCGTGGGTGCGAGGGCATTGGCACATCGAGAACCGGCTGCACTGGGTCCGGGACGTCACCTACCAGGAGGACAAGTCGCTGGTCAGGACCGCGAACGCGCCCCGCGTGATGGCCACGCTGCGCAGCCTGGCGATCAGGCTGCTCCGCCTGGCCGGGCACGGCTACATCGCCGCCGCCAACCGGCACCACGCCCGCGACCCGCAACGCGCCGTCACACTGCTCCAGACAACATGAACGACAGCCCCAGGTCACACCCTCATTTCACGACTTTGCCGGGGCCCTGGGCGGGGTATGAGGCCCTTTTCTCGGCATTCGATCGCCATCATTTTCCAGTTCCTGTCCGGCAGGCTGGCGGTAAAGTTCTCGCCCGTGCGGTTCAGCGGGACTGATCGCCTGTAAGTTTGCGGACCCGCGCTGGATGATGCCCAACCACCCAGCCCGAGAGACAAACGGACATCAACCGGACCGACTGTCGACGATCAAGCGAACACCACTGTGAATGTGGGGCTCCAAGACATCGTTGACACTCTGGCTTCAGGGCTTTCTTGACGGGCTCAGCCGTGACTTGACGGTTTCAGGAGATCTTCGGCGGGCGCGCACCGGCCGAGTTGACGTGCGTGACACGACACCGTCCTCGGCTTCGGTAACGGCATCGACCTGCATGTCCTTGAGGCGCGGGAAGAGTAGATCGACGCAGCAGCAGGGGTTCTCGCTCGTGCGGGCATGCAGCACAATGCCCTCGCGGCCGCTCGTGGGGATCAGTTCCGGGACGAACCAGATCCTGGCGATGCGGCCGCTCTCCTACGCGGAGTGTTACTCAACTGCGATCGGCCCGTCCCGGCCTCCAGGACGCACACTCTGTGACCGCTTCACGGAATTGAGTCAGATCCGCTTCTCGCGGTCACAACCATCACGGTCATGCAAATGACGAAGACTGTGATCTCGGGCTGCGAAGCCGCAAGGGGCTGGTCGCCACTCGGGCCCTAATTCTCTTCCACGGTGCCGGTTGGGCTATTTGGTGGCGCCGAGAAAAAGCCGGGACTAACTGAGGAGGTCGAGAGCCCTTCGAGCTTGTCGCTGCACCGTTCCTGGTGGATTGCGATTATGGCCGGGACTGTCGGGCAGCAGCGCTAGGAGCCAGTACAATGCCAGGAGTCGGCGACAGTCGTGCAGGCGCCGGGCCTGGGCCGGCGAAGGTTCAAAACAAGACATAACCCATTCGGCGTCTATCCCCGCGCCGACCCATACTGACACGTGCTCCACCACTTCCGCCAACTCGAACCATCGATCGCTGCGGCCGGCGTACTCGAAGTCGATGGCCCGTACCTTTTCCCCATCCCACAGATAATTTGCCGCATTGCCGTCACCACTGCCGAGAACCGGCTCAACCTCCACCGCCAGCCGGTCCAACTGTGGTTGCGCTAGCCAGTGCGAACCTACCCTTAATGCGTCGACCACTAAGGCGTCGGAGCCGAGTCGTGGTTCCTGTCCGTACGCGTTGCGCAGCCCCGCGATGAACTCCGGCGCGGTTCCCGCCCTGGCCGGCACGCTGGCAAGAACATTCTGCGGCACCGAATCCTGCATTCTGCGGAGCGCCCCGGCCATCGCCTCGGCTTGCTCCCGCGTTGCCAGCGCCTGCAACGGCACGCCAGGAAGCCTGCTCATCACCACGTATGGCGGATCGGCCGCCAAGTCGGCCTCCAGCGGTCGTGGAGCGAGATCGGGAGCGTACCTTTCCAGCAAATTCAGTGTTCGCCACTCCCGTATCGACGCATCTTGTGCCCGAACCTGGTAGGTTTTCACGACCACATTGGCCTTGAGGGTGACGTCATGCGTGTTCGGTGCGCTCACCCGCGTTCCTCCGTTTCGCTGTCCGCGAGCATGCTCGCGAGCTGAGTCCTGGTTATTCTGCGGCGGATCTTTCCTATGTCTGACCGCGGGATCCGTTCGGTGAGCGAAAAGGACCCAGGTATCTCGTCGGCTGCGAGTGCAGCCGCACAGTGTCGCCGGAATTCGGGGATGCTGATGACTCTGCCTGGCGTCGGCACCACCATGGCGTGCAAACTGGGACGGGCTGCGGGATCCTCGACGATGAACGTGAGGCAGTCATTTACATCCGGGTGGCCGTGTATGACGGAGTCGACCTTCGCCGGGGTGACGATTGTCCCGTCGACCGTGACCTGGTCTTTTTCTCGACCGGCGAGGAAAAGGTACCCCTCGTCATTCATCCAGCCCAGGTCGCCAAGGCTCTGATCCCCACTGGCCAGCCGGTCGAGCCAAGGGCGCGTAAGTTCCTCGTTTTCCGTGGAGGCGAAGAATACTCGGCCCACTTCGCCGGGCTCGCAGACCGTGCCGTCCTTCTTGCGGATCGTGATAGCGGGATAAAAAGCACGGCCAACGGTCCCGGGGTACTTTAGCCATTCGTTGCCGTCAACGAATGTCGAGCCCACCAACTCGGTTGCAGAGTACGTTTCGAAGACCCGGTCGGGTGAAAGTAGATCGATCCACGCCCGCTTGACATATGCGGGACAGGGACCCGCACCGTGCAATAGCCCACGGAGAGAGCGAAGGGAGGATGTAAGGTCGGTCTCCACATCGAGCATTTCCCGCATGTGCATGGGTGTGGTCATCAGCCACTCTATGACATGATGCTTGATGATCGCCAGGGTTTGCCTCGGCTCGAAGCTCTTCTGCAACACCGTCGTGCAACCGCCGAGCACACCCTCGAGCAATGTGAAGAACGAAGGCAGATGGTAGATGGAGGAGATGATGAGTTGTCGTTGACCGGAACGCCACCCCGCCTTCGCAAACATCAGATTGGGTACGTTGTTGTTCACGTCTCCGAGAGGGTGGGAGTGTGTTATAACCTTAGCGCTTCCGGTCGAGCCGGACGAGGTGAGAATGAACATGGGCCGTCCCCCGGACGGGTCGGCGATGTGTCCGCTGTTCGCGGTGCTGCCCGGGGTCCGGCACTCCTCCACCGGTCCCCTCTTCGCTGAAGCGGTGACCTTCATCGATTTTTCCAGGTCCGCCGCACATACCGGTTCTCCGTACCGTTCCCGCACTGTCCGCAAGATCGGCGTCTGAAATTCTCGGTCACCGTGGATGCTTAGCGCTAGCACCGGAATATTAGCATAGATACACGAAATGATCACTATTGCTGTTGGCGTGTCGGCGGCTGCTTTGAGATAGACCACCGGATCTTTGGTGTGACGCGCCACCCGTGAAATCGAATCGGCCTTCGCTTCGACGGCCGATTTCAAGTCACGCCAGTTCACACGGTCCTCGCTACCGAACTCGTCGATGCCGATAAGGGCATCGCCCTCGGGGCGACTCGACGCCATCTGTATCAGCTTCTCTTTCAGCATACGGGCCGTAACGCCTGTGTCACTGATGGTGGGCTCTTTCATTTTACGGTCCTCTCTTGTCTGTTGCATCATCGGAAGCGTCTCGTCCGGTTTGTGGGGATGGAAGATCTCCCGTATCCGGGCCTGTCCCGCCGGATCGTGGTGGCCTGCCGTTCGATCCTTCCTCCTCGACGCGGTACCCCTCCGCTTGGGCTCGGTACAGGCCTGCGTACAGTCCACCGGCATCGAGGAGCTGGCTGTGGCTGCCCTCCTCCACTACCCGGCCGGCGTCGAGGACGACGATGCGGTCGGCCATGTGCACTGTTGAGAAACGGTGCGATACAAGCAAGGTGATAGCGCCGGTGCGTGCCGCGGTGCGGCGGGCCTGTGCCGCGAAACGCCCGAAGACATCGTGTTCGGCATGCGGGTCGAGGGCGGAGGTCGGCTCGTCGAAGACGAGCAGGAGCGGCTGCTCGCGCATGCTGCCGCGAGCGAGCGCCATTTTCTGCCATTGCCCGTGGGACAGTTCGACTCCGTCGAAGAGTTCGCCGAGTTGGGTGTCCGGTCCGTCGGGGAGTGCCTCGAGCAGGTCCGCGGCGCCCGCGTGCTCGCTCGCCCTGGCTACCGCGGCGAGATCATCGAGGTGCGGCAGGTCGCCGACGCCAACGGTATGGCGAGCAACGAGCTCGAGTTTCGCGAAATCCTGAAAAGTTCCGCTGCAACGCGCGGCCCAGGAATCGGGAGCTAGTTCGGACAGTCGTTCTTCGTCGATATGGATTTCTCCGTGTGCCGGCTGATACAAGCCCGTTATCAGCTTGACCAGCGTGGACTTGCCGGCTCCGTTGGGACCGACCAGGCCGATGACCGAACCGGCCGGGAAGAACAGGTCGACGTCGCGCAGAGCGGGCCTTTCCGCGCCGTGGTGGCGAAACGTTAGTTGTTCGACGCGAAGGCCCGAGCGCAGGCGCTCCGGCGGTAGTCGGCTGCCCCGGGGCCGGTGATCCGCGTAGTCTCGCAGCCACAGATAGTGGTCGATGATGTGACGGGCCGCCCCCATGCGTCGCATTCCGTTCAGGGTGGCGGCGATCTGCTGGCGGAGCTGTGTGCCGAGGGTGACGATCATGACGACATCGCCAGCGGTGGCGCGTCCCTGCTTCACCAGATGCGCCGTCACGGTGAGCGCCGCCGCGAGACCGGCTGCGAAGCACACCCAGCCAAGCATCTGTAGGACGGTGCCGCGCACCCGGGCGGCGGCCTCGCGCTCGGTAAGTTCGTCCCACAGACGCCCAGCCCGGCGGCTGAGATCCTCGTCGGATCCGGCGATCCTCAGTTCCATAGCCGGTTCCGGCTCGAGGCACAGCTCATGAAGGCTGATTTCAAGGCGATGCTGCTCAGCCGTCAGGTCCTTGACGCGATTCACGATCTGTTCGGCTCGGTTGCCGAACCACAGCGGGGGCACCGCGCAGAGTGCCAGCAACGCCAGTACCGGGTGAACGGTGCCGAGCAACCACAAGCTCAGTGCCAAGCTCAGCACCGAGGTCGCCGTTTCGGCGACCGTCCAGCAGAAGGCTGCGAGGCCGTGTGCCCCGTTCAGGGTTAGCGAGAGGCGGTTGAGGTACTCGGGGTTCTCCAAGTGCTCGATGGACGCGATGCGTCCGGTGCGGCGCAGCAGATTGTGGCTGAGCACGAGCACGACCTGGTCGTTGAGCAGGTGGCTGAGATTCGCTCGATATCGGTTGAGTACCACGGCCGTGGTGTGCGAAAGCACCCCGACGATCACCGCGGCGGCAATTCCGGAGGTCGAACGCATTCCGGCGGAATCCACGAGCCAGCGCTGGCTCAGCCCTACACCCGCCACCCCGCCAGGGAGGACGACCGACACCACCGCGATCTTCCAGACCGCGGCCCGATCCGCCTGACAGGCCAGCGCCAGTAGTTCGCGGGCCGCCCCGAGTAGTCGTCTCACCGCGCCGCCCCTCGCCGATCTTCCATCCCTGCGTCGAACCGGGACGCCTGCAGCCGGAACAACTCGGCGTAATCGCCGTTTCGCCGCATCAGTTCCGGATGGGTGCCGCTTTCGGTGATGCGGCCGGCACTCAGGACCGCGATGCGGTCGGCATTCCGGACGGTCGACAACCGGTGCGATATCAGGATGACCGTGGTCCCGCGTACGGCTCTGACGACGCGGTCATAGAACTCGGCTTCCGCCTCCACGTCCAACTGGGCCGTGGGTTCGTCGAGGACGATCACCGAGCGCCCGCGGCGCACTGCGTACAGAGCGCGTGCGATCGCCGTCCTCTGCCATTGGCCGCCCGAGAGGTCGGCGGCCCCTTCCCACAGGACGGTGTCGAGCCGGCCGGGGAGGGAGTCGACCTGAGGCCGCATGCCGGAGATGTCGAGGACGTCCGCGACAGCCTGATCGCTTGCGGGCAGTTCCGGTGCCGACAAGGTGATGTTGTCCCGGACGGTGGCCGGATACCGGACGAAGTCCTGCAGGACCACCGTGACTTGGCGCCGCCAGTCCTTGATATCGATGTCCGGCAATGCCCTGCCGGCGATGGTGATTCGTCCGCGGTCGGGTTCGTGCATGCCGGCGAGGAGCCGGATCAGCGTCGATTTGCCGGCCCCGTTGACGCCCACGATGGCCAGCACCTCTCCTGGCCCGACCTCCAACGAGAGCCGGTCGAGCACCGGCGATCCGACGCCCGGATAGGCGAAGCTCACATCCTCGAACCGGACGAGCGGTGGCCGGGAGCCCGCGCCCGGGAATACCCCACTGGTCGCACGGCCTCGGGAGGTGCACCGGTGCTCCCCGTCCCGTACTCCGCCTCGAGCCGGTGCAGGGCGCGGGCCGCGCCCGCGCCGTACTCGATGTCGAACGCTTCGAAGCCCATGCTCCCGATCTGGAAGATGCCCCATGCCGCCGTCAGGCAGGTGGCCACGCCACTCGGATCGAGGTTTCCGAAACCTGCGGCCATGCCAGGGATGAGCAGCGCGCCCAGTGCGGACCCCGTGACCAGGACCACCGTGAGCCCCTGGCTGCGGGTCACGAACCGCCGGGCGGAGGCGTTCTGGTCGACCCAGCCCCTGTGCAGGCTCAGCCTGCGCCGCAGCACCCATTCCACAAGACCGAAGAGGCGGACCTCCTTGGCACCCTCCTTCCCGCGGGCCAGCGCCGCCCAGTACTCGGCCTGCCGTTGCTGGAGTGCTCCGCTGTCACCGACGTGGGCTAGATACAGCAGGTGACGACGGATGATCGCGCGAACCAGCAGCGAGGCGACCAGCAGGCACAGGGCGAGGGCGGGGAACCAGGCGGCGAGCACGAGCGTTGAGGCCACCGCCGCGCAGACACGTGAGAGCAGGAGCAGTTGCCCGGCCACGGCCGTCCCGGCGGAGCGGACCCGCCAGGTGAACGCCGCGTCGCTGGAGCGGGTGGCATCGGCACGGAAACCCTGCGCACCGAGGTGCGCCACGCCGCGGGGCAGGAACGCGAGGTGACGGACTCTGCGCCGTACCGCGCCGTCGATGTCCCGGGCCACCAGGATGCTGCAGTGGGCGGACAGTGCCTCGGCCAACTGCTGCCCGAGCAGGGTCGCCACCACCAGCAGCAGGGGACCGGCCACCGCACCCGTATCGGCGGCCGCGCTCACCGCGTGGACGAGCTCTCCGGTGGCCAGGGCTGTGGCGGGCGGAGCGGCCGCCGCGGCGGCCAGTGTCGCGATCAGGCATCCCGCGCGCCATCTCCCGGCCGCGGGCAGGAGGGACAGCAGCTGGCGACGTTCCGCCAGTAGCGCGCGGACCGCCGACCAGCTGGCCGAACTCGCGATACTCTCCGCTTTCAGGGCCGCGTGATAGGGGCTCTTCCGCACTACATATCACTCCCCGGGGGCCGGCACGGGCGGCGTTGCCATCGGCCGGAGGGTTCCGTGGGCGCAGTCCCATCGGGAGAAAAACCGCGCCGCGCCAAGATATTCAACTGACCTTGCGGACGGCGGAGTCGATGGCCTCGGCGATCATCTGGTTTTCGGTCGTGCTCATGAGGGGATGAAGCGATGGGCACAGAAGCCGTTCGGCCACTTCGTCGGTCAGTGGGGCATCCTGACCCAGGGTGGCTTCCCGCACCATCGGGTGCGTGACGTATGTCTGGGGATCGGCCACGATGCAGCCCACACCATATTCTCTTTCCAGGATTTCAATCAATCGGTCCCGGCGGCGCCGCGCCACTCCGGCGGAACCAGGACCGAATAGCGGTAGTACACGTGCTGCCGGTCCGCGTGCTCGTACGGCAAGGAAAGTGGAACCGTGTTATCCAGCCATTCATTGCGCTGCCGGGCGAGATGAATTCTTCGCTCGTTCATGGCATCGAGACGGCGCAGTTGCACGAGTCCCACCGCGGCCTGCGCCTTGGACATCTTGAGATTGGTGCCCCAGTGAATGTTCTTGCCGAACGACCGAAGCCTCCGCAGTCGCGCCGCCAGCGAAGCGTCATCGGTGGTCACCATGCCGCCCTCGCCGAGGGTCGTCATGAGCTTCTTGCTCTGAAAGCTGAAGACGGTCGCCCATCCGAGGCTCCCGACTCTGCGCCCGTTGTACGTCGCTCCGCAGGCGCGTGCGGCGTCTTCGATGACCAGCGGCGGCCCGAACTCGGGATGGGGATTGCGCGCGGCGATGTCGAGCAGTGCGTCGATATCGGCAGCCAGCCCGTTCATATGGGTGGCCAGGATGGCCCTGGTCTTGGATGTGATTACCCTTTCCACATCCTGTGGATCGAGGTTGAGGGTGGCGGGGTCGGGTTCGCACAGGACGAGTCGTCCACCGCTGCCCAGTACGCTGACATGTGCACCGACGAAGTTGATTCCACAAGAGATGACCTCATCCTCAGCGCCCAGTTCGAGGGCTTTCAGTACCATGTCGAGCGCGCTTCCGGCCCCGTTGTACGCGACCGCGTGCGCCGCGCCGACGAACCGGGCGAAGGCGTCCTCGAACTCCACCTCGCGATGCTTGGCGCGGAAGCCCACGCGCCAGTCCATGGATTCTCTGATGGCCGTGACGGCGGCGCCGATCTCTTCCTCGGTGTACCAGCCGCCGAGCGCGGGATCACGTGGGAAACGCAGTTCGCCTTCATCGGTGCGAATCATTTTTCCTTCTTCGGCTGCGATGTTGAGAGCGTCTTCTCAGCCACTTTCACGGCCAGCGGGTGACCTGCTCCCTGAAGTCGTGCTGAAGGGGGCCGTCGGGGGCGGCGATACTGGCCTGGTATGCGTGAACGCGGCCCGCCATGACATCCGCCACCTGGACTGTTTCTCTGATGACCGCGGACTCATAGAAGGCAAGGGAGGTGGCGAGTGTCTCCATGGCCGACAGTCCATCGATTTCCACGGATCCTCCCTGCCTGATTGCCCGGAGGAACTCGGCGCACTCGATGGGGAAATCCTGGCGCAGCCCATGAGGGAATAGGCGGTCACTCTCCTTGCCGGACAGCGACTGCAGGAAGTCGGCGGTGTACTCGTCCAGTTGGCGCGTGTTTCCGCGCTGATCTCGGATCCGCGCCTCCGGTAACGGCGCGTGGAAGAGTTGGCCACCGTCACAGACGAGCGCGCCCGCTGTCCCTTGAATGCTGAAGTGGAAGTATTCGTTCCCAGGCAGCCCGGAAGTGGACGAAAAGATGCCGGTCATACCGTTCGTGAAATTCAGCAGCCCTGCGAGCAGGTCCTCTCGCTGGTCGACGTTGACAGATCCTCCGTCGAGCGGCTGGTCGACCATCCGCTTGGCGAGAGCGGTGACCGATTCCACCGGCCCGAACAGGTACCGCATCACGTCCAGGAGATGTGCTCCGTTGTCGATGGCCCATCCGCCGCCGCTCAGCCGGCGATCAGCACGCCAATGCCACTGTTGGGGCAGCGGGGCCCGGTAGCGGCTCCGTTGGGCATGGAAGATCTGCGGCTCTCCGAGGGCCCTCTGCTTCTGGATAAGCCAGTGGGCCGTTCTGATGGACGGCGACCGTCGGTGGTTCTCTGCCAGAGAGAGGACAAGGCCAGCCGCCCGAGCGGTCTCCACCATGCGCCGAGCCGCGGGAATGGTCTGCGCCAAGGGCTTCTCCACCAGGACGTGGACGCCTTGGGCGAGCGCCGTGCACGCCGCCTGTTCGTGGAGATGGACGGGCAGGCAGATGTCCAGGCCGTCCAGAGCCGCGCTCCCGATCAGGGCCTCTGCGTCCGTGAAGACCAACGGGTGGCGATCCTGCCAACTCGTCACGTGGTCGGCTGCGCGTTGGGCGAGGCCCGGGTCGGCGTCGCAGACGGCCACGATCTCGAATGTTCCGGGCGCGGCCGCGGCCACAGCCTGCCAGGCGCGCATATGTTCGAGGCCGATGAGCCCGCATCCGAGCAGGGCCAGACGTGTCCTCGGTGCGCCGGTCATGAGTTGCCGGCCTCGGTGGCCGTTCCGACGTGCGGGCGCGGCTGTTCGAGGACCCGAGCCGCAGCCCGGTGGGCGAGCCGGGCTGCCTCGTACGGCGAGCGGGAGTGCAGCTCCCTATTCTTGAGTTCGACTGAGAGAGGGCCCTCGTAGCCGCGCCATTGCAGGGCGGCCAAGAGAGCGGGAAGGTCGATGCAGCCGTCACCAGGCAGCTGACGCAGCGAGTCGTCCAACAGGTGGCGCCTGATGTCCGGAGCGTCGTTCAGATGAACGAAAATCGGCATATCCGCCGGAATTTCAGCAACTTCGTGAGCGGTTCCACCGGAGGCATGCCAATGATAACTGTCGAGCAGTACCCCCACGTTTGGCGATCCAAGACAACGAATGAGTTCGACGGTCTCTTTCAGCGTTCTACACCCGCGGTCGGAACGGTCGAAGGTGTGCAGTCCGTTGAACTCGAGCATGAGCGACAGGTCAAAAGAGGCGGCCCAAGCCGCGACCCTGCCGATCCGGTCGAGCGTTTCCTCTCTGCCGGGCACGAGGAAGCCGGTATCGGGCCGTTGCCGCGGCAGCACCAACGCTCCGCTGCGGCTACCCAACCGTGCAACCGCCTCCATTTCCGCGATGGCCTCGGGGAGTGCTTGCTCGAAGCGGTCACGCTCCCAGTGCAATCGGATGGACCATCCTCCGTGCACAGGCGTGATGGCACCGCTGGAGACCAGCTCGGCGGCCTGCGGATCGCCGGACACAGCCTCGAGCAGGCGGCGGGCAGACAACTCGACGAAGGGGAAGCCCGCCGCATGCGAGGCGCGCACGACCTCGCCGGCGGACGTGTCACGAGACAGTGTGACGCGATTGAGACACAATTTCACTGCTCTTCTCCTTGGCGCACGATTACGGAACGGACCTGGCATGGATATTGCTCACGTCGAAGCGGAGTCTCACTAGCGTCACAAGAGTCCGAAGCCACCACATGTGGATTGCGACCGACTAGACATCGTTACAGTTTGGAAATCACTTTATCTCGCTTCCGTGATCGGCGCCGTATCACTCCACGTCCTTAGAGCGTTGATGAAAAGCCTTCCGGTAGGGTGCGATGTCCATCCGGGGATAGCGTGCGGCCATACCGCGTAGTGTCACCTCGTCCCAGTAGGGATCTGCAACGGCCGGAAAGCCGATCAGCTCTCTCTCGTGGGGACTCGAAGTCTCTATGAAACGCCGCAGGGCAGCCGCATCCGGATACGGGCGTTCTCCTGAGGGCCAGGCGATGTCTTGCATCCAGGTGACGTGTGCGGAGTGATAGGTAATGAAGTGAACCAGCCGTCGGCCGGTTTCCGCCGTCATGGCCGTGCCGCGGTGAAGAGTGCTTCCAGTGAAGATCAACAGCGATCCGGCCTCTGCGTGCACTGGTGTCTCCTTCGAGTAGAGCTCGGGGAAGAGGTCCGGTGGCCGGACGGTCATGCCGTGCTCGGTGAGAAGGTCCATCCCGCGTGTGTGCTCCTGCGAGACGACGAACGTCGGGGCATGGCCCGCCATGACATTCGTGTAGTAGAGAATCATGAAGGTCTGCCGGAAGAGGCCGTCATCCCGCGGATACGCGAGGGATTTCTTCCCCCACGTGTCGTTGTGTAGATTCTGGTCGTCGCCCGCTCCGAAGCGGGTGCCATATTTGACCTGAAGCGTCGATTCTCCAAGCCGCAGCCGCGTCGTTCCGTACGACCGTTCCAAGAACCGGAGGATCGCCGGATGCACGGTAATCCGGTTCAGCGCGTCGTCGACGAAGGGAAAAGTGGCGACCTTGCGATGATTGGTGTAGCGGTCCGGCGCCGCAGCCAGTTCGTCGTCATCGGGGAAGTAGTACGCCGCCGCTTCGCGGCACCACTGAACCTCCCGTGCCGACAAAAAGCCCGGCACGAGAACATATCCGTGCCTTTCGAGTTCGGCGACGTGTTCGTCGGTGATGCGCTCGCGCTTCATCACACGCCCTCCAGATGCTCATCAATTGCGCGTAGAAGGTCATCGCAGACTTCGTCGATGGTGCGGTCTCGCCCGTTCCGGACCGTGGGCCATCCGCGGGCTCGGCCGAGGCCTCGCAAGACTGCCGCTAGTTCACTGGTGAAGGCCACGAATTCCCGCGGTGCGTAGGTCGTGGCACCGGACGGGTCGTATACCGGATCCGGGCATCCTGCTTGCTCGTACCATCCGCGCCGGTCTTCTTCGCCGGCCTCCACCAGAACCGTGACGCTGTTGGTCCGCGGCAACAGGTCGTCGGGCAGCAGGTTGCGCTGCCACTCGCTGAAGGCTGGCAGGGCATGCTCTGGAAGGGCACCGCGGCGGCACGCCTCGATGCCCAGCCGCGCCCACGTCTTGGCCCACCAGCTTTCTGCGATCACGATCCGGCCTTGCCCGAGGCCGTCCATGACCTGGCTCTCAAGTAGCGCCGCGTACTGGGTGGCTGCTGCCAGAGACAGGACCTGGAAACTCGTGCTCAGGTCACTCGCCGCCCTGAACAGCGAACCGACCGCCGTGATGATGTCGGTGTACTCGGCCGGGCCGAGTGGATCGTCGCGCCGAAGCCGGTCGACGCACCGCCCGTCCTGCTCCAGCCGGCGGACCAGCCGCCCGACTATGGCGCTCTTGCCCGATCCGTCCGCTCCCTCGACCACGAGGAACAGACCGGGGAGCGTGCTCTGCGGCATTGGATCGGCGGCCAGGCTCATTCTCGGCGTCCGGATGCATCGTGGGCCGTACGTTCCTTCAAAGCCCGGATCAGCTCGGCCTCCTGCGCGGTGTCCACGCTGTCGACGACCTCCCAGGGAACGACTTCGTCAATGCTCAACTCGCGCAGGTAATAGGAGTGGTCGAGGTCCTCGGCGTCTAGGACCTTCCGCAGTTGCTCACCCGTGAGGGCGGTCAGGTCCATTCCATCGTCGTAGAGACGCTCCAGTATTCTTCCGATGCGCCGATCACCACGCAGGCAGACGCTCTCCAGAAGCAGTCTGCTGGACTCGCCCCAGAGCACACGGTAGTTGCGCTCGTAGGCCTGGTCGCCGACCAATGCTCGGAGTCGATCCTGGATTTCCTGGACGAATTCTTCGGTATGGTCGGGGTCGCTCATCGGGAGGCGCTGGCTGACCGTGTTCGGTTTGGGCATGAACTGCTGAAGCTTGAGAATTATGGTCCCATCAGGCCGCTCGAATCGGTTGAAGATGTCTACTGCGTAGTCGGCGATCGCCGCACGATCCTCCCGCGTTTCTCCGGGCGCACCTACGATAAAGTAGAGCATGATGTGTGCGAAGTCCTCGTTCTCTTTGAGGAGATTGATCGACTTGTGCACGCGCTGGAGCGTCATGGTCTTGTTGAACATTGCCACGAGGTCCGCGCTGGCGAACTCCGGAGCGATAGTCACAATGCCACGTGTGGAGCTCAGTTTGAGCTCCGTGAAAAGATGTCCAAATTCGCCGAGTTCGGAGACCGCTGAAAGGTAGCGGGCGGAGAGTTCGTCGGCGCGAACGGACCCGATGATGGTGGTCACCTTGTTCGCCGCGCGCCCCGAGTACTCACGCAGTCGATCGAGCAGCCGGTAGCGCTTTCCATACTGTGTGAAGGTGGGAGAGCTGATGATGATCTGGCTCGCCCCGATCTCTTCTAGCTTATCGATGTAGCTCATCAGTAGGTCGAACGGGGCCTGCCGGAACGACGGTACACCCAGGGTGCAGAAATGACATGCCCAGCGGCAGCCCAGAGTCGGGACGATCATTCCGCAAGTGCCGTCGATGATCGGCGCGACCCAGTGCGCGTCGTGGAGGTCCTCCACTCCAAGGTACTGAGCGTGAACCTTCGCTGGAACCGTGAGCCGGCGCGGCTTGACGCTGGAGATACCACCGCTCGGCCGCAACTCATAGGAGTACATGCTCGGCACGTAGAGCCCGGGTACCTGCGACATGCGTTCGAGGACCGCGTCCTTCGGCCGGCCCTCGTCGAGCCCGTCTCGAACGATATCGATGAGCTGGAGCATGGACTGCTCGCCCTCGCCGAGGGCGATGGCGTCCAGGTAGTCACCCAGGATCTCGGGGTTGGCGAACCCGCCGTTTCCGCCCACCACCAGCGGATGCCTTCCCAGTCGCCTTTCCTCGCTGCGCCGTGGAATGCCAGCCAGGTCGAGGAGTCTGAAAAAGGAGGGTAGGTCTCCGGAATTGGTGATGCTCACCCCGATGATGTCGGCTTCGGCAACCGGCGCGGCGCTCTCGATAGATCGATAAGTCTCCCCGGCTGGTGTACGGAGGCGCTGTCCGTCCTCAGTAAGGCAATCGTAGATAATTGCCCTTTCGGCGACCGCGGGGACGTCCTTCCTTCGGTTGATCAGGTCGTAGAGGGCGAGGGGGCCCATGCACAGAAGTGAGTATTCGTGCCCATAGGGAAGCAGGAAGACGACCCTGAGGGGCTTTTTGGGCTTTTCCGTGAAGTCGTACGGCGCCCCGACGATGATCTCACGGTCCTGAATCTTTTGAATTTCTTCCTCGATTGTTTGCATGACTCTCCAAGTTCATGTCGGCGGCGACCGCCGTGGGCGGATTTAGGGTGTGGTCGGCTATGCCACCGGGGGCTGCCTCGGCAGGCTGCCGTAGCGAGAAAACGGGTGAGCCGGGTGGCGGCGGAGTCGATGAGCGGCGGCTACCTAGGGTTCGGTCAGTTGCGCAGTGTCGAGATGGCGGCATGGACGGCGGTGTTCAGGGAGGTGGCAGTGGCGTCCGAGCGGGCGCCGCGCGGGGTTCGGCGACCCGGCATCAATAGATCGGACACCGCGAAGGCGGCCGCGCACTCGATGTCGCGGTACCGGCCGACCGCGAAGAACGCGGCAGCCTCCATTTCAACCACCAAGGCGCCTTGCCGTGCGTATTCATCTGCTTTCTCGCGCGTTTCCCGGTAGAGCGCGTCGGTGGTCCAACTCGTCCCGCGGTGCAGGCGGCAGGCGGTGGTCCTGAGCCGCTCGAGCAATTTATGCGTCAGTCCGGCGGTCGGTCGCGCAGGCTCCCCATGTTCCCAGTAGTGATGGGAAACGCCTTCGGCACGGATGGCGCTCTCGCACAGGATGAGGTCGCCGACGGCGACGCTCGTCCCAAGGCCGCCGGCGGTTCCGACGGCGATGAGACGCTGGGCCCCGAGCGCGATGAGCTGCTCAGCGATCACTGCGGTCGCGGGTCCGCCAATGCCGAACCCGCTGCACACTCCGACCGGCTCACCGGGCCCTCCCAGGATGCGCAGGTCTGCGGACACCCATGGAACGGGGGCGCTTAATGCCGCGGACGCGTGGAGGTTTCGCACCGCCGCGTTCTGATATAGAAGGACGACCCCCCCGAGTTCGCGGAGCCCCACACTGTGGCCATGCGTAGCCCGTATGTACTCGGCATGCTCGCCTGGGTCGACGCATGCCAGCTTGGTCAGTTTCCCTCCAGCCATCACCGTGTCCATCCGGGAGTCCGTGTCCTCTGCATGGTCGGTCCTCACCAGGCGAACGATTCCGGAGCTGGGCCGGGCCCGGGAAATATCTCTTCCAATTCTTTGGTCAGTGAGTCCGGCAGGCGCAGCCGTATCGCGCGCAGGGCGGACTCCAGTTGCTCCACGGTGCGCGGCCCGATCACCGGTGCCGTCACCTCGGGACGGCTGATCAGCCACGCCAGCGACACCTCGGCTGGCGCGAGTCCATGCTGTGCACACACGTGCTCGAAGCGTCGGACCTGGTCGGCGTGGCCGAGCAGGGAGTGGGCCCCGCGTCCGGCGTGCCGCCGTTTTCCCTCGGAGGATCCGGCGGCGAGCACTCCTGCGAGCATGCCGCCGTGGAGGGGCGACCAGGGGAGCACCGCGAGCCCGTAGGCGCGGGCAGCCGGAATCACTTCTTGCTCGGCATTGCGTTCGGCGAGGTTGTACAGGCACTGTTCGCTTACCAGACCGAGCGACCGTGCTTCAAGGCGGACTCCTGCCCTTGGGCCAGCTGCCAGCCCGCATGATTGGAGGTGCCGACATAGAGCACCTTGCCCTGATCGACCAGGACGTCCATGGCCTGCCAGATCTCCTCCCAGGGAGTGCAGCGGTCCACGTGGTGAAGCTGGTAGAGGTCGATGCGATCGGTCCGGAGCCGGCTCAGGCTGCCTTCCACGGCCTGTCGGATATGGCGGGCCGACAGGCGGCCGTCATTGGGCCAATCGCTCATGGCGCCGAAGACCTTCGTGGCGATCACCATGCGGTCGCGGCGGCCGGGATCCGAAGCCAGCCAGTTGCCTATATGGGTCTCGCTGACGCCCCGGCCGTACTTATTCGCAGTGTCGATGACATTGATTCCCGCTTCGTAGGCCCGGTCGAGAAGGGCGTGGGATTCTCGCTCCGTGGTGACCTTGCCGAAGTTCCAGCCACCAAGGAGGACTGCGCTGACCCGCAGTCCCGCCCGGCCTAGCTGCCGATATTCCACATCTGGCTCCCAGGTGTCAGGGCATGAGCGTGAGGAAGCGTTCGGCGCGGACCCGGCGCTCGGTCACCGCGCCGGCGACCGCGGGATCGTCCCTGGCCAGCGATCTGAGCAGCCAGTAGGCGGCCTTCATGCGGCGTGCCATGAGGAGCCGCTCGGTGCTCTGTGGTGAACTGCACGCGGCGCCGATCGCCTCGCTCCAGTCGCTGCTCGGGATGCCGCGCAACGTGACGTGTTCGAGTAGATCGGCCAGTTCGGTGGCCTGATCACTGCGGCCGGAGTCCTCGAAGTCGACAATCTGGAGCGTGCTCCCGTCCTTGATGAAGTTCCGGATGTTGGGATCTGACTGCCCGAAGCACACGTCCCCGGGTTCGGACACCAGACGCCGGGGCTCGGGCCCGGCGAGCCAGTTGCGCGCGGCGTCCAGTGCCCTGCCTGGCTCAGGGGAACGGCTGTCCTGGGCTCTCGCCATGTTCACCGCGGCCAGAGCCTCCCACCGCCGCAGCTTGGGTACCTCAACGCGCGCATGGCTGATGGCGTACGGCATGTCGAGTACGGCGTCGGCGGGGATCGCGGCGTGCATCCGCCGACGGGCGTCTGCGATGAGCGCGACCTCCTCGGCAGGCGGTGGGACCGTTTGCAGCGCGTGTCCCGGCAGCCGACTCATCGTGATGCTGGGGAAAGTACGGCGGATTTCCATCCGAAGGGGACGCGGTGCCAGTCCTGGGACGAATTCATCCAGCAGATGCAACGCGCGCCATTCTCGCAGATGCTCCGAATGTCGGACGGTGCGGAACGTTTTCACCACCGCATCGGAGGTCACCCGCACGCTGTGCGTCTGCCCACGGCACGGCTCGGTGGAACCGCTACTCTCGGAACTCGGGTGTGAACGTGACATCTCAGCGGAACTTCGGTTTGCGGGTGCGCGTGCGCTTCAGTTCAAAGAAGCCATCGGTCTCCGACACCAGCAGTACTCCGTCCCACAGCCTGCCAGCCTTTTCGCCGGCGGGGGCCGGAGTGACCACCGGCCCGAAGAAGGAATTACCGGACACGGATATGATCGGCGTGCCGACCTTCAGGCCGACTCGCCGCATTCCATCGTCATGGCTAGCTTGGAGCACGGACTCCACGTCGGCCGATTCGGCGGCCTCGGCGAGGTCCTCGGGAAGCTGTGCCCCGCGTAGTGCCTCCCGGAACACGTCGTCGTCATAGGGCCTTTCTTGAAGGTGGAATATTCTCCCCAGTTCAGAGTACAGCCGCCCCTGTATCTGATGCGGATCGGCACCGACCTGCCCGCCATACCGGGCGGCGGCGGCGACCACGCGTCCCACTCCAAGCGACTGGTCCATCAGTTTCTGATACCGGTCAGTCTTCACGTTGCCAGCATTCAGAATGGCCAGGCACATGATGTGCCAACGGATGCGGACGGGCCTCACCTGCTCCACCTCCATCATCCAAGCGAGGTGATCCCAGGCCCAGGGCAGACCGGGTCGAACCAGAAGTCCGCAATGACCTGGGACCCACGGGATGATGACACGCCTGCCGACTCGCTCGTTTCAGTATGCTCGGGCAACGAGGTCTCCTGAGGAAGGTGTCTAGTATGGCTGGGATCAGGTAGTAGGCAGGGAGTCGGTGAACATGCGTTCGACGATCCCGATCTGCCAGCTGCATGATCCGGCCGCGGCGTCCATGCCATACCTGTCAGCGAAGTCCGGGGTGACTGCGGCGTCGGACGCGAGGCGATCGGCAACTCCGGGCGAGATTGGGGAATCCGGGTACAGACGGCGAGCGTTCTCGACAGCGAAGTACAGTGATGCGCTGAGGCGATGCCTCCGGGCGGTGGCGATGACGGCGTCCCAGTCGGTTTCTACGGCGATGGCCAGCACATCCACGTACTGCATGATGCGCTGAAATCGACCACGTCGCACATACTCTGTCTGCGTACTTTCTTCGTAAAGATGGGTGCAAAGGTCGATCGCCAGATGGTGGGCTGCCATGACCTGCATCGAACCAGGTTTCGAATCGCCCGAATCTCCGGCAGTGTCGAAGATCTCTTCTGCGGCAAGCCCGTAATTCGAGTCGCCACACACAATGGAGTTTTCCGGATCTACGATGATAAACGGCAGCATCGTGTCTTCGGTTGCCAGCAGGAGCCGCGAAAGATGACTGGAGTAATTCTTTTCTTCGACGATTCGCGCCTTATCTGACGAAAGGGTCCCCGTGAGATATCCCAAACCAGTCATGGTGGTCATGAACGCCTCCTCATGACCCGGCCGCACCAGGAGATCGATGTCGGACATCGGCCGCACACCGATGTCGTCGTAAGCATGGCCGATCAGTGCGGGACCCCGCCTGAGCACTGCCTCCACGTGCGCCTTGCGCAGCGCTTCGGCGATGCGCCGGATCTCGTTCCGCATGACGCGGTTACGATATGTGGTAGCCCGGTACCAGGTCTCGTAAAGGGCGTGTCCGCGAGGGAGCCGCCCGCCGCAGGCCGACCAGGGACCGGTGAGCATCCGCCAGCACAGGCCGAGAAGCCGATGGCGGTAGAGTTGCGTCGTCAGGAAGGACCAGTCGAGGAGATCCTGTCCGGCCAGCAGGTCATCCTGAATATCGAGGTGCTCAGGGTCGCCCGACCAGCCATAGCGGCCGACCTCGAGTACGAACCGGCGTTCTAGAGTCTGACCGCCATGCTGGACGGGCCTTGAAATGCTCATCTGTGTCGATGCTCCCTGTCCATCGTCCTCGTTGGTGGTGACGAGTCACCGGCGGGCTGCGCGCCGTTTTATGAGGGTCTCTCGTGCCGGAACTGCGAAGTACTCCGGCAATTCCTCCGCTTCGGCCAGTGCCTGATCAGGCTCGTTCGCGTGCAGGAGCCACTGCAGTGACAGGACACGGCAGAACGCATACCAATACGGGTGCAGCTTCTCCTGTGCGCCGGCCATGACCGCCTTCAGCTCAGGATCGTTGCTGCACGTGCGGATCCTTTCTTCGAACACTGCCAGCGACTGCGCCTGGTCCAGCGGCGCAGGGGCCGTCGGCATCGGATCCATCTCGAAGCTTTCCCCGGAGGACTGCGATGCGGACATCGCATCGTCCAGTTCGCGTTCGGGCACCTGCAGCACACCCGTGTAGTGCAGGTACCTGCGAAGCGGGCGGCCGAGCTCTGCTGCGACGAGTTCGGCGAGAAGGGAGAACTCGAAGAAGTTCACCGGCATGACGGATGGCTTATTGGACCGCATCATGGTCGTACCGATAACGCCGTCGTCCCGGCAGTGGTACAGCGTACCGAAAGCGCAGGGAATGTCGAACGGGTCCCGCACCGCATCCAGCGGGTTCCAAACGACGGTTGCAGCCTGCCTCGACAACGGCTCTTGACGCAGGCGTTCGATCACACCAGCCAATTGGTCCACACCTGGCTGAGGGCGCCGAATCCGGGCCCCGTAGTTCGACCCGGGTAGGTTCAGGCCATCGGGTGAATAGCTCACAGCGCGCGGCACGTAGTAGGCGACCGGAGGGAGTGCGCTATCACCGCGAAGCATCCAGACGAAACGGCCAACGGCACCGATCAGGTCCAGTCGACGGGCCACGTTGCCCAAAATTCGCTGGTGTGGTCGAGTCATGCCCGTCTGGTATGAGAAAAGTTCTAGGAACATGTCGCCGGTTGCCTTGTCCCTAACAGTGCTACCGAGTTCGAGTACATCCTGCAGGGCGGCGCGCACGGCGTCATCGACCGACTTTGGCGGGTCCACGTGAGGGTTCATCCTGGCACCTCACTGCGCCGATGCTCTGCTGGCTGAGGTGGAGCGAACAACGATTTCGGAGTGAGCAGCCGCAGTGAACGGAGCGGATGACAGACACGTCGTCCTGACACGGGAAACTGCACGAGAACCAACCGATCTACATAGTGCCCTGTTTTCGAGAAAGCCACCTGCGCGCACCGGAACTCACCTCCGACGACTCCTGGCAGCCGATTCGCATCGAGTGGGACCAAGGGGATGCTGACCAGTGATGCAACACATGGGCCGGGACGTTTGCGCAGGTCAAAGCACAGCACCTCCAAAGCGCCAGGGCTCGTGTGGGGCAACGAGCAGGATTTAACCACATGGTAAGTTCCGGCACCATGCCTTGACGCGATCTTGTCGATGTAAACCTCCGGACAGCGCCGCGCAGAGGGCGAGTGACCAGGGGTGAGGCATAGTGTCAGCGCGTACATTGAGCGCCTGTGTCACAACCTCCTGAGAGGCCCGCTCCCACCGTGACGATGGGGAGGCGACACGGCCACGCCGCACAACTGTCGGCACGTTCGCTGTGGAACGTGCGTGCGGCAAGGCCGACCTGCTTAGTTGGGATAGAAGTCGCTTGTGAGCAGGCAAGATGATCTCCCTACGGTCTACGCGTAGCGGTTGAAGCAGGACTGCAGACGGCGCTTGCGTTCAAGATGAGAAGGTGAGCAATCACCGTTACATTCACCTAACCACGTGGTAAGTTGCGGCCTCGCAGGTGTGTGGAGGGCCGTTCGACCCGGTGCCGGCCGCACCTCACGCGATAGGAGGCTCGCTGTGGCAGGTTTGGAAAAGGTGACTGAGGTCGTCGGAGACGCCGGGACTTGGACCGCCATGGTGGACGAGAACCTGCAGCTCTGGGGGCCGAACGGCGGCTACCTGGCTGTCATAGCGATGCGTGCCGCCGCACTTCACGCCGGCGGACGGCGCCCGGCAAGCCTTGAATGTCACTTCCTGGGGTCCGCGAAACCGGGCGAGGTAACCCTTACTACACATACGCTTCGCCAAGCCAAACGTGCGCATTCGGTACAGGTCGTCATGACGCAGAACGGCCAACCCGTTCTGATGGCGCTCGTATGGGCGCTCACAGATGACGTTGACGGCCTGCCGTCGTGGTCACTGCCAAAGCCGGAAGTGCCCGCCCCGCACACCCTCGACCAGGCCGACGAACTGCTGGGCCCCGACCGGGCCCGTCCTGGCCCCTTCTGGAAACTGTTCGATGAACGGCCGATCAATGTAGCAGAACACCGGGCCTGGCCCGACGAACTCTGGGAATCTCCTACCTTTCCCGCCTGGGTGAGGTATCGGCCCGAACCTCGCTTCAGCGATCCATTCGTCGACGCAGGGCGAGCCGTTATCTTGCTCGACGTGTACCCGTACGCGGCAGCAACCGGCGTCCTACGCCCGAATCAGATCACCCATCTGACGCCGACGATATCACTATCAGTTACGTTCCACCACAGGCAGGAACCAGAATCGGAATGGATGCTCCTTCAGGCCCAAAGTCCAGCAAGCGGCGACGGACTCCTCGGTGGCCGTGGAACCGTGTGGGGCGAGACGGGGGAGCTACTGGCCACTGGCAATGTTCAAATGCTGAACCGCCGCTTGCCTGAGCTTTGAACGGTTGCGTACATACAGGCCTCCGCCAATCACTGCGCGTGGCCCGAGTCCGAGCAGAGACGCTGGCGGTCAACTAGACGACACATTGTTCATGTTAGAGGAGTTCGTGTGATTGAAGCCGGTGGTCGATACACCTCGACGGTAGCCCTGTCTTGCCAGGCGAACGGCCCCTTCACCAACTTGGGCTGGGCAGCAGAAGAGCCGGAGTTCCTCTTTACGCCAGACCATCTACTGATCCTGGAGATCCTGCTGCACGAGCATGATCTGGTAGAGGCGGAGAAGGCTTTCGCGGCTCACCGAAACGGTCCGGTCCCCGTCGAGGTGGAGCGTACCTTCGAGGAGTTTAAACAAAAGACCAAAAGGCTGTCTCTGTTCTCTCGAGGGTCGTCGCTTCTCCTGATTGCCGATGAACAGATGGAACCACTTGCAGACTTGACTGAATTGAGTCGCAGCACGCGACAGGTTTTGCGGGGCTTCGGGTCGCTACGCGGTTGTTCCACTTCCAGTACTACGTCCGATTTTCGTCTGCTCCTTCACAACCTGGACGAGCGTGGATACGTTGCACCGGTCCTTGGAAGGATCGACTGGGGCCAACTGCGGCGACTCACTCCCATCTGCCCGGCATTTGGGAAATCTCGCGGCACACCCATTGATCGTCACTACCTTGACCAGTTCATCGCAGAGGTCCGCAGCCAGGTAAGCGGAGAAGTGGTCGAGATCGGCGGCCGTGACGGCAATAGGGACGCCTACGGCTTCACAAAAGCTGCTCGGTATCGAGGCATGGACATCGCGGCGGATCCCGAAGTCTCACTCCTTTGCGACGCAACAGACCCCGCGTCGCTGCCGCCAGAGTGCCTGGATGCCGTCGTTGCCTTCAACGTGCTCGAGCACACCGCCCGCCCTTGGGAGGTCGTTGCCAATATGTGGCGCTGGCTCCGCCCAGGCGGCACCGCCTACTGCATGGTCCCCAATGCTCAGCGCGTCCATGAAGCTCCCAACGACTACTGGCGTCCACTGCCGGCAGCTCTGACAGCCATGTTCCACGACTGGTCCGAGCGGCGCGTGCGCCAGTACGGCAATCCCCTCACCGTCATCGCCTCATACATGGGCGTGCCAGCCGAGGAACTGGATGCTGCTGAACTCGATGCCTACCACCCGGAGTACCCCGTCGCGAGCTGCATTATCGCGCACAAGTAGCGCACGCGCCCACTCACCTAGTGTCCTCCGCCTGAAATTCGCCTATGAAGTTTGTATATTGATGGCTATATCGCATCCAGGTCCGTCTGCCCTGAGCTCGGTCAATCGGCTTAGTGCGTGACGCCGGGGCCTTTCAGGGCGAGGAGGATCTCGCGGTGGCGATCGCTGAGGGTCGGTGGGAAGGTCTGGGTAGCGTCGTTGATCGCGATGGTCGCGCTGCGCAGGGGCCGCAGTTGCCGCACGAGGTTGCGGATCGCGAGTCCGGTCCGGTTCTGGGCCTCGCGGCTGACCGCCAGAGCGGTGAACACGATGGTCAGGTGGGCCTCGATCGCGTCGCGGGTGTGGTGGAACATCGGCCGGGCGCGCAGGTCGGTCTTGGACATCCGGAAGGACCGCTCGACGTGCCACAGGTCGTGGTAAGACGCGATGACCTCGGCGGCCGGCATCGTGGCGGCATCGATGTTGGTGACGTACCCCTTCAGGCCGACCAGTCGGCGGGCACGTTCCAGGGACGCCCGGTCCAGAGTGCGTCCGCCGTTGGTGTTCTTGACGAATCTGGTGGTCTTGGCCTTCTTGTCCCCGGCGATGACGTCCTTGGCGCGGTTCTCCTGGATGGTGAGCGTCCTGGTGTCGCGGACCGCACGCTTGGCCGAGTAGGCCCACACCGCCCGCCACGACCCCGGATGCCGCCGCCGGTCCCAGACCGGTTCGGCCTTCTTGGCCTGGCCGTTCTCGGTGGTGCGGCTGTTCTTGGGGGTGATGGTGTCGATGACCTGCCCGTCTGTGAACGCGTCCCCGTGCCATCGGAAGTGGGAGGCCAGATCGATGGGCGCTTTCGTCGTGCGGGAGCCGACGATGAACCGCAGGTTAGCTTCGTGCAGTGCGGTGAGGTTCTTGGCCGACAGCATGCCCGCGTCGGCGACCACGGCCATGTCGGCCAGGTCGTGACGCTGCGCGAACTGCTCGGTGATCGGCACGATCGTGGTGGTCTCGGCCGTGTCTCCTTCGAAGCAGCCGATCTCCAGCGGGAACCCGTGGCGGTCGACCAGCAGACCGACCACGATCTGGGGGTCGATGCGGCGTTCTTTGGAGTAGCCGACCTTGCGCAGGCCGTCTTCGTTGTCGGCCTCGAAGTAGAGCGTGGTCACGTCGTAGAGGCACAACGACACGTCCCCGGCGGTGACGGCGTGCTCGAAGCAGGCCGCGGCGATCCGATCGCGGTACTTGCCGGCCGTGGCCCGTGCCAGGGTGCGGCGCATCGTCTTCTCGCTGGCCGGTGCCTGTCCCAGGTCGGTCAGAACACGTCCGTTGTCCATGATCGAGGTGGGCTCCACGATCCGGGCGATCACCAGGTCGCGGAAGGTCGCGTCTGCGACCTGGTCGAACCCGAGGTCGGCGTAGACACCGGCCAGTGCGTCGAACAGCAGCTGCGACCCGGTCGCCACGACGCGGTCCGGGCCGTCCCGCCCGGCCGACTGCTGCACTCCGGGCTCGGCGACCAGCACCGGCTCCTCCGGCGGCGGGACCAGATCCGCCACCGGCGGCGACGCCTCGACCTCGAGGTCGAGCATCTGCTGACCGGGGCCGGCCAGCAGGCCACGGGCGCGCTCCAGCAGCACACCGAGTTCGGCCGGGGTATGGGCCGACCCGACATGCTCGATGATCCGCTGCCCCCGGCCCGGCACGTACTCGGCGATCTGCACGGCCGTAGCTCCCGAGGCCGTACGAACCTGCCGGATGAAAGCCACTCCCAGACCCTACGACCCACCCCTTAGTGCGTGAAAACGCACTAAGAACCATGCGTTGCCACAGGTCACAGCCCTATACCCCAGAAGACTCACGAGCCGTGACCGAAGTCAGGTCTGCGGTCGAGGTTCGGCTGTCCGACGCGCAGCGTGCTCGGCTCCTTGCTGTGTCGGTGGAGCCGTCAAGGCGGAACCTGTCAAACCGGATGAGACGTCAGGCTACGTCGGTGGTTTGTGACTCATTGTCGGTCTTGAGTGCTTCGGGTGGCGGGTTGATCCAGACCTTGCGCGGTAGCGGGGCGGGGAGGGCGGTCGGCCGCGGAACCGTTCGGGGTGGGCCTGGAAGGCGGCGTGGAGGGTGGCTGCCCGGCGGGCCTGGATCTGCGCGGCGGTGCCGTCGTGGACCGTCGCAGGGGTGTGCATCCCGATCCCGGAATGGCGGTGTTCGTGGTTGTAATAGGTGAAGAACCGGCCGCAGAACCAGTTGGCGTCCTCGATCGCCCCGAACCGTCCGGGAAACGTCGGACAGTACTTCAAGGTCTTGAACTGCGTTTCGGAGTAGGGGGTGTCATTGGACACGTGCGGGCGGGAATGGGACTGGTCGATGCCCAGCAGGGCGAGCAGGCCGGTGACCGTGTTCGAGGTCATGGACGTGCCGCGATCGGCGTGGATCGAGCGGGGAGCCGCGCCGCCGTTGGAGATGATGGCGTGCTGGATGAACTCGGACCGGCAGCGGATCCCAGGACGAACGCGACCGGTGCGCTCGCACCGCCATTTCTGCCCTGGCCGACGAGGTCAGAGCGACCTCGCCGTCGATCCCCGCCGCCCGGCGCCCGGTGTTGCGTTGCGTGACCTGACGGACGCTGACCAGCGTGTTCGACCAGGACCGCAACATCATCTTCTGCAAGGACCGGACCTTGGCCCAGTCCTGCTCCCGCGTCGCCTTGAAGATCCTTCGCCGCAGTCTGACTACGTTCTGCTCATGATTACGCCAGTCGATGGCGTTCCAATCCACAACGTCCTGGGGTCCGTTCACTATGATGGTGTCCAACTTGCCCCTCGGTTCGGCCCGGCCGTTCGGCTTCGGTGTTCAAAGGCTCACCTGCCCACGTCAGCACCCTTTCGGGTCCGGAAGCTCAGTCCGGCATCCGGCCGGTTCCCCACGACAGGCCGCCTGGAGGAGCGGCCACGTCGTCGCAGGTCCCGTTGCCTTTCGGCCACCGGCATCCGCTTGTTGGGCATCCTGTCCCGCCGAGGGATTCCGCCCCTCTTAGGATCGGCCTACCGAATCGGATCGATCCGGACCTCGACGAGGTTTCCACCTTCCGCGCACACGAGACACGACCGGGGAGGGCGCCCTTCTAAACCCCGAGGCCGGCGGTGTTCCCACGCCCGGCACAGAGGGAGTGGGCGCCGCTTGCCGCCTCTTCCGACGGCCAGGCCCTCACCCCTGGTGTTCGTCCCGTCGTCCAGGGTTCTCTTTGACGAGGTCTCATCGAAGGGTTCACTCGCGTTCACCCGTCCGGTCTTCCCCTTGCCCGGTTGCTCCCCCGGACGGAACAGGGGCCCTTGGGCGTCTTCCCCGAGCTTCACACCCTCGACGGGCAGGACCTGTTGAGCGCGTGTCGGGGCGGGGACCGATCTCGAACACTGATCAGGAACTACGCATCTGGCATAACCGGCCTCCAATCTGCGAATTCACTCGCCATGCGCGACCTCGTGTCGCAGCCCTGAAAAGGAACCACACCCGTGTCCAAATGGGTGTGGTTCCTTTTCAGGGACTTGGTTTGAGAACGCATCAGCCCTGGTGATCGGGTAGAGGAGATTTTGGGGCTTGGCTTGCCGAGGCCTTCGGTGAGTTGACCCCATCCTCGCTCCCTTCGCCACCAGTCACCGCCAGACCAGGTGAGGATGGAACCAGTTCACTGCCTGCCCACATGGAGGGCATGGGTCCCACCGAGGGCGACAGCATGGTACGAGAGGGCGATGTTGTGGCGGGGCACAGGGCGCATGGAACGTCGGGTTTGGGCGCTCACTTGCCGGTTGCGTTGGCGTCGAAGTGTAGTACGTGCAGGTGCTGTCAAGTCATCAACTATGACTAGGGCTGATCATTAGGTGACTTAAAGGCATCGTCAAGCCCCAAGGAGAGGGAGACGGGGCGTGCCTGGAGGGCGGGGCGCGACCAACGAGCGAACACCGAGCGAACAGGGGAACATACCCGGACGAACCGGGCGGGGGGCAAACCGGGGCAATCTCGCGTTTTCCCTGGTCAGGGGTGGTGGGTCGCGTGGGACTCGAACCCACAAGCCTACGGATTAAAAGTCCGGAGCTCTCGTATCAGAGCAGCGCTCTCAGTGTTCGACTCTACCAGTCTGTCCGCATACAGCACCATCTCCATGCCGCCACATCCCGCCACATGCCGCCCCGGTCCAAAACCGCCGAGCGAACAACGAGCGAACACGGTCGGCCCCGCGAATGTGGCGGCTCAACCGTCGAAGCTGCTCCACGGCATGTCGAAGCGGGCGAGCCCTGAGACACGGAGCAGCTGGAGGTGCCACGCTGGGTCCCAACGTTCGTCTTACCCCGCTTCTGGCGGAAGGTCCCGGACCGCGCCTCGCAACGCCTGTCTGCCCCTCGCGAACAATGCGGCTTGGCGCTGATCGAACGCCTCGACGGCGCCGCCAGCGCTGGGTCCGGCCACACCACTACCGCCCGCTGAGTACTCCGTCCTCGCCGCCCGAGTCCTGCACGGCCACACCAAAGAGCCGACCGGTGACTAACACCATACTGACCGCAGCACCCAACCCGGCATCCGAGCCGACGTCGACCTCGGTAGCTGCGCCAGCGCCCGCTACGGCGGGGGGCAAGGCAAGCGCGGCAATGCCGCCTGCGCTGCCGCCGCCAGCCGACCCCCGCGCTGCCCCCTTGGACCGCCCGATCCAGACGCCGTTCTCGCCGAGACGCGCTGGACGTCGCGGGGTCCTATACGTCCGAGCGAGACCAGCCGCCGCTGATCCGGCCGGAGGCCAGTCTCACCGGCAAGGCGCGCACACGCGCGGCCCTCGCCCGTTGCCCGCGTGTGCTCTCTCCCGAGGAAACGCGAGCGGAATTACGGGGACACCGAGCTGAGTCAGCTACCGTCAGGGCTCAGGAGCAACGGGAGGGAGGTGACGGGGACGTGACGACAGACGTGGAGACCGAAACCTTGGAGGCATTGGCGCGGGTGGGGCACCCGCAGAACTCTCTGCTGTCTGAATCACTGTCCTTGTCCTCGTTGTGTGAACACCGCAACGCTAGCGGCATGTTGGCGGTCCTAGCGGCGACGAGAATGTTGAGCCAGGGCGTGTCTCAGCGTGAGTTGCGCGGGCTCCCAGCTCAGCTCGGCCGCGTTAGGTCGAAAGCGGAACAACTCATCGAGAGCATCGTGCCCAGCGAGAACGATGGCCGCACGGTTAAAATTACACTCCTCGCCCCCCGCCAATCCGGCCGGGCCCAGTTTAGGGTGAACGGACGCGCGGCGGTCGAGCAGGTGCACGCCGCTTGGCGCGAGCAGCCAGTCATAGTCTTCGCTACAACCGCTGCGAGCAAGAGTCGCTTGTTGGTCGTTCCCGACGAAGCTCACACCTACCGAGGCGAATCAAAGTTCTATCACGCCATAACGTCCGTCCAGGCGTATTTGAAAGTGGCACGAGGACGAACCTCGTCGCCGTTCCATAGCGTGACCTTGCGCATCCGCGTCAACGTGCTAGTGACGCGCTTGCGAAGCCTCGCGAACTACATCCGTGCCGTGTTGGAGATGGCGCGAATAGATCACTGTCGGCAACTCGCCTCCGCAGGTTGCGAATCGTCGGCCGCACCGCTGTACCTCCTGCTACTCGCGGTTTATCACCGGTATGGACGCCGCGCCGAACCGTCCAGGTATGCCCCCTCACTCAGCCGATTCCAGACATCGGCGGGGAGCGCCGCGGGCTGCTAGGCGGACGCTCCTCGCCAAGAGTGAGGGAGCGTCCCCATGGAAGAACTCCTCCGCGTCATCGCGGAGCCGGGCCCCTCCGGGGTCCTGATCGCCTTGATGATCTTGATCGTCCTGGTCGCAGTGCTCATTGCGGCCGTGGTCGCCATAATTCTGCTCTACCTCGGGCTGGCCACAGTGGCTCTGCTGCGCGCCCGGCCCGCGAACATGGACGGCCGCTACGTGGCCTTCCGGGACCTGCTGGACCTGCTGCGCGACCTGCTCAGCTTGCTCCGCCCTTGGCGGCGGAGGTGACCATGAGCGACACACCCCAGGCCGACGCACCCGGCCGCCGTCGTGGCCGTCCGCCCCGCGCGTCGCGAGGGCTGACAAGAGAGGTCATCACCCTCCGTCGGCAGGGTCTCAGCCTCAGAGGCATCGCCGCGGACCTGAACGCACGCTCTGTTCCGATGCCAGAAGGACGGGGGTCTTGGTGCTACAAGGCGGTTGATCGACTATTGGCGACCCAGCACGCCAGGGACCTCGAAACCGAGATGGACCAGAACTAAGCCTGGCCGCCGACGAGAGCTGGGCCGGACGGGACACCCGGCCCAGCTCTTTCGTCCTCCGGGTGCATCACAAGTCGGCGACGACACGGTGGCCGTGGTTCACCGCCTACGCGGTCTGGGCGAACCTGTCTATGACCTCCAAGTGGACGGCAACCGTAACTTCTTTGCAGGTCAGGTACTCGTCCACAACTGCCTGATCGTCGACGATCCCCATAAGGGCCGCGCCGAGGCCGAGTCGCATCGAATCCGCGAAGGGGTCCACGAGTGGTGGTCGTCCACGGCCGTCACCCGGCTCCAGCCCGGCTCTCCCATTTGTGTAATGCAGACCCGCTGGCACGAACTTGACCTGTCCGGGCGGCTGCTGGCCGACGAGGGCGACGTCGCCGAGGGCGGCCGGTGGCTGGTGATCCGGCTCCCGGCGGTCGCCGACTCGCCCGACGACCCCCTGAACCGCCAGATCGGCGACCCGCTCCCGCACCCACTCATCGACCCCGACGTCCGCGACACTCAGCTCGCCCACTGGCACGACAAGCGCCGTTCGGTGACGGTGCGAGACTGGCACGCGCTCTACATGGCCGACCCGCAGGCCGTCGAAGGCGCCCTGCTGTCCTGGGACGACCTGCGCGCCGGGCGGATCGCCCGCGCGCAGATGCCGCCGCCGGTGAAATCCGCCGTGGCCGTCGACCCCAACGGCGGCGGCCGCGACACCTACGGCGTGATCGGCGGTGTCCTGGGCCCCGACCAGCGGCTCTACATCACCGACGACCGATCCGGCAGCGGCGGCTCCAAGGACTGGTCCGAAGCCGCCGTCCGCCTGGCGGTGACGCTGGACGCCGACCGGATCATCTTCGAGGTCAACTACGGCGGCGACATGGTCGAACGGTCGATCCGCACGGCCTGGACCGACCTGCAGCGCGCCGGCGACATCCCCGCCGACCGGCTCGTGCCGCGTCTGGAGGGCGTCCGCGCGAAGAAGAACAAGGTGCTGCGGGCCGAGCCGATCGCGCAGGCGTTCCTGTCCGGGCAGATCCGCACCGTCCCTGATGCGCCGGGCGCGCTCGGCGACCTCGAGCACGAGTGGGCGACGTGGCAGCCCACCGACCCCGACAGTCCGGGACGCATCGACGCGAGCGTCTACCTGGCCTGGGGGCTGCTGCCGTTGCCCGGCGCCGAGAACGTCATCGGGACGGCCGCGAACGTGTCGCGGTCCCAGGTCCAGCAACAGCGCGGCCCGGTTCCGGGGCCGCCCGGTCCCGGGTCCCCGTTCGGCCGCGGCGGCCGCCGTTTCGGGCTACCCGGATCCCGCTAACTTGCGCCGATAGTCGGGCTGGCCGGGCATTGCGGCAGGTCGTCAGTCTTCTGGCAGATCCCAGCCCGGATTCGGCCTTGTGTGGTTGGTGTCGGCCAGGCATGCGCAATATGACGTTGTAGTCGTTCAGGAAGCGTGGGTCGCCAAAGAATCGTCAGGAAGTTCTGGGGTGAGATTTCGCGATGCTTGAAGTGTTCTGCTTGATTAGAAACTTTGTTGCTATGTTCTGCTGTCCCCTGCACTTGTTGACACGTTCGGTGGCGGCGTGTTCACCGGCGGTCGGTGGCAAGTGTACATGGGCTTCCTGACCTCGTTAGATGCTAATTCGAGCTTGCTGGTTGATGCGAGTGTCGCCAAGGTGACGCTGCTGGTTTACACGTCAGGATGACCACATGTTGCCAAGGTGTGGAATCTGGCACATAGATGCAGGTCGAGCGTTCAAGGCCAACGCATTTTAGGCAACTCATGGCTTGATCAAACCCAGAGGGTTATTTAACGTCCAAGGCGCGGAGATCATCTCGCTCTGTTTCGAGTAAGCGTCAAATCAAGCAGAGCGTTTCACCCAACAGAAGGGAAACGCATGAGAACCCGTGCCGCCATCGCCCGCATCGCCGTCGCAGGCGCCGCCACCGCTGTAATGACCGCCTCGGCCGCCGCGACGGCATACGCCGCGCCAGGTGTCAGCGTCCAGCAGCAAATCGCTGCGCAAGTCGCCAACTACGGAGGCGAACAGACCGGCCCCGGAGAAGTCACCTACAGCAGCGGCTCTGTCAAGCTGGTCATCCCCCCGGCCGGGCAGGCCGCCACCTGCCCCATCGGGTGGTACTGCTTCTTCGAGAGCGCCGGTTACGGCGGGCGGATGCTGCAGTTCCAGGACTGCGGCGGATACCAGTTCCTCGGCGACTACGGCTTCCGCAACCAGGCGTCGGCGTGGCAGAACCGTACCCAGAACACGGTCGAGGTCTACGACGAAGACGTGCAGCCGTGGGAGCTGCTGTGGACCATGACCCCCGACGCCGAGTCGATCAGCGTCGGGACCGCCGCCGATGAGAAGGCCGACTTCTTCAACACCCTCTGCCCCGCATCGGCGAAGTGAGGAACCGGTGACCTTCAGGGCAAAATCCGGCTCGGCGTTCACCGCGGTTGTGGCCGCGGTCGCGCTGATCGTGGGAATGCTTCCCGGAACCGCTGCAGCGACGCCCGGCGATCCGTATCAGCGCTACCTCGACCAGTACGGAGCCAAAGCGCACGCCCAAGGCGGTGCCGCGCCTGCTCCCTCCCTGAACGAAATGCTCGCGCGGGAACGCACCGAGACCTACCGCGTGGACATGTCCAAGCAGACCACCGCCACACAGCCGGAACCCCGGGCCGCGACCTGGCGGAACGAGTGCCTCAACACCGAGGTCGACGACTGGAAGACCGGCGTGATCAAGGACCGTAAGCACTTCTGCACCCACGCGGACCTGATGATCTCCACCTTCAACCCAGAGACCGCTCTGCCGGGCGTAGTGTGGTTCACGCTGCTGGTGTACGGAACCGGAAGCACCGGGTCGGGAAGCCAGCGCTACTTCGATCTGAACTTGGAGCTCCTCAACGTCCGCAGCGACGAGGACTTCCCCTGGCACGAGAACATGCCGATCTACGCCTCCATCCCCTGCAAAGTGCAGATCCCCGCGTCCGTGCAGAACGCGTGCGAAACCAACGCCATCCCGGTCGGACGGACCATAGAGCAATGGCAGGAATCGCCCCACATCTCCGTCCCGCTGTGGTCCAGCGACGCCACCGTCTCCGACCCGAGCCTGGAACCGCAGGTCGGTGAGGAAAAGGTCGTCATGATCAGCTTCTCGCCGACGGTCACGAGCGTCAGCCCCGCATTCGCCCCCGTCACCCCGAGCACGCAGGCGGACCCTGACGTGATACCGACGGTGTCGATGAACGGCTACGCCCGGTTCGACTCCGCCAAGTACCTCAGCACCGGCTTCGGGGCGATCTTCCGGGGCGTCGTGCCGCACATCAGCTACGACCCCGCCAGCCCCCGGTACAAGGAACTCGCCGAGCACATCCGGGACGCCTGCGACCCGGACGTGGCCACCTTCCCCACACCGGTGCCCGACAAGGCGATCCCCGGCTGCAGCATCAACGACCTCATCCACCGGCTCGCCCCGGCCAAGTGGGGCTGGCCCAAACCCGCCACCATCGACGACAGCAACCACAAGAAACGCTACGACCGCAACCGGGCGATCGTCCGCAGCAACTGCAACGACAACACACCCGAGACGCCCTCGACGGGAGACAAGGAGTGCGACGAGTTCCCGTTCGCGTCCACCTATGAGGGGGCCGCTCGCGCGGAGTTCCCAGCCAGCGAGTTCGCGGGCCTGAAGAACTCCGGTCGAGACAACCAGTTCTCGGTCCGCAAGATCAACGGCCAGCAGAACGGCTGGGGCGGCAGCGACCTAAATACCTGGTACAACAACGACCGCATCCTGGACTGGGCCACCGGCGGCTCGAGTTCCACGCATGCTGCCGGCGACATGCGTGACGGCTTCTGGGTCAGGATTCCCTAGCTAGACACGACACGCCCGTCCGGAGTGAGGCGGGGCGGCGCCGGGCCCGGCGCCGCCCCGCCCTCTCGCGTCCCAAGGAAGGTGCTCACCTGTGATGAGTCGCATAATCAAGCAGGCGTCCAAGCTCACCAGCACCGGGTACCACATGTTCGGCTTCCACGATGCCTCCCACAGCCAGCCAGACGTGGTACCGCCCGCAAGCACCTGGATCGGGCATGGCCCGCACGAAGTGACCATCCGGGTCATCGAAGAACTGCCGGACAAGACACTCGAGTTCGAACTCTGGGACGGCCCGCCGGCTAAGCCCGCCGACGCTGAGGTGAGCGAAACGTTCGGCCTCGACCTTCCCACAGGCAGCATCAGCGTCTATGCCATCGCCGCCGGACACGTCCACGACGTCTTCGAAGTACCGCACGGCCGATATCAAGTCCGCGTCAGTGGATGGAACCGCGAAAGCACCGCCCGGGAGATCAGCTCCGTAGGCCAACGCACCGGCTTTAACGACGCCGACCCCGACTTCGCCGATGCGATGAGAAGACTCGAAGGACACGAACGGTATCTGGCCCAGTTCTGGCGCGCCTAACCAGGGTTATTGGGTGATGGCGGCCGGGTAAGTCGACGGACCGTCGGTGCAGGCGTATGCCGGTGACATGGCCAGATACCCCCAGGGCGGCGGGATGACCGCCGTCGGCCGTGACAAACGAGAACAAGTACGGATGCAGGCCGCGCAGTGGTTCGCCGAAGGACGGCCCAACGCCCGGATCGGGTTGCGTCCACGGAGGTGGTGTACGAGTTTGACCAGGTCAAGTGGCATGTCGTCGTGACGTGAGACGGCCACCGCGTGAATCCTTCGAATCGACCAAGACCAGAAGGAGAGTGGAACGCGATGGCCGCCGACAACAGTGTGGACCCCGCCGAGTGGATTGCCGAGCAGATCGGGGCGTGTGAGCCCGATGTGTTGCGGTCGATGGTCAAGACGATGGCCGAAGCGCTGATGAGCGCGGAGCGACGCGGTCTGCGGGGCCGGCTACGGACAGCGGTCGGACGAGCGGATCAACCGCCGCAACGGATACCGGCCCCGGGACTGGGACACCCGCGCCGGGACCGTTGAGCTGGCGATCCCGAAGCTGCGGTCGGGGTCCTACTTCCCCGAGTGGCTGCTGGAACGCCGCCGCCGGGCCGAGCAGGCCCTGATCAGCGTGGTGGCCACCTCCTATCTCCTCGGTGTCAGCACCCGGCGGGTGGACAAACTGGTCGAGCAGATGGGCATCAAGGGCATCTCCAAAAGCCAGGTGTCGGAGATGTCGAAGGTCCTGGACGCGCAGGTCCAGGCGTTCCGCAACCGTCCGCTGGAGGCGGGGCCGTATGCGTTCGTGTGGGTGGACGCCCTGACCCAGAAGGTCCGCGAGGGAGGCCGGATCGTCAACGTGCACGTGCTGGTGGCCACCGGTGTCAACGCCGACGGGCACCGCGAGATCCTCGGGATCGAGGTGACCTCGGCCGAGGACGGCGCGGGCTGGCTGGCATTCATGCGCGGGCTGGTCGCCCGGGGGCTGTCGGGCGTCCAGCTGGTGATCTCCGATGCGCACCGCGGCCTGGTGGAGGCGATCGGGGCGACGTTGCCCGGGGCTGCGTGGCAGCGGTGCCGGACGCACTACCTGCGGAATCTTCTGACGAAGGTGCCCCGGTCGGCGCAGCCGTGGGTGGCGACGCTGGTGCGCACCATCTT
>NZ_MKJY01000145.1 GCF_001942465.1 Actinomadura sp. CNU-125
CGCGCGGCGCGCGCGCGGTGGCTGCCTCAGGCGTCGACCGGCAGGGCCGACCAGGGCTCCTTGCGGGGCGCGGCCTCGCGCCCCTCGGGGCAGTGCCGCCGCGAAGTCGCAGTACGCGCGCAGCGGGCCCGGACGCGCCGGGAACCGCTCGTCGAACGGGGCGTGGTCGACCGGCCGGGTCCGGTCGTCGGCGCCCGGCGCGGCTCGCCGCGGCGGGGCTTCGGGACGCGGGCGCGGTACTCGTCGTCGGCCGCCGACGCTTCGGCGGCGATGTCCTCGGCGCGTTCGATGTGGCGGTCGAGGGACTCGGCGGTGTGCTCCCAGGCGGCCGTCTCGCCGGACGGCAGGTGGTGCAGCTCGACGCGGCGGCACGGGCGGCGCAGCACCCGGGACGCCGCCACCGCGTAGATCGCGAGGGCGAGCGAGCCGCGGGCGTCGTCCGGGGTGAGCGGGCGGCGTCGGTCTTGTAGTCGACGACGACGAGTTCGCCGCCGCGGGCGTCCAGCCGGTCGATGCGGCCGGAGACGGCGATGCGGGCGGTGCGGGCCGCGACCGTCCGCTCGACGCCGATCGGCTCGTCGGACGGGTCGAGCCCCGCGGCGTAGCGTTCCACCATGTCGCGGGCCCGTTCGCGGTGCGCGGCGGACTGCTCGCCGTCGCGGAACCCCTCGGTGATCCAGCCACGGGTGAGGAGGGCGCCGGCGGCGGTGGGCGTCCGGTCGGGTTCGGGCAGCCGCCACCAGGCGGCCAGCGCGTTGTGCACGCTGGCGCCGACGCTGTTGTGCGCCCACGGCGGGCCCTTCGGCGGCATCGGACGGTCCAGGTAGGTCATCCGGTACCGCCGGGGGCAGTCCTGCCAGGTGTTCAGCCGCGACGGCGTGCACGCGTACAGGCGTTCGGGCATGCCGTCGAAGCCGAGCTGTTCCATCACCGGCCGTCCGTCCCCGTGCGCCCGCCGTCGGGCGTCAGTCGTTGTCCTCGCGGGCCATGTCGCCCCAGCTCTCCCACCGGGAGTTCTCCTCGCCCGCGGTCGTCTCGTCGCCCTGGGCGGGCATGACCTGCAGGTCGCGGGGCAGCGGGTCGAGCAGCGCGCCGATCGAGTTGAGCTGCTTGCGCAGGTCCTCGAAGGCGCCGCCGATCGAGCCGGGACGGCCGCGGTGCAGCGTGTCGCCGGAGAACAGCACGCCGAGCTGCTCGCTGATCACGCAGACGCTGCCGGGGGTGTGCCCCGGGGTCTGGACGATCTCGAGCTGGGCGTCGCCGATCTCGAAGACACCGCCGTCTTCGAGCCAGATGTCGGGTTCGAGGGATCGCAGCGCCTTGGCGTCGTCCTCGTCGTCCTCTTCCTTGGCGAGGCGGCCGAAGTAGTCGCGCCACAGCAGCCGGTCGGCGCGGTGCAGCGCGATGGGGGCCCAGTTCTCCTCGTCGTCCTCGCCGGCGGCGGCGACTTCGAGCACGACGCTCAGCCGGTGCTCGTTGCCGTCGGTGAGCAGGACGGCCATGACCTCGCGCTCGCCCACCTTCTCGAGGATGGCCTCGGCGTCGAACGCCGGGTCGATGACGATGACGTCATCGTCGTCGCCGACGATGTAGGTGTTGTTCTCGACGTCGTACTCGGTGTCGTCCAGGGTCAGCTTGCCCGACGTCACCACCTGTTCGATGCGCGCGTCCACGCCTGGCACCCTACCGCGCTTCGCAACCGGGTCAGGGCGATCCGGCCGCGGCGGCCAGGAGGGCCTCGTAGGCGGCGGGGTCGGTGGTCTCGGCGCCGATGCGGTCGCCGGTCGGGGCGCCGTGGTCGTCGCTGGACCCGGTGACGACGAGGCCGAGGGCGGCGGCGAGATCGCGCAGGTGGGCGCGGTCGTCGGGGGCCTGGTTCGGATGGTCGGCCTCCAGGCCGGCGAGCCCGGCGGCGGCGAGCCGCTCGATCAGCTCGTCCGGGAAGACGTACCCGGCGCGCCGCGCCCGCGGGTGGGCCAAGACGCACGCGCCCCCGGCGGCCCGGACGAGCGCGACCGCGCGTTCGGGGTCGAGCGCGTACCGTCCGGCGTGCGCGCGGCCGCCTTCGGCGATCCAGTCGGCGGTGAACGCCTCGTCGTGCGAGGCGACGGCCCCGGCTTCGAGCATGGCCTGGGCGATGTGCGGACGCCCGACGGCCTCGCCCCGCGCGAGTTCGCGGACCCGCTCCCACGTGACGTCCACGCCGAGTTCGCGGAGCCGCGCGACCATCGTCCGGGCCCGGATCACGCGGTCGTCGCGGATGCGGGCGAGTTCGGCGGCCAGGACGGGTTCGGCCGGGTCGAACAGGTAGCCGAGCATGTGCAGGCTCCGGCCGTCGTGGACGCACGACAGCTCGACGCCGGGGACGAGCGTCAGCCCGTCCGGGAGGGCCGCCGCGGCCGCGTCCCATCCGGCGGTGGTGTCGTGGTCGGTGAGCGCGACGACGTCCACGCCGTTGCCGCGCGCGCGCCGCATGACCTCGGCGGGCGGACGTGTGCCGTCGGACGCGTCGCTGTGGACGTGGAGGTCGATCCGCATCTGTACAGCGTAGGCGCGCGCGTGTGTCAGAGGTCTAGCTTGAGGCTGTAGGCGCCGTAGGGAAGGTCCACTTCCATGCCGGGTTCGCGGAGATCGAGGAGATTCTGGTCTTCGAGCATGAGCACGCCCGCGTCCGCGGGCCACAGGACGGCCCACAGCCAGTTGCCGAGCGCCTCGCCGACGAAGACGGCCCGGTCCGGTTCGCGGCCCACCGCCCACAGCGGGACGGTGTGCCCGGGCGTCGCCGCCGGGCCGCTGATGCCGATCTTGGCGTGCGGCGGGCTGCCGTCGAACTGCTCGCCGGGGTCGGAGCCGTCCAGCCCCGCGTAGTGCGCGCCGAGGCCGATGCCCGGCTCCTCGGCGATCAGCATCATGTCGGCCGGGCCGCTGACCAGGCCGGGGCCCGACAGCGCGACGCCGCACGCGCGCGCGCCGCCGCGTTCGTCCCCGACGGTCACGAATCCGGTGACGAGCCAGTTCAGCGGGAGCGGCCAAGGCGTCCAGACGGGCACCCGCACGTCCCGGAGGACGACGGAGAGCGCGTCCGGGCCCGGCCGTACCGGAGGCTGCCTGGGGAGTACGGCTCCGTGCACGCCGCAGCTCCAGTCGCTCGACCAGAGACCCGGCGCCTGCACCTGGGTCCCGCATCGCGGGCATGTGGGCTCCGCCCTCATGATTCCCCACCCTGCGCGGCGGCTCCCCCGCACGTCAAGGCACGGACGGGAAAGACGGGACAAAATGGGGGCATGCGGGAACGGTGCGTGGGTGCGATCGTCCATGATCCGGACGGACGGCTGCTGCTGGTGCGGCGGGGCCGCCCGCCCGGCGCGGGACGCTGGTCGGTGCCGGGCGGGCGGGTGGAACCGGGCGAGGACGACGCCGCGGCCGTCGCCCGCGAACTGCTGGAGGAGACGGGCCTGCGGGTCCGCCCCGGCGCGTTCGTGGGCACGGTCGAACGGGACGGCCCCGGCGGCGTCGTCTACGAGATCCACGACTACGCCGCCACGGTGCTCGGCGGGACGCGCGCGCCGGGGACGACGCCGCGGACGTCCGGTGGGTCGCGCCCGCCGAGCTGGCCGGCCTGCCGCTCGTCCCCGGCCTCGTCGACGCGCTCACGGAATGGGGCGTGCTGTGAGCGGCCGTCAGTAGGCGGGCTGCGGGCCCGGCACGTCGCCGGGACGCCGCGGCCGCGGCGCGTCCGGGCCCGGGTGCTCGTCCGCCGGGCCGTCGCCGGGCGTGCTCGTCTCCACCTTGAACCGGCGGGCCAGCAGGACGATGCCCACCGCGTACACGGCCATGGAGGCGACGTCGGCGAGGACGTACTGCCACGGGATCCCGCCCTGTTCGAGGCTCAGCTGACCGAACGCCGCCGGGAGCAGGAACGCCATCAGGTTGTTGAACACGTGCAGCGCGATCGTGCACTCCAGGCCGCCGGTGCGCACCGTGAGCCAGCCGGCGATCGCGCCGAAGATGAAGATGTCGAGCATCCCCCAGCCGGTGTACCCGTGCCCGGACGTGAACAGTGCGGCCCCCAGCACGATGCCGGGCCACGGGGTGCGGAACACGACGCTGAGCGCGCGCGTCAGCCCGTTCCTGGCCTTCTCCAGGGTGCACGCGCCGATCGCCTGCATGAGCCAGCCGCGGAAGAAGTACTCCTCGGCCGCCGACTGGAACGGGACGAGCGCCACGATGACGAGCGCGGGCAGCAGGAAGTCGCCCCAGCCGACCCACGCCCCCTCGGTGGTCGACCCGGCCGGCTCGTTCTCGACCGACAGGCTCGCGGCGAGCGACAGGCCGTAGGACACCGCGCAGAACGCGACGGACATGCCCGCGCACGCGAGCATCCAGCGCCAGCGCAGCCGTCCGACCACCGAGGACAGCGTCCCGGGCCGCCGCCGCTGGATCCCCCACGCGGCGAGCCCGACCAGCGGAAGGAAGACCGCCAGGGACAGCAGCGCGTAGGCGATGTCGGCGGTGTCGTTGCCGAAGATCGACGTGCCGGACGGGTCGTCGAGCAGCGGGGAATCGCCGTCCGACACCGCCATCTGGATGATCAGCCCGATGACGCCGAGGACGCCGCCGACGCCGAGCCCGACCACGATGATCGACACGGTTCCGACGAGCGGACGCCACCAGTTGTGCGCCTCCGAACGCGCCATCCGGTGGAACGGCACCCCGCGCGGTGTGGGGACGATCCAGGGTCGTTTCACCGGAGGCGGGTAACCGCCATAGGCGTCGTAGCCGGGGGCGTAGGGGTACTGCTGGGGGTACTGCTGGCCCCACGCCGCCGGTTGCTGGTTCCAGGCGGGTTGTCCCCCGGTGTGCTGCTGGCTCGGGTAGGGCTGGTCGTAGGGTGGCTGGCCCTGGTCGTAGGGCTGCTGGCCCTGGCCGTAAAGCGGCTGGCCCTGTGTCCCCGGTTGCGGGGCCGGGGCCTGCGGTTGCGGCCAACCGCTCGTCGACTGCTGCGGCGGGGCCTGCGGGGCCTGCTGCTGCGGCTCCTGCCGCGACGGGTCCGGGTCAGGAGAACGCGGCCGCCCGTCGCCCATGCCGGGATCGAGCGGCGCCCAGCCGTTCGCGTCCTCCTGGTCAGACATACGTCCCCTTCTCCTCGACCCGAGTCGTCCACGCCTTGGTTGCGTGGACGAATCGTACGGTCGCTCAGTTCCCGGAGGGCTCGAACGTACGCGTCCGGGCGAGCCCGGCGGCGCGTCCCTTGGCGGCGATGACGAGCGCCATCTTGCGGGACGCCTCGTCGATCATCTCGTCGCCGAGCATCGCGGCGCCGCGTCCCTCGACGTTGATCGCGTGGTCGTAGGCGTCGAGGATCAGCTCGGCGTGGTCGTAGTCGTCCTGCGTCGGGGAGAAGATCGCGTTCCCGGCGTCGATCTGGGACGGGTGCAGCACCCACTTGCCGTCGAAGCCGAGGGCGGCCGAGCGGCGGGCGGCGCGGTCGAAGCCGTCGGCGTCCCGGACGTTGAAGTAGGGGCCGTCGACGGCCTGCAGGTCGTGGGCGCGGGCGGCCAGCAGGATCCGCATCAGGATGTAGTGGTAGGCGTCGCCCTCGGTGTAACCGGGCGGCTGCTCCCCCACGACGAGCGTCTTCATGTTGATCGACGCCATGAAGTCGCCGGGGCCGAACACGAGGGTCTCCAGCCGCGGCGACGACGCCGCGATGTCGTCGATGCGCGTCATGCGCGCGTCCTCGATCTGCGCCTCGATACCGATACGTCCGGGTTCGTAGCCCATCGCGCCCTCGATCTGCGTGAGGAGCCGGTCGAGCCACCGGACGTGCGACGGGTCCTGCACCTTCGGGAGCATGATCGCGTCGAGGTTCGCGCCCGCGCCCTCGACGACCTCGATGACGTCCCGGTAGGCGTACGGGGTGTCGAGGTCGTTGACCCGGACGACGCGGATCTTGCCCGTCCAGTCGCCCTCGTTGAGCGCGGCGACGACCGACTTGCGCGCGTCCTCCTTCGCGGACGGGGCGACGGCGTCCTCCAGGTCGAGGAAGATCTCGTCGGCCGGGAGGCCCTGCGCCTTCTCGATGAACCGGGGATTGCTGCCGGGGACCGCGAGGGTGGTACGTCGTGAGCGCATGGGGCGGATCGTATCCACCGGGTGTGAGACGCTGCGGCACATGGGTGACCCGAACGAACCGTCGGCCGACGCGGTGCACGCGCTGAGCGCGGCGCTGGTGGAGGAGGCGGCCAAGAAGTCGGGGCTGCTGTGGCTCGACCTGCCGGGTCTGCCGCAGCCGCGGGCGGCGTGGCACGTCTGGCACGAGGGGTCGGCGTACGTGCTGACGGGCGGGGACGGCGAGCAGCCGCTCCCCGGCCTGCCCGAGGCCGACCGGGTGACCGTGATCCTGCGCAGCAAGGACAAGGGCGGACGGCTCGTCGCGTTCGTCGCCGCGTGCGAGCACGTCGAGCCCGGCGGCGAACTGTGGGACGAGGTGGCTCCCAAGCTCGCGAAGGACCGGCTGAACGGGGCGACGCACGAGGGGCGGCTCGAACGGTGGGCCGCCGAGTCGTGGGTGATCCGGTTGACGCCGACGGGCGAGGAGGTCGCGCCGTCCGGCGGGTACGCGACCGTCCGTCCCGTGGGGTCCCCGGCGACGACGGCGGGCCCGCCGCCCCGTCTGGCGGGCGCCCGGCGCCGCCGCGCCGACCGCTAGGGGCGCTCGACGGCCAGTTCGCGGCCCTCGGCGACGGCGCCCAGCTTGTCCGGGTTCGCCACCATGTGGATGGCGTACACGCGGCCCTGCTCGTCGAACTCGACGGTCACCGTGCTGATCGTCCGGTCGGGGCCGTCGATGACGAGGCCGGGCCGGCCGTTGACGTCCGTGCGCCGCATCCGCATGTCGGCGGGGTCGACGCCCGAGTAGGGCGCGCCCGCCACGGCGCCGATGAACCGGGCGACCTTCGCCGCGCCGACGATCGGCCGCACCGCCGCGCGGACCTTGCCGCCACCGTCCGTCCACATGGTGACGTCCGGGGCGAGGATCTCCATCAGCCGGTTCACGTCGCCGCCCAGGACCGCGTCGAGGAACCGGTCGGTGGCGGCGCGCCGCTCGGCCGCCTCCGCCTCGAACCGGGGCCGCCGCGCCGCCACGTGCCTGCGGGCGCGGGTGCCGAGCTGCCGCACCGACTCCTCCGTCCGGTCCAGCGCCGCCGCGATCTCCGCGTACGGGTAGCCGAACGCCTCCTTGAGGACGAACACGGCCCGTTCGAGCGGGCTGAGCGTCTCCAGGACGACGAGCAGCGCCATCGACACCGACTCCGCGAGCTCGGTGTCGTCGGCGACGTCCGGGGAGGTCAGCATCGGTTCGGGGAGCCACGGACCCACGTACGTCTCGCGCCGCGCCCGCGCGCTCCGCAGCCGGTCGACCGCGATGTTGGTGGTGATCCGGACGAGGTAGCCGCGCGGGTCGCGGACGTCCGAACGGTCGGCGGCCGACCAGCGCAGCCAGGCGTCCTGGACGGCGTCCTCGGAGTCGGCGGCGGAGCCCAGCATCCGGTAGGCGACCGCGAAGAGCGTGCCGCGATGCTCCTCGAACGTCTCGTCCGGTGCGGCGCCCGTCGCCTGGACCGTCCCGACCATGCCGATCCCCTTTCCGTCCGCGCCCTTCCGGGTGTGACGCCCCCATGATGCACACCCGCGCCCGGCCTCTCCACCTGCGGCGTCCGGTGTGTGACGGAGATGACCGCCGCGGCCGGATCGTCCGGGGGATCATGGGTAGTGTCCTCGCCATGAGCGCATCTCCGACACGGGTGTTCATCGCCCGGCTCGCCGGGATCGCGGTATTCGACCCGGTGGGCGATCAGGTCGGCCGGGTCCGCGACGTCGTCGTGGCGTTGCGGCTGGCGCCCCGGCCGCCGCGGGTGCTGGGGCTCGTCGTGGAGGTGCAGCCGCGGCGCCCGGTGTTCCTGCCGATCACCCGGGTCACGGTGATCGAGTCGGACGCGATCATCTTCGACGGGCGGCTGAACATCCGCCGGTTCCGGCAGCGGGAGTCGGAGACGCTGGTGATCGCGGAGATGCTGGACCGGACCGTCCGGTTCTGCGACACCGGCGAACCGGTTTCAGTGGTGGACGTGGCGATGGAGCCGACCCGCACGCGCGACTGGCTGCTGTCGAAGGTCGCGGTGCGGCGGCGGACGAAACGGGGACTGCGGCGGCGCGGCGAGAGCCTCGTCGTCGACTGGGACGCGGTCGAGGGCTTCTCGGCCGTCGAGCACGGGCAGGGCGCGGCCGGGCTGATCGCGGCGTTCGAGCGGATGAAACCCGCCGACCTCGCCGGCGTCATCCACGACATGCCGGGCAAACGCCGCGCGGAAGTCGCCGACGCCCTCGGCGACGAGCGGCTCGCCGACATCCTGGAAGAACTCCCGCAGGACGACCAGATCGAGATCCTCGAAACGCTGCAAGTCGAACGGGCCGCCGACGTCCTGGAGGCCATGGACCCCGACGACGCCGCCGACCTGCTCGGCGAACTCCCGGACGAGCAGCGCGAACGGCTCCTCACCCTGATGGAGCCGCAAGAGGCGGCGCCCGTCCGGCGGCTGCTGTCCTACGAGGACTACTCGGCGGGCGGCCTGATGACGACCGACCCGGTGATCGTCGCGCCGGACGCGACCGTCGCGGAGGCGCTCGCGCAGATCCGCAACCCCGACCTGAACCCGGCGCTGGCCGCACAGGTGTACGTGTGCCGCCCGCCCACCGCGACCCCCACCGGCCGCTACCTCGGCACCGTCCACTTCCAGCGGCTCCTGCGCGAACCCCCGCGCACCCTGGTCAGCGCGGTCGTCGACGCCGAACTCGACCCGCTGCGTCCGGGAATGACGCTGGAGGACGTCGCGATGCTGCTGGCCGCCTACAACCTGGTCGCGGGCGCCGTCGTGGACGAGAACGGGCACCTGCTCGGCTCGGTGACCATCGACGACGTGCTCGACCACCTGCTGCCCGAGGACTGGCGGGAGTCGGTGATGGACGCGAGCACCGGCGCGGTCGCGCCGCCCTCGGATCCCGAGGAAGAGGCCCTCCGGGGGAGGACATGACCACGACCACACGCCTGGAAACGACCCGCCTGGACCAGCCGCGGCACTACCGCCGCACGCTCGTCCCGCGCCCGCACTACGACCCCGAGTCGTTCGGGCGGCTGTCGGAACGCATCGCGCGCTTCCTCGGCACCGCGCGATTCCTCGTCTACATGACGGTGTTCATCATCGTGTGGATCGGCTGGAACTGGTTCGGCCCGTCCGCCCTGCGCTGGGACCCGTACCCGTTCATCTTCCTGACGCTGATGCTGTCGCTGCAGGCGTCCTACGCGGCCCCGCTGATCCTGCTCGCACAGAACCGGCAGGACGACCGCGACCGCGTCCAGTACGAGCAGGACCGCGCCCGGACGGAACGGACCACCGCCGACACCGAGTACCTCACCCGGGAGATCGCCGGCCTCCGAGTGGCCCTGAGCGAAGTCGTCACCCGCGACTTCCTCCGCTCCGAACTGCAGCAGATCCTCCGAGAACTCGACACCAAAGACCCCGTCCGCTGATCCCGACACGACCGGCAGACCCCGCCCACACCGCGCGGTCACAGCGGTTCCGCACGGCCCCGGACACGGACGCTCGACGGACCCCACACGGCCAGGAAGGCCGCCCACACCGCACGACCAGGCCCCCGCGCGGACGCGGACGCTCGACTCACCCCACACGACCCAGAAGGCCGCCCACGCCGCGCGGCCGCAGGCGTCCTGCGGGGACGCGGACGCTCGACGGGCCCCACACGGCCACAGAGGGCCCGCCCACACCGCGCGGCCGCAGGCGCCCTGGCGCCGGAGGCCGTGCGGAGTCGGCCCCGGCGCTATGAGGTCCGACACCCGATTGTTCAGGGAGCCGTAACAGTCCATACCATGGACGCATGGCCTCCGAGTTGACGACCGAGCAGGTGACCGCGGCCCTCGCCACGGTGAACGATCCTGAGATCCGTAAGCCCATCACCGAGCTCGACATGGTCAAGAACGTCGACATCGCGCCGGACGGCGCGGTGAAGGTCGGCGTGTACCTGACCGTGGCCGGCTGTCCGATGAAGGACACCATCACCAAGAACGTCACGGAGGCCGTCTCCAAGCTCGACGGGGTCACCTCCGTGCAGGTCGACCTGGACGTGATGAGCGAGGAGCAGCGCAAGGACCTGCAGACGAAGCTGCGCGGCGGCGAGCCCGCCAAGGAGATCCCGTTCGCGAAGCCGAACTCGCTGACCAAGGTGTACGCGGTGGCGAGCGGCAAGGGCGGCGTCGGCAAGTCGTCGGTGACGGTGAACCTGGCGGCGGCGCTGGCGGCGCAGGGCCGCAAGGTCGCGTCGTGGACGCCGACATCTACGGCCACTCGATCCCGCGGATGCTGGGCGTGCAGAACCCGCCCACCAAGGTCGAAGACATGATCATGCCGCCGTCGGCGCACGACGTGAAGGTGATCTCGGTGGGCATGTTCACCGCCGGGAACCAGCCGGTCGTGTGGCGCGGGCCGATGCTGCACCGGGCGCTGCAGCAGTTCCTCGCCGACGTCTACTGGGGCGACCTGGACGTCCTGCTGATGGACCTGCCGCCCGGCACGGGCGACATCGCGATCTCGGTGGCGCAGCTGCTGCCGTCCGCGGAGATCCTGGTGGTGACGACGCCGCAGCAGGCGGCCGCCGAGGTCGCCGAGCGGGCGGGCGCGATCGCCGCGCAGACGCACCAGCAGGTCGTCGGCGTGATCGAGAACATGTCGTACCTGGCGTGCCCGCACTGCGGGGAGCGGCAGGACATCTTCGGTTCGGGCGGCGGCCAGACGGTCGCGGACGCGCTGACCACGACGCTCGGCACCCGGGTGCCGCTCCTCGGCCAGGTGGAGATCGACCCGCGGCTGCGCGAGGGCGGGGACGAGGGCGTCCCGCTGGTGCTGTCCGACCCGGACGCCGGGGCCGCGAAGGAACTGCGCACCATCGCCGACACGCTCGGCGGCCGCAGCCGCGGCCTGGCGGGCATGTCGCTGGGCATCTCCCCGAAGGGCCGCTGACCCCGCACGACGCAGGAAAGCCCCGTCCCGGGAAGGGACGGGGCTTTCTTCGCCTATATCGGCTTCGACATCGTCGCCACGATCATCGGGCGTGGGCGCGTCCGCCGCGGAAGGTCAGGTGGCTTCGTCGTCGAACGGGGGACGCTCGTCGTAGCCGAGTTCGCCCGCCGTCGTCGCGTAGGACGGCTCGTCGTCGAAGATCTTGCCGTTGCTGCGCGGGGGCGTGTAGGTGTCGTCGTCCTCCAGCAGGTGCTTGCGGACGAACGTCTTGGGGTTCAGGTCGGCGATGTCGAAGTCCTTGAACTCCGGGCCGAGCCCCTCCTGCAGGTCGCTGCGGGCGGAGTTCGCCATCTGGCGCACCTGCCGCAGCATCCGGCCCGCCTGCCCGGCGACCTGGGGCAGCCTGTCTCCGAAGATGACCAGGGCGAGGACGACGAGTACCGCCATCTCGCCGAGTCCGACGTCGAACAAACCGTCCTCCACACGCCATGCCGGGGGGACCGGCCCGCGCGGGCCGGTCCCCCCAGAGTATCCCCAGCCCGGATTAACCGGACCTGAACATTCCCCTGGATATTACGACGCGGCGCCGAGCGTCACTGTGACCGTACTCTCCTTGCCGCCCCGCTCATAGGTCACCTTGACCTGGTCGCCGGGAGCCTTGCTGCGGATCTGCGCGATGAGGTCGGTCGCGTCCTGGATCGGCCGCTCGTCGATCTTGGTGATGACGTCGCCGGGCTTGAGGCCCGCCTTGTCGGCCGGGCCGTTCGGCGTGACGGGCTGCTGGCCCTGCACCGGCTCCGGGAGGATCCGCGCGCCGCCCTGCTGGTAGCGCGGGTCGGGCAGGACGCCGAGCAGCGCTTGGCGGACCTTGCCGTTGGCGATGATCTCCTCGGCGATCCGCTTGGCCTGGTTGACCGGGATCGCGAAGCCGAGGCCGATGTTGCCGCCCTGCTCACCGCCCATCGACTGGCCGCCGAGCGTCGCGATCGCGGTGTTGATGCCGATCACGCGGCCCTTCATGTCGACCAGCGGCCCGCCCGAGTTGCCCGGGTTGATGGCCGCGTCGGTCTGGATGGCGTTGAGGTACGACGAGTCGCCGCCGCTCTCGTCGCCGACCGGCACCGCGCGGTTGAGGGACGAGACGATCCCGGTGGTGACCGAGCCCTGCAGGCCGAGCGGCGAGCCGATCGCGATCACCGGGTCGCCGACGGCGAGCTTGCTGGAGTCGCCGAGTTCCAGCGGCTTGAGCTCGTGGTCGCCCTCCGGCTTGATCACCGCGATGTCGGTGCCGGGGTCGGTGCCCTTGATCGTCGCGGGCAGCGTCTTCTTGTCGTTGAACACGACCTCGATCTGCCCGCCCGTGCCGCCGCCCGACACGACGTGGTTGTTGGTGATGATGTAGCCGTTCTCGACGATGAAGCCGGTGCCGCCGACCTCGCCCTGCGGCGACTGCACGCGGATCATCACGACGCTGGGCAGCACCCGGCTCGCGACGCCCGCCACCGAGTCCGGCGGACGGTTCGGCGCGGCCCCGCCCGCCGAGCCGCTGCCGCCGCCGAGGCTCACCGAACCCTCGTCCCCGTCCGTCGCGATCACCCCGACGCCGGCGCCGACCGCGCCCGCCACCAGCGCCACGATCAGCGCGATGACGGTGAGCAGGCCGAGGCCCGGGCCGGTGCGGGCGGACGGCGGCGGTGCGGGCACCGGCGCCCAGTTCGGCGCCGGCA
>NZ_MKJY01000146.1 GCF_001942465.1 Actinomadura sp. CNU-125
GTGCGGGGGTCCGTGCCTTGGGGCGGGCGGATCGCGCCGGGGGCGGTGGGGGTGCCGAGGGTCAGGCGGAGGTCGCCTTCGGGGCCCACGGCGACGGTGGGCGTGACGGCGTGGAGGCGGGCGAGGAGCTCGGCGACGGTCTCGCCGAGGGGGCGCAGGGACTCGGACGGGACGGCGATGCGGAGCCGGGGGCCGAGGGGTGCGGCGGGGCCGTCGAGGGTCGTCAGGTGTCGCGGGAGCGGGATCGGTGCCGGCACTGCCCCTCCAGGGTCGGTCGTGACGTGTTCCCGGTTTTCTACCACATGGTAAGTAAGTGGCTTCCCGCACACGGGTGTTCAAAACTTCGCCATATCCCTTGCGACGTGCCGTTATGTCGGTTTGCCTGGGCGTTTGTATCTCCGAGGAGGCGCGATGCCACGAAGAGTCGCGCTCGTCACCGGGGCGGCCGGAGGGATCGGGAACGCCGTGGTGGACGAGCTGGCGGGCCGCGGGTGGACGACCGCGGGGCTCGATCTGCGTCCGGCGCCGGGCGTGGACCTGCCGATCGAGGCGGACGTGTCCGATCCGGCGCAGGTGAGCGCGGCGGTCGGCCGGGTCGAGCGGACGCTGGGGCCGATCGGGGCCGCGGTGTGCGCGGCGGGGCACCACGCGATAGTCCCGGCGTCGGACGTGCACTGGGACGACTGGCGGCGGATGCTGCGGGTCCATCTCGGCGGCGTCGTGAACGTGTGCCGGGCGGTCACGCCCGACATGGCGTCCCGGGGGCGCGGGTCGGTCGTCGCGGTGTCGGCGTCGTCGGCGGTCGGCGGGGCGGACGCCCAGGCGCACTACGCGGCGGCGAAGGGCGCGGTGCTCGGGCTCGTCCGGTCGCTGGCCGCGGAGGTCGCGCCGTTCGGCGTCCGGGTGAACGCGGTCGCGCCCGGGCCGACGGACACGCCGCTGGTCCCGGACGACTCGATGCTGCGGCGGCCCGCGCACCTGCAGTCGGTGCCCGCCGCGCGGCTGACGTCGCCGCGGGAGGTCGCGCTCGCGGCCGTCCACCTGATCGAGGAGGCGACGGCGAGCACCGGCGAGGTGCTGTCGCCGAACGCCGGGGCGGTGCTCTGATGGCGCTCGCACTCGTGACGGGCGCGGGCGGCGGGTACGGCGCCTTCGATCGCGCGGCGGCTCGCGGCGGCCGGCCACCGGGTCGGGGTGAACGACCTCCCGGTCGTCGACCTGCGCGGACTCGCGGCGGAGATCGGCGGCATCGCCGCGCCGGGCGACGTCACCCGGCCGGACGGCGTGCGGGCGATGCTCGGACGGCTGGAGCGGGCGGCGGGCGAGCCGGTGGGCGTCCTGGTCGCCGCGGCCGCGCACCGGACGACCGCGCCGCTGCCCAAGCACGATCCGGACGACTGGTGGCACGTCGTCGACACCTCGCTCGGCGGGGCGTTCGCCTGCGCGCAGGCCGTCCTGCCGGGGATGGCCGAGCGCGGCGGCGGGCGGATCGTGCTGCTGGCGTCGGAGGCGGGCTTGGCCGGTCGCGCGGACGCCACCGCCCGTTCGGCGGCGCACGCGGGCGTGATCGCGCTGGCGAAGTCGCTGGGCCGGGAGGCGGCGCCGTTCGGCGTCTCGGTCAACGCGGTCGCCCCGGCCGAACCGGGCGCGCGCACGCCGCTCGGGCACGCCCCGACCGCCGCGAGGGTCGCCGCGTCCGTGGCGTTCCTCGCCGATTCCCGCCTGCCGACGCTGGTCGGCCAGACGCTGAACCTGACGGGCGGCCGCGTCCGCGCCCGCGCCTGACCGCGTCCGGTCACCGAAACCTCGCCTGGACGACATTTCGCCTGACCCGCGGAAATCAAGTCTGGACCGCGCGAATTCGGCTTTCTAAGCTCGGAAGGTCCACGACCGCGTACCGGGAGCGACCATGATTCCGGATATCCTGTCGCCCGAATTCGCCGCCGATCCGTACACCGGGTACCGCGCCCTGCGGGAGGAGGCGCCGCTCTTCTGGCACGAGGCCACGCAGAGCTATCTGATCTCGCGTTACACCGACGTCGAGCACGCCTTCCGCGACCCGGTGTTCACCACCGCGAACTACGACTGGCAGCTCGAACCGGTGCACGGACGGACGATCCTGCAGCTCAGCGGGCGCGAGCACGCGGTCCGCCGGGGGCTGGTGACGCCCGCGTTCCGCGGCACCGAACTGCGCGACACGTTCCTTCCGGTGATCGAAAGGAACGCCCGCGAACTGATCGACGAATTCCGGACGGCCGGAACGGTCGAACTGGCCGGGCAATTCTCCACCCGTTTTCCGATCAACGTCATCGTCGACATGCTCGGGCTCGACCGGACCGACCACGTGCGATTCCAGCGCTGGTACACCTCGATCGTCGCGTTCCTCGGCAACCTCGCGCAGGACCCGGACGTCGCCGAAGCGGGGCTGCGCACCCGCGCGGAACTCGCCGAGTACATGCTGCCGATCATCGCGCGGCGGCGCGCGGAGCCGGGCGACGACCTGCTGTCGACGCTGTGCCTGGCGGAGATCGACGGGACGCGGATGAGCGACGAGGACGTCAAGGCGTTCGTCAGCCTGCTGCTCGCGGCGGGCGGGGAGACAACCGACAAGGCGATCTCCGCGCTGTTCGCGAACCTCCTCGCGCACCCCGACCAGCTCGCGGCCGTCCGGGACGACCGGAGCCTGCTGCCCCGCGCGTTCGCCGAGAGACGCTCCGGTACAGCCCGCCCGTTCACATGATCATGCGGCAGCCGGCGGCGGACGTGCGGGTGAGCGGCGGGACGATCCCGGCGGGCAGCACCGTGACGTGCCTGATCGGGGCCGCGAACCGCGACCCCGAACGCTACGCCCGTCCCGACCGGTTCGACGTCTTCCGCGACGACCTGTCCACGACGAACGCGTTCTCCGCGGCCGCCGACCATCTCGCGTTCGCCCTCGGCCGCCACTTCTGCGTCGGGGCGCTGCTCGCGAAGACGGAGGTCGAGGTCGGCGCGAACCTGCTGCTGGACGCGATGCCCGACCTGCGGCCCGCCGCCGGGTTCGCGCCCGCCGAACGGGGCCTGTTCACCCGCGGCCCGGCGGCCGTCCGGATGGACTTCACCCCCGCCTGACCGGCGGCCGGAGCGGAGCTCTGCGAGCGGAGGCCGACGGTTCGGGCGGGCGCCCTTGCCGGGGGCGTGGGGGGGTCGCCCCCCACAATGACGCGCCTGACCGGCGGCCGGCGGCCGGCGGCCGGCGGCCCGTTTCAGAGCCGCCGGACGCCGGACGGGTCGAAGGTGACGGGCAGGTCCTGCAGTCCTCGCATCCAGAACGACGGGCGCCACTTCAGTTCGTCGGCCGGGACGGCGAGGGCGACGCCCGGAAGGCGGTCGAGCAGCACCTCGATGGCGGTGCGGGCGATCATCAGGGCGAGGCGCGGGCACGGGTACGGGCAGCCGTGCTCGCCGTGCCCGAAGGACAGGTGGGCGCGGCCGAAGGCGTCGCGGCGGCCGTCCGCGGGCCGCGCCTGCGGGTCGCGGTTCGCGGCGGCCAACCCCATGACCACCAAGTCACCTGAGCTGATGCGATGCCCGCCGAGGTCGCAGCCGTGCACGGCCCAGCGGCCGATGAAGTTCTGCGTCGGCGTGTCGTCCCACAGGACGCGCTGGAGCGCCTGGTCGACGCTGAGCCGTCCGCCCTGCACCGACGCGTTGAGCTGGTCGTCCTCCAGGATCAGCCGCAACGCGTTCGCGATCCAGTTCCCGGTGGGCTGCTGCGCGGCGGCCATGACCACCAGCAGGTCGATGGTGATCTCGTCGGGGGTGAGCCCGGCCGAGTGCGACAGCAGGACGGACGGGACGTCGTGGGCGGGGCGGCGCGCGCGGGATTCGACGAGCCCGCTCATCCGCGCGTGGATGCGTTCGTGCGCGCGGGCGGCGAGGTCGTCGGAGTCGAGGGATTCGGCGACGTCCCGGACCAGTGCGGGGATCTCGTGCCCGGGCAGCCCGAACAGCCGGGCGATGATCTGCAGCGGGACGCGGTGCGAGTACTGCTCGACGAGGTCGGCCCTGCCGTCCCCGGCGAACTCGGTGACGAGCGCGTCGCACTCGCGGGCGCACAGGCCGCCGAGGACGGGCGGGTCGATGGCGGCGAGCGCGTCGCCGATCGCCCCGGCCCGGCGCCGGTGCGCGTCGCCCTCGGCGAACATCACCGACGGCGTCCAGCCGACGTACGGCATCAGCGGCCAGTCGTCCGGGACGAGGTGCCAGGCGTTCCAGCGGCGGCAGTCCCGGGCGAACCGGCCGTCGTCGGCGGTGACCTGGTGCAGCTCCCGGTACCCGATGACGAACCAGGCGGGGACGTCGCCGTCCAGCAGCACCGGGACGACGGGGCCGTGCTCGCGGTGCAGCAGCCGGTAGAACGCCGCCGGGTCGGCGGCGGCGTCGGCGCCGGTCACCCGCACGACCGCCTTCCGGACGAGCAGGTCGGCGCCCTCGGGCGGCCCCGGGGCGGGGGCGGGGGCTTGCGACGGTGCGGTCATGACGCCTCCTCGCGGAGTCGGGTGAGGTACCGGACGAGCGCCACCAGCACCGCCTTGGACGAGTCGCGGGTGCGGGCGTCGCAGTCGATGAGCGGGACGCGTTCGTCCAGGCAGAGCGCGGCGCGGACGCGGTCGAGGGGCGGCCGGGCGCCGGGGAACCGGTTGACCGCGACGACGAACGGCATGTCCTGCGCCTCCAGCCGGTCGATGCAGTGGAACGAGTCGGCGAGCCGGCGCGTGTCGACGAGCGCGACCGCGCCGAGGCTGCCGCCGAACAGCCGGTCCCACAGGAACCAGAACCGTTCCTGGCCGGGCGCGCCGAACAGGTACAGCACGCGGTGCTCGTCGAGGGAGATCCGGCCGAAGTCGAACGCGACGGTGGTGCCGCGTTTCGCGCGGACGCCGGTGAGGTCGTCGATGCCCTCCCCGGCCTCCGTCATGACCTCTTCGGTGTTGAGCGGCCGGATCTCGCTGACCGAGCCGACCATCGTGGTCTTTCCGGCCCCGAAGCCGCCCACGATGACGATCTTCAGCGCGTCCCGGGCGGTGCGGCGCAGCGGCGCCTCGACGGGCGGGGGATCAAAGGTGTTCGAGTCCAACGAGGACCTGCTTCAGCGTTTCGAGGTCGCCGAGCGCGAGGGGGCGACGGCCGTGGACGGGTGGCGGACGGTGACCCGCCCGGTGTCGCGCATGTCGCGCAGCAGGATCCGCGCGACGTGCACGGGCATGTCGAGGCGGGCGGCCAGCTCGACCAGCGCGACCGGGTGGTCGCGGCACAGCCGCAGGACCGCGACCTGCTCCGCGGAGAGGCCGCCGCCCGGGTCGTCCTCGGCGACGATCAGCGCGACGACGTCCAGGACGTCCGGTTCGGCGGGACGGCCGGGGGCGGCGGGCGCTCGCGGAGCGGGCGGGTCGTCGGCCGTCCGGTCGCGGCCCCGGGTGACGGCGAACAGCCGGTCGGGGTCGTCGGCGTCGGCGGTGCGCGCGCTCATGCCCGCGCGTCGTGTTCGGGGCGGCGGGGCGCGGCGTACAGCTCGCCGCGGATCTGCCGGGCGAGTTCCTCCATCCGCCGCCCGGCGAGCCCGACGTCGGTGCCCGGCTCGGTCACCACGGCCAGATGCGCGCCCTGCCCGGCCGGGATGATCAGCAGGACGCCGCCGTGGAACTCGACCATCGACCGGCCCGCCGCGACGCCGCCGCCCGCGCCGAACTCGGCGGACGCGCTCAGCGAGAGGCTCTGCACGCCGGACGCGAGCGCCGCGAGCCGGTCGGCCCGGTCGTCGTCGAGTTCGTCGGTGTGGCTGATCCGCAGGCCGTCGCGGGACAGCACGAGGACGTGCCGGACGCCGCGGACCTTGTCCTTGAGCGAGTCGAGGAGCCCGACGAGGCCACGCGTCTCAGGTGTCATCGCTTCCTCCATCGGACGCTTCGGGCTGCTCGCTGTCGTCGCCGGCCGCGCCGCCGGGCGGACCCATGAAGGCGGCGAACGCCTCCCCCCGGTCCTCCTTCTCGACCTGCGGCGGCCGGGTCCCCATCAGCGCCCACTCCTCCGGGCCGATGGTCGCGCCGCGGCGCCGCTTGGGCAGTTCCAGGTCGCCCCACACCACGACCTCCTGCGTCTCGTCGGACGCCGGGTCGGGCGCGGGCGCTGGCGCTGGGACGGTCGCGACGCCGCCGTCCCGCGCACGTTCGCGTTCGCGTTCACGCTCGCGTTCGCGCGCGAGGACCGTCCGGCCGTCCGGGATCGGCGGCATCCCCGCGAGCTCGGCCGTCCGCCGGTCGCTCGGCACCTCGTCCTCGGAGCCGGGCTTGCCCTCGTCCGACCAGGGCCAGCGCTCGACCGGCCGGGTGACGATCTCGGCCGGGACGAACAGCACCGCGGCGAGCCCGCCGCGCGAGGACGGCCGGAAGCCGACCTTCAGCCGGTGCTTGTCCGCGAGCATCCCCACGACCGCGAGCCCGACCGCCTCGCCCGTCCAGGCGGTGCGGTCGTCCGGACGGCTCACCAGGTACTCGGCGTGCGCGAGTTCGGCGTGCCGCATGCCCATGCCCGCGTCCTCGACGGTGATGACGACGCCGGAGATCTCCTTCTCGACGTACACGGTGACGGGGCTGTCGTGCAGGGAGAACACCAGCGCGTTGTCGATGAGTTCGGCGAGCGCCTGGATGACGCCTTCGGCGTGCGGGCCGCAGACGGCGCGGTCGTGGTCGGTGATGTAGCGGACGCGCCGGAAGTCCGCGCAGCGGCCCATGGCGCTGCGGACGATCCGTTCCATCGGGATCGGCTTCTGCCAGCGCGTCCGGACCGGCCGTCGCACATCGTCGCGACGCTGTCGGCGAGGCGTCCGAGCTGGGAGACCTGGTGGTCCAGGTCCATGATCTCCCAGAACACGTCCGTCTCGTCGTAGCGGAACTCCATCTCGTACAACTGCCGGAGCAGGCGCCGGACGGCGGCCTGCATGCGGGCGGCGGTCAGCGCGCAGTTCGCGGTGACGCCCCACTGCCAGCGCCGCTGGTGGGCGATGGCGCCGCCGATCTCGTGCGCGAGCCGCTGGAACGTGCCGGTGGCGGGCCGGTCGAGGTCGGCGATGATCTCGTGGACGAAGTCGACGCGCTCGGGCATCCGGGTGCGGAACTCCGGCAGGACCGTGCCGGTCAGCCAGCGGACGTCGGCTTCGAGGGCGGCGGTCTCGGCCCGCGCGCGCTCGGCGTCGGCGCGCGGGCCGCCGCGACGCCCTCGACGACGATGGCTCAGCAGGCGGGCGAGGGCGGGGTCGGGCGTCTCGGGCAGGTCGGCGAGGACGGTCTCGGGCGCGGCGCCCTCGCGGAGCCCGGCGACGAGCAGCGGCAGCGGCCCGTCGACGAGGTCGCCGAGCCGCCGCTCCAGCCCGCCGTCCTCGTCCTCGGCCACGGCCAGGTGGCGTCGAGGCGGCGCGCGACGCCCGCGTGGTAGACGGCGGCCGCGGCGGCGACGCACAGCGCGAGGATCAGCCCGCCGCCGACCGCGGCGACCGGTGTGCGGTCGCCCGGACCGGCGGCCAGGACGGCGGCGAACCAGCCGGCGCCGCCGGCGAGGATCGCGACGAGCAGGAATTGGAGCGCGCGTTCGAGTGCGTCGCGTTCAATGCGGGAACGGTCTGCTTGAATTGCCATCCATCATGTCCTTTTCGAGGCGGCTGATGGGACCGGACCGGTGAGGACCCGCCGGGGCGGCCCTCCGTTCGGGGTGGCCACCATGATGCAGGAGAGCGCGTCGTGTGGAGGTGCGGTCGGCGAAATCGCACGAATAACCCCGCGACAGAATGCCCTTGAAGCACCTTGTCCGACATTTACGACAAGGTCCTTTACTGCCCGGAACGAATGAGTCGGGACGATGTGACCGGCCTCACGTCCGGGCCGATGTCACAACCGCCGCGCCGAACCCGTCGTCCGGGTGAACGTCCGGGAGACGCCCGGGCGACCGCACGGCGGAGGGTCCTGATGAAGAGTGAGATCACCGTGATCGGCGGCGGCGTCGCCGGGCTCGTCGCGGCCATCGAGTGCGCGGAGGGCGGCGCGTCCGTCACCCTGCACGAGGCGCACCGCACGCTGGGCGGCCGGGGCCGCGCGACCCCCGCGCCCACGTCGCCACCGAGGCCCGCACGTCTCTACGCCGACGCCCGCACTGGACGTGGCTCACCGAACGCGACCTCGTCGGCCCCCTCGGCAAGTACAACCGGCGGATGATGTCGCGCACCTACTTCCGCGCGGACGACCGGCTGCGGCGCGTCCCGCCCGCCGGGTTCCTGCGGATGGCGGCCCGGACGCCCTTCCTGCGGGCGCCCGCGGACCGCGACTTCCGCTCGTGGGCGGCCGGGCGGTTCGGCGAGCGCACCGCCGAGCAGGCCGCGAACGCGATCTCGGTCGTCACCTACGACGCCGACACCGGACGGCTGTCCGCCGCGTTCGTCTGGGACCTGATCGGCCGCGTGTTCGCACCGAAGCGGCCCGCCGTCCGCTGGCCCGTCGGCGGCTGGCAGGCGGTCCTGGACCGGCTCGCCGCGCACGCCCGCGAACTGGGCGTCCGGATCGAACTCGGGTCGCGCGTCACCGGCCTGCCCGGCACCCCCACGATCGTCGCTACCGAACTGGCCGCCGCCCGCGCGCTGCTCGGCGACCCGTCCCTGACCTGGGAGAGCGGCCACTACGCGATGCTGGACCTCGCCGTCCGCGACGACCCCCGCGACGCGTTCATCGTGTTCGACCTGGACGGCGGCGGCTTCCACGAGTCGTACTCGATGCAGGACCCGAGCACCGTCCCGGCGGGCGAGCAACTGTTCCAGCTCGGCATGCCGATCGGCGCGAACGCGGACGCGGACGGCAACGGCGACGGGGCCGGGGGCAGGGCCGGTGCCGCGCGCCGGCTCGAAGCGCTCGCCGACGCCGCCCTCCCGGGCCACCGCGACCGGACGACCTGGTCGCGCACCGCGACCGCCCGCGGCCGCACGGGCGCGCTCGACCTGCCCGGCCGGACGTGGCGCGACCGTCCCGCGATCGACCGCGGCGACGGCGTCTTCCTCGCGGGCGACATGGTCGCGGCGCCCGGCATGCGCGGCGAGATCTCCATCAACAGCGCCGTACGGGCCGCCGCCGGTGCGCTGCGCGCCGCGAACCCGTCCACGGCGCGTCGAGCACTGAGCCGGGCGCGGCACGGGGCGCGGCACGGGACGGCGGCGGCTCCGGGGCCGGACGGACGACGGGTGATTTCGCCGATGTGGCGGCGGCGGGAGCGTGCGGACAATGACCGTCGTCCGGGAGCCATTCGGGCTCCTCCCCCCGGAACAGGAGCACATCGACGTGAAGGCAACCAGACGTGCGGTGCAGATGCTGGCGGGCGCCGCACTCGCCGCCGGCCTCTGCGCCGTTCCCCAGACCGCGCTCGCGCAGGAGAACCCCTACGAGCGCGGCCCCGACCCCACCCAGCAGAGCATCGAGGCGAGCCTCGGCTCCTACGACGTCGCGGAGGACAGCGTCTCCGGGCTGTTCGTCAGCGGCTTCGGCGGCGGCACGATCTACTACCCCGAGGACACGGACGAGACGTTCGGCGCCGTCGCGATCTCGCCCGGGTTCACCGCGTACCAGAGCAGCATCGCGTGGCTCGGCCCGCGGCTGGCCTCGCGGGGCTTCGTCGTCATGACCATCGACACCAACACCACCCTGGACCAGCCGGACAGCCGCGGTGACCAGCTCCTCGCCGCGCTCGACTACATGGTCGAGGACAGCGACGTGTCCGACCTGATCGACCCGAGCCGGCTCGCCGTGATGGGCCACTCGATGGGCGGCGGCGGCACGCTGGAGGCGTCCCTGGACCGTCCGTCGCTGCAGGCCGCCATCCCGCTGACCGGCTGGGACCTGCGCAAGGACTTCTCCGACAGCCAGGTGCCGACCCTCGTCGTCGCGCCGAGAACGACCTGATCGCGTCGGTGAGCCAGCACTCCGAGCCGTTCTACGAGAGCCTCCCGCCGGAGAAGGCGTACCTGGAGCTCGCGGGCGCCTCCCACTTCGCGCCGAACACCGCGAACACCGAGATCGCGGTGTCGAGCATCGCTTGGCTCAAGCGCTACGTCGACAACGACACCCGCTTCACCCAGTTCATCTGCCCCGGCCCGGACACGGGCTGGCTCTCCGACGTCTCCGAGTACCGCAGCACCTGCCCGATGTAGCCCGTTCCCTCCCCGACCTCATCGCAGGGGCCGTCCGCCGCGCGCGGGCGGCCCCGCCTTGTGCGCGGCGGGCCCGAGCCCGGGGCCGGAACCGAGGACGGGGGCCGGAGCGGTGGACGGGACGGCGCCCTGGGCGTCCGCACCGGAACCGTGCAGCCGGACGGCGCTGAGCGCGAGCACGAGCTCCACCAGGTCGCTCGGGCGGGCGAGCCGCCGCCGCGTCAGCTGCTCGATCTTGCGGAGCCGGTTCAGCACGGTGTTGCGATGGCAGAACAGCCGCTCGGCGGCGCGCGCGGCGGAACCGCCGCAGTTCAGCCAGGTGTCCAGGGTGCTGAGCAGCACCTCCCGGTAGGCGGGGTCGACGGCTTCGAGGCCGCCGAGCGCGACGTCCCCGAGCCGTCCGGCGAGGCGCGGCTGGGACAGCACGAGCGCGTCCGGCAGCCGCCGGTCGAGCCGGGCGATCTGCGGGCCCGGCCCGTGGCAGGTGCGCAGCGCCAGCTCCGCCAGCCAGCGGGCGGTGCCGAGGTCGGCGAGGCTCTCGGCGACCGGGCTGACGCCCGCGTGCCCGCGCGTGCACGGGCCGAGCGCGGCCACCAGGTCGTCCAGGTCGGCGGTGCCGAGCGCGACCAGCGCCACCTGCGCGTTCGCCCGCATCCGCCACAGGAACCGCATGCCGCCCGTTTCGCGGGGCCGCGGGTCGACGTCGGTCTGAACCCGCCGTCGGCGCGCAGCATCGCGACGGCGTACCGTCCGTTCACCGGCAGCCCGAGGACGGTCGTGGCGGTCCCGAGCAGCCCGCCGTCGGCGCCCTGCCCGTCGAGCAGCGCGTCCACGATGGCGTGCATCCGCTCCTCGCTGCGGCGCGCCAGCTCGAACTCGGTGCGGTGGTAGGCGTCGGCGGCGGCGTCCGACTGCTGGTCGATGGTGTCCCACGTGCGGGTGGCCTGCCGGACGAGCGCCGGGATGTGCTCGGGATCGTGGCGGCCGACGGCCTCCACGACCGCCTCCCAGAACACCCGCCCGGCGAGCCGGTAGCCGCGCAGGACGTGTTCGAGCGGCTCCCCCTGCCGGGCGCGGCGCTCGCCGAGCCGGCGCGCCCAGTCGAGGTCGGCGCGGCCGCCGGACGGCTGCAGGATCGCCTCGAAGCCGTGCCCGAGGCCGGTGTGGCACACCTCCCACATGTCGCCGAGCACCGCCTCGGGACGGTCGCGGCCGTCCTCGCCCGCGAGGATCTCGCCGGCGAGCCGGTCGGCGAGTTCGGGAAGCCTGTCCTCCAGGCGGAGAACCGCCTTGCGCAGGACCGTGCCGTCGGCGTCACCCGTCATGGGGGTCACCTCCAGGGCCGAACGGGGGCATCATGGTCCCACCCTCCACGCGCGCGCGACCACAAGCGGGAGCGCGGACTGTGCCATTGCACAATGCGACGCTTTCAGGATTGCACCCGCGCCCTGTAACAGAACGCCGCTCTGGACCCGTCCGGTCGCCCCGTGCTGACCTATGGGCCCGCCCAGAGGGAGAACCGGCATGACAGTGCCACAGGGAACAGTGTCACAGGGACGAGAACCGTTGCACGGACGCGTACCCGAGCTGGACGCCATCGGGGAACTGCTCGACCGGGCCCGCGACGGCCGCGGCGGCGCCCTCGCGATCGTCGCCGACGCCGGCCTGGGCCGGACCGCGCTGCTGGACGAGGCGGTGCGCCGCGCCGGTCCGGGCGTCCGGGCGATCGCCGCGTCCGCGTCGCGCGCGAGTCGGACGTCCCGTACGCGGGGCTGCACCGGCTGCTGCGCCCGCTGGCGGCGCAGCTCCGGCGGCTCCCGGACGAGCACCGCGAGGCCCTCGCGGCCGTGTGCGGCGGGCGCGGCGGCGCCGAACCGCTCGCCCTGTACGCCGCGCTGTGCGAGCTGCTCGCGCTCGCGTCGCGCGACGGCCCGCTGCTCTGCCGTGTCGACGACGTCCAGTGGCTCGACGAGGTGTCGCTGGACGCGCTGGCGTTCGCGGCGCGCCGCGTGCAGGACTCCCCGTCGCGGTGCTGCTGGCCGCCCGCGACGACCGGCCCGGCCTCGCCGGGATCCCGCACCTGCGGGTCGGCCCCCTCGACGAGGAGGCGAGCCTGCGGGTGCTGCGCGACACGATCGCGACGCGGTCGCCGGGCCGCACGCCGACGCGATCGTCGACCTGGCCGACGGCCGTCCCCGCGCGATCCGCGACCTGGCCGCCGCGCTCACCCCCGGGCAGTTGTCCGCCGCCGCGCCGCCCCGCGTCGCTGCCGCCCGGCAGCCCGCTGCGGACCCTGCACCGCACCCGCTACCTGCGGCTCCCCGAGGGGGCGCGGCGCCTCGTGCTGCTCGTCGTCGCCGACGAGTGGGTCGGCGCCGGGACGCTCGACCGGGCGGCCGCCGCCGCCGGGATCGGCGCGTCCGACGTCGAGGCCGCCCGCGAGTCGGGGCTGCTGCGGTTCGAGACGGACGCGGTGACCGTCCGGGACCGGCTGGTCCGGTCGTCGCTGTGGGCCGACGCCGCCCGCGCCGAACGCACCGCCGCGCACGCGCTGCTCGCCGAGGTGCTCGTCCACGACTCCGGGAG
>NZ_MKJY01000147.1 GCF_001942465.1 Actinomadura sp. CNU-125
GCGGCGCCGCACGGTCCCGCGCGGACGCCGAGGGCGGCGAGGTCGCGGGCGGCGCGGGCGGCGGCACCGTCGGCGACGGACGCGGCCGCGTCCACGCCGTCCCGCAGGTGGGGCCAGGCGAGCGCGGACGGCGTCGCGCAGTGCAACCCGGACATGATCGTCGCGCTCGTCCCGATCGTGGTGAGCCGTCCGGCGGCGAGGCTCGCGAGGACGCACGCCGCCGCGTCCGGCTCGACGGTGAGGAGCGTGGGCGGCGGCGTCGCACGTCCGGACCGTCCGGACCGTCCGGACCGTCCGGACCGGTAGTGGGCCACGGCGGCCTGGGCCAGCGAGCCCACGCCCACGGGGACGGCCACGAGCCCCGGTGGCTCGACCCCGCGCGCGCTTAGCTCGTCGTCGATTTCGGTGAAGAGGGTGGAGTAGCCGTCCACGATCCACTGGGGTACTTGGTCCGAGTCTTGGCCCGGGACCGAGGTGTCCTGGATGAGCAGCGTGTCGCCCTCGGCCGATGCGGCCGCTTCGACGGCCCGGCGCACCGCCTCCTCGTACGTGCCCGCGACCCCGGCGACCCGCGCGCCCTCCCCCTCGATCGCCGCGACCGCCGCCGGGTGGACACCGGACGGGACGTAGATGCGGGCACGAACGCCGAGCAGGCGGGCCATCGCGGCGACCGCCCGTCCGTGGTTGCCCTCCGTCGCCGTGACGAACCGGACGGGACGTCCGGCACGCACGCGCGCGCGCAGCTCTTCGAGCGTCGGTTCTGCGAGACCGTAGTGTTCGGACAACGCCCGGAAGGCACCCCACGACGCGCCCAGCATCTTGAACGCGGGCAGGCCCAGCCGGGACGACTCGTCCTTCACGAACAGCCTGTGGACGCCCAGTTCGGCGGCGAGCGACGGCAGTTCGACCAGCGGGGTCGGGGCGTAGCCGGGGAGCGTGCGGTGGAACGCGGCCACGGCACCGGACGGGCGGTTCCCGTCGTCGACAGAGTCGACGGAGACGGAGTCGACGGAGAGCGCGGGCCGGGGGCGGGCATACCAGGAGGTTCGGGTCATCGTGGCCATGCGTTCAGGCTCACCGACACCCTTCACATCGGTCCAGCACATGTTTTCGAGCGATAATCATCAGTGAAAGTGAACGGTCGAACCGATGCGGGGGCGCAATGCTCGATCTGCACCGGCTGCGGCTGCTGCGCGAGCTGAAGCACCGCGGGACACTCGCCGCCGTCGCCGAAGCCCTGTCGTACAGCCCGTCCTCGATCTCCCAGCAGCTGTCGGTGCTGGAGCGGGAGGCGGGGGTGCCGCTGCTGGAACCGGTCGGGCGGCGCGTCCGGCTGACCCCGCAGGCCGAGATCCTCGTCGCGCACACCGAGGCGGTCCTCGAACGGCTCGAACGGGCGGAGGCCGACCTCGCGGCGTCCCTGCGGGGCCTGACGGGCACGCTGCGCGTCGCCGCGTTCCAGACGGCCGCGCTCGCGCTCGTCCCGGACGCGCTCAGCCTGCTCGGCGACGCGCACCCGGGGCTGCGCGTCGAGGTCACGCAGTGCGAGCCGGAGAGCGCGCTGCCCGCGCTCCTCGCGCGCGACTTCGACGTGGCCGTCACCGAGGAGTACCCGGACGAGCCGATCCCGCGCCCGGACGGCATCGAGTTCGCCGAACTCGGGGAGGACGAGATGCGGCTCGCGCTCCCCGGCGGTTCGGCGGCCGAACCGTCACTGGCGGCCGCCGCCGGGCTTCCCTGGGTGCTGGAGCCCGCCGGGACGGCGTCACGGCACTGGGCGACGCGGCTGTGCCGGAACGCCGGGTTCGAGCCGGACGTCCGGTACGAGTCGACCGACCTGCTGCTGCACCTGCGGCTCGTCGAGCGCGGGCACGCCGCCGCCCTGCTCCCCGACCTCGTGTGGACGGGCGGCGCCCCGGCGGTCCGGCTCGTCCGGCTGCCGCGGGGACGGCACGTCCGGCGGCTGTTCACCGCGACACGGCGGGGAAGCGGCGCGCACCCGGCGGTCCGCGCGTGGCGCGAGGCGCTGGCCCGCCCGCTGCGAGAACGACCCCAAGAGACCCTCAAAGAATTTGCAGACGGCGGCTAAGCTCGGATGCACAACATCCGTTTCTCACCACGGAACATCACGTCCCTCCTCGCCGAGGCACGCTCCTCCGGCCCGGCGCGACGAGACCGGCGACACGCCGGGGCTCCCGGGTCTCCCCCACGCCCCTAACGCCCGTCCACGGGCACATGCGGGTGTCCCGTACCCAGTTTGGGTGTTTTCCCGGATGGCGAAGACTCCGCCGACCGGGCAGAGTCGGAATCGGCGGTAGAGGGACGCGGCCCGGAGACGGGATCGGGCCGCAGGAAGGCCACGATGTCCGATACGTCGATCCTCACCTCGATGAACACCATAGAACTCGCCAGGCTCCTGTACGGCTCCGCGCTGCAGGAGTCCGACCACCCGTCCGCCTCGCAGGTGCGCACGGCCGTCGACGCGCGCCTCGGCGCCTGCGGCGACGACCGGGAGGCCTGCCTCGCCGAGATCGCGCAGGAGGCCGGCGACCACCCGGACGCCTACCTCGCCCGGATGCGCTGGGCCATCACCGCGGTCACCGGCGCCTACGGGCGCGCCGCGGACGGCACGAACCGTCCCGCGGTGAACCGACCGCGCGTCCCGTCCGCGCCCGCGCGGAACGGAACGCGGCGGCCGGGCCGGTCCGGTGCGCCGGGCGGCCGGGCCGCGAAGGGAGAGGAGAGGGAGATGAAGCCGACCCGTTCACCGTTCGCCGACCGCCGCGAGGACGTCGTCCCGCGCAACCTCCGCGACCTGCTGGCCGCGGAGGCCGGTGCGCGGCCGCAGGACGACGACGAACGCCGCAGGCGGCGACGACAACGCAAGGTCATGACCGCCCGCCGCGCCCCGTGACCTCGCCGGGACGGGCCCGCGCGGCCGTCAGTGGCGCGACTTCTTCTTTTTCTTCGTCTTGCCGCCGCCGTCCGACTCCCACTCGTAGCCGGGCTCGTTCTTCTCGCAGTGGCTGTCGCTGACGCGCTTGTCGGTCGCGTCGTGCTCGCACCAGCGGTCCCCTCCGCCGCCGCACGCGGTCAGGCCGAACGCGGCGACCACGACGGTCATCGTGAGGGCGACTCTTCTGCTCATCATCCTTGCCTTTCGATCTCGAACCCGCCGGGACGGCGGGCGCGACAGTGCTCAGACGTGCCCCGGACCGTGCCCGTTCCGGCCCGCCGGGGCGGGGCCGGGCCCGTTCGCGAACTATGCTGACGCCCGTGAGCGATGAGGCCGTGACGGAACCGGACCATGGACGGGAATACCGGATCGCGGAGCTCGCGGAGGCCGCGGGCGTCCCGGTGCGGACCCTGCGTTACTACCAGGAGCGCAGGCTGCTGCCGCCGCCGCGCAGGCAGGGCCGCATCGGGCTGTACTCCGAAGAGCATCTCGCGCGGCTGCGCATGATCGCGAACCTACTGGAACGCGGGCACACCCTCGAAGGCATCCGGGAACTCCTGGCGGCGTGGGAGCAGGGCCGCGACATCGGCGCCGTGCTGGGCGTGGAGAAGGCCGTCACGACGCCGTGGTCGACCGAGGAACCGGTGACCATGGCGATGGACGAGCTGGCCGCGCTGTTCCCCGGCGAGGTCGGGGCCGCGTCGGTGGAGCGGGCCCTGGAGCTCGGCCTCATCGAGATCGACGGCGACCGGGTGACGCACTGGAGCCGCCGGCAGCTCGACGCCACGGTGACGCTCGTCCGCGCCGGGGTGCCGCTGGAGGCGGTGCTGTCGGCCGGGCGCGAACTGCAGCGGAGCATGGACGGGCTCGCGGCGATGTTCGTCGACCTCATCGCGACGCACGTCGTCGGCAGCCTCGAAGAGCAGGACCTCGGCGACCTCACCGACACGCTGGCGCGGCTGCGGCCCGGCGCGCAGGTGACGGTCGAGGCCGGGTTCGCGGCGGCGATGGACCGGCAGGTGCGCGCGGCGATCGACCGGCTGCTCGGCCCCCTCGCCCCCTGACGGCGGCGCGCGCGGGCGCGTGCGCCGACGCCCGGCGGCGTGCGGCCCGCACTCGCCGGGCGCGGCCATACTGGGTGCATGGTCGACGAAGAGCGCTGGAAGGCGCGGTTCCGCGCCGCCCGGATCAGCCTGCCCCGATGGGCGCGTGACGCGCCCGACCGCAGCGTCTACCGGTCGAACGTGACCGGCACCTGGGAGATCTACACGTGGGACCGCGCGTCCGGCGCGCGGCGGCAGGTGACCGACCGGCCGAACGGGACCTGGACGGGCGGCGTCGACCCGTCCGGTACGTGGGTGTGGTGGTTCGCCGACACCGACGGCGACGAGTTCGGCGTGTGGAAGCGCGTCGCGTTCGACGCGGAAGAGGGTGCGGAGAGCGCCCCGGCCGTCCCCGGGCTGGAGCCGTCGTACCCGTCCGGGCTGTCGCTGGGCGCGAGCGGGCTCGCGGTCGTCGGCCGCACGACGGAGGCGGGCAACACGATCCACCTGTGCCGTCCGGACGCCGAACCCGAGGTGCTGTACCACCACGCGGAGGACACGCACGTCGCGGCGCTGTCGCGGGACGAGACGCTGATCGCGATCGGGCACAGCGAGCACGGCGACAGCCGGCACATGGCGCTGCGCGTCGTCCGTCCGGACGGGACGGCGGTCGCGGACCTGTGGGACGGGCCGGGCAAGGGCGTCTACGGCGCCGGGTTCGCGCCGGTCGCGGGCGACGCGCGGCTGCTGGTGAACCACGAGCGGCGGGGCCGCGACGAGATGCTGATCTGGGACCCGGTCGCGGGCACCGAACACGAGATCGTCCTCGACCTGCCGGGCGAGATCGGCGCGGACTGGTACCCGGACGGGACGGCGCTGCTGGTGTCGCACTCGCACGAGGCGCGCGACGAGCTGTACCGCTACGACCTGCGCACGGACGCGCTGACGAAGATCGACACGCCGCGCGGGGTGATCGGCGGCGCGGACGTCCGGCCGGACGGGACGATCGAGTTCTCGTGGTCGTCGGCCGCGGAGCCGCCGGTGATCCGGTCGACGTCCGGGGCGGTCGTGCTGACCCCGCCGGGACCGGCCGCGCCGCCGTCCGTCCCGGTCGAGGACGCCTGGGTGGACGGTCCGGGCGGCCGGATCCACGCGCTGGTCAGCAGGCCCGACGACGGTTCGGCGGCCCCGTACCCGACCGTGTTCGACGTCCACGGCGGACCGACCGCGCAGGACGACGACTCGTTCGTCGCGTCCGCCGCGGCGTGGATCGACCACGGGTTCGCGGTCGTCCGGGTCAACTACCGGGGTTCGACCGGTTACGGGTCGCAATGGCGGGACGCGATCGAGGGACGGGTCGGGCTGACCGAACTCGAAGACATCAAGGCCGTCCGCGACTGGGCCGTGTCGTCGGGCCTCGTCGATCCGGAGCGGATCGTGCTGACCGGCGGGTCGTGGGGCGGGTTCCTGACGCTGCTCGGCATCGGCACGCAGCCGGACGACTGGAGCGTCGGCGTCGCGGGCGTGCCGGTCGCCGACTACGTGGCGGCCTACGAGGACGAGATGGAGGGGCTCCAGGCGTTCGACCGGTCGCTGTTCGGCGGATCGCCCGCCGAGGTCCCGGACCGGTACCGCGAGTCGTCCCCGATCACCTACGTGGAGCGGGTGCGGGCGCCGGTGCTGATCCTGGCCGGGGAGAACGACCCGCGCTGCCCGATCCGGCAGATCGACAACTACCTCGGACGGCTCGCCGAACTGGGCAAACCGCACGAGATGTACCGGTACGACGCCGGGCACGGCTCGCTCGTCGTCGAGGAGCGGATCACCCAGATGGCGGCCGAAATCGACTTCGCCCGGAAACATCTCGGCATGTCGTGATCTGTCGCGGGGACGTGCGGATGAACCGCACGTCCCCGCGTTTACGTGATCAGATGGTGGGGCATCCCTCCGTCGGCCGCTAATGAGCACAGTCGGTACATGTTCGTATACACAACGTGACCGGCGACCCCTCGGCGCCACCGCCCGATGCGGCGGCGCAGCGCTCTGACATCGCTGATCGAGGGGGATCGCATGACACGGCTGCCGCACGACACCGACCACGACCGTCCGTCCGCCCGCACGCCCGGCCGGATCACCCGCGTCGCCCGCAGCTTCTGTGACCGAGGCATCGACGTCGGCACCTCGGACCGCCGAAAACCGGGCCGCTTCGATCCGCGGCGGCCCGCGCCCCGCATCGTCGCCCTGGCCACCGGCACGATGCTCGCGGCGACGGCCTTCCTCGTGACCGCCTCCACCGCCGCGATGGCCTCGACGGCACCCGCGCCCGCGGGGGCGACGGTGCCGGACGGCGCCACGATGTCGGACGGGCCGCCCGTGCCGTCCGACGCCGCGCCGCTGCCCATGGGCCGCCCGCCCGCGCCCATCCTTTCGGGGACGCACGCGGCACCGTCCGTCCTCAAGCCGGCCGTCGAGACCGCGCCGAAGGACACCGCGCAGGAGAACAGCACGCAGAAGGACGCTGCGCAGAAGGACACCGCGCAGGAAGCCACCGTGCAGAAGGCCGCTTCGACCGCCGCCAAGCCCGACGAGCCGAACCTGCCGCGGCAGGCGAAGGCGGAGCGGCTCGACCACGGGTTCGTCACGGACGTCCTGCGCTCCCGGGACATCGAGTGGCGGTCCACCGGGAACTGCTCGGACCGCGAGAAGCCGACGTGCACGTCCTTCACCGGGCTCCGCTGGGAAACCCTCGAAGGCCTGCTCCGGTTCGCGGCGAAGAGCGACTGCAAGATCGTCGTCACCGGCGGGACCGAGCGCGGCCACGCGCCCGGGCGCCACAGCCACTACAACGGCTACAAGATCGACATCGCGACGGGCGCGTGCGTCGACCGCGAGATCGAGGGCTACGACCGCAAGGGCGTCCGCAGCGACGGGGCGAAGCTGTACCGGTCACCCGAAGGCGGGCTCTACGCCCGCGAAAGCGACCACTGGGACATCACGTACACGTGATCACGCGCGAACATCGCGGATGATGTCCACGAGTTCCCGGGTGACCGACTTGAACCCGGGGATTCGGGACATCGCGACCATCCGGTTCACCAGCGGCACGGTCCGCTCGACCAGCAGATAGGTCTTGCGGCAGCCCGGCGAGTTGTCGTGCACCCAGTAGAGGACGATGCCCATCGAGTACAGCCACAGCAGTTCGGGCAGTTCCTTGCGGAACTCCTTGTCGATCTTGAGATCGGAGCCGTCCACGACCTCGCGGTAGATCTCCACCGCCGAGTCGCGCGCCGGACCCGACTCCGCGCTGAACGGGTTCAGGGGGCTGGTCGGCTCGGCCGCGAACTTGAAGAACTTCCCGGCGAACTGGTGATACGGGACCATCGTGTCGACCCGGGCCTTCAGCACGCCCAGCAGCCGCGCCGCGAAACCCGTCTCCGCCGCCAGCACGGCCCGGCACGCCGCGACGTGCTCGTCCTGCAGCTCGTCGTAGTACGCCTGGATCAGCTCCTCCTTGGAGCCGAAGTAGTAGTAGGCGTTACCGACCGAGACGCCCGCCTCCTTGGCGATCGCGCGCATCGTCGTCGCCTCGTACCCGCGCTCCCGGAAGAGCCGCAGCGCCGTCTGGACGATCAGCGCGCGGGTCTGCTCGGACTTCACCGCCTTCGTCTCGGTCACGCCTGCCACCCTACGGCCCGGAACGCCGCGCGGTCAGGCGCCGACCGCCCGAACGCGCCGCGCCCGCCCGTCCGTCCGCCCGTCCGCCCGCCCGCCCGTCCGCTTCCTCAGGTGAGGGAGAGCCGGTCCGGGCGGCCTCCCGGGTCGAGCGCCACCGCCAGGCCGTTCAGGCGGAGCGACGTGGCGCCGCGCAGATGGGGCAGGTCGGCGCCGCCGTCGCCGGTACGGGCGAGGAAGGCGACCTGCTCGGTCCACGTCAGGAGGGTCGATCGGGCGTCACCGGCCAGCAGCACGGTAGCGAGGGACGTCCAGCGCAGCAGGTCGTCGACAGTGGACTCGTAGACGAAGACGATCCTGCGTTCCGGCACGATGTCCAGGTAACGGGACCGGTACTCCAGCCGTTCCGGGGCCGAACCGAGCACGGAGAAAGTGCTGTGCGCCGTCTCGCCGCCGCCGACCCGGAACTCGTGCCGGTAGACGGCCCCCGATCCGGGAAGCCGGAACCAGCGCCGCCGGATGTCGGAATCGGCGAAGGCGGCGAAGACGGCGGCGGGCGCGGCGTCCAGACGCCGAGAGATCGTGAAGGTGTCGTGCCGGACGTCGTGTCCGCCCTCCGGCCCGGCCGCGGTTTCCTGTGCGCTCATCAGCATCCCTTCCTCTGATTATCATCAGTAAGGAATTGCGGCCCGCCCCCTGTTAATCCCGCTGTTCAATACGCACTTTCACGTAAGCAACGCACCGGAGGAACAACCGCATGGACGCCGCACTCCGCGCCGACCTGGTCGCCCGGGGGACGGCACCCGAATGCGCCGAGACGATCGAACTCGTCCGCGATGTCCTTGCCCGGGTCGGCGACAAGTGGACCGTCCTGGTCGTCACGGCGCTCGCGTCCGGCCCGATACGCTTCACCGCCCTGCACGAGCGGATCCCCGGCATCTCACAGCGCATGCTCAGCCACACCCTGCACGCCCTCCGCCGCGATGGACTGATCACACGGACCGCCTACGCCGAGGTCCCCCCGCGCGTCGAATACGCACTCACCCCGCTGGGCCGCTCCCTGGCCGCGGCCGTCGACCACCTCGTCCAATGGACGCGGACCCACCAGGCCGATATCGCCCGCAACCGCCAGAACCACGACGACGAAACGTGACCGACCGGTGCACGCGGACGGACGAACGCGCCGCGCGCGCCGTCCGTCCGTCCGCCCGTCCGTCCCCGGTTAGCGCCCGGCGGGTTCCCACCACGTCAGGTTCGCGGCGGCCTGCGCCACCGGCTCGATGATCTCCCACCCCTCCGCGATCAGCCCGCCGTCGACCCGCCACACGTCGACGACCACGATCTCCGGCCCGCCGTCCGGAAGCCGGCGCCGCGAATGCATCACGACGTGGTCGCCGTCGGCCAGCACGTGCTCGACCTCGACCTGCATGCCCGCGAGCGGCACCAGCGCCGCCCCCACCGCGGCGAGCCATTCCTTCTTGGTCTTCGAGGTCGAGTCGGGCCGGTGGTGGACGAAGTCGTCGCTGAGGAACCGTCCGAGCGCGTCGACGTCGCCCGTCCCGATCAGTTCCGCCAGCGCCCGTTCGACGATGCTCTTGTTCTCCGTGGTCATGGACGCAGTGTCGCCGCGGCCCCGTCGGCTGTCGATGAACTCCCATTTCATGGCGTCCGGCGCCACGATGAGTACGCTCGACGAACGTGAACACCGTCGGGGAACTTCTGCGGGAATGGCGGCATCGGCGCCGGATCAGCCAGCTCGACCTCGCGATCGCCGCCAACGTCTCGGCCCGCCACGTCAGCCTCGTCGAGACCGGCAAGTCCAACCCGAGCGCGGACATGGTCCTCCGGCTCGCGGACCACCTCGACGTGCCGCTGCGCGACCGCAACCGGCTGCTCCTCGCCGCCGGTTTCGCCCCCCGCTACACCGAACGCCCCCTCGACGGTGACGCGCTGTCGGCGGCGCGGGACGCGGTCGGCCGGGTCCTCCGCGCGCACGAACCGTACCCGGCGCTCGTCTTCGACCGCCGATGGAACATCCTCATGACCAACCGCGCCGTCGACCCGTTCTTCGCGCTCGTCGACCCGGACCTGCTGCGGCCGCCGGTCAACCTGGTCCGGCTGGGGCTGGACCCGCGCGGCCTCGCCCGCCTGGTCGTCAACACGGCGGACGTCCGCGCGGTGTTCCGCTCGCGCATCGCGCGCCAGCTCGCCGCCGCCCCCGACCCCGAACTCGCCGCGCTCTACGACGAGTTCCTCGCGCCCGCGGCGGACGAGCCGGGCCGACCGATCGAACCCGACGTCGTGATCCCGATGATCGTCCGCTTCGACGGCCGGGAACTGCGCCTGTTCTCGACCATCACCACATTCGGCACCCCGATGGACATCACTCTGGACGAGATCTCCATCGAGTCGTACTACCCGGCGGACGCCGAAAGCGCCGCCTACTGGAGCCCGCGATAGGTCGCCGACTTCCGCCGGCCCGCGCCGACCGTCCCGGGCGCATCTCGCCCTTCTCCCGAACCCTTATGACACAATCGCCCGCCATGGGTGCATCCGGCTGGAACTACTTCGTCCCTTTCCGGCAAGACATCGAGCAAGCCCTTCCCGACCTGCAGCGACGAGTGTTCGACGACGGCGACTACTACCGCGACGAGGAAGACGAGTTCATCGACGACTCCTCACTGGAGGCGCTCCTCGCGTGCAAGGAGGCCGAGGAATTCTGGGAGGTGGGCACCCACTCGATCCTCGACATGGACCAGGTCATCGACGCCGACCGGCCGGAAGAGGTCGGGGCGATCAGGGCGTTGTCGGCCGACGAGATGCGGACGCACCTGGGGAGCGAGCGGCCCACCCGCGCGGACCTCGAACGGGCCTTCGCCGTCCCCGCCGCACCGGGCATGGGCCCGCCCATCGACTCGTCCTACGCCAAGTGGACCGGCCGCTACGTGGTCCTCTACCGCGACGGCGCACCGGACGAGATCGCCATCTGGGGCGCGTCCGGCGACTGACCCGCGACGCCGCGTCCGGGCCCGGGTTCGGGTCCGGTCGTCCGTGAGCGGGGCGGCTACGGCTACGGGGCGGTCGCGACCTCTTCGGCGGCGGCGGCGACCTCGCCGGCGATCTCCTCGGACACGTTGAGGCGGACGTTCGCGACGACGGCGTGCAGGGCGCGCAGCGCGGCGCCCGCATGGTTGCCCCAGTGGTTGAAGTACGAGTACTGCCACCACCAGAGGGCTTCGAGGGGACGGTCCTGCTGGTAGTGGCGCAGGCCGTGGACGAGGTCGCTCGCGACGTCCACGAGGTCGTCCGACAGCCGGTACGCGGTGGACTCGGTGTCCTTGTAGGGGTCGAACACCTCGGCGTACTCGTCGACGGTGACGAGGCGTTCGGCGAGGCCCGTCCGGACGGCGTCGAGGTCGGGGTCGTCGCCCATCTCGGGCTCCCAGTTGTCCGGGAGGATCACGTCGGCGCTGGCGCCGAGCTGCGCACCGGCCAGGATGATCTGCGACACCTCCAGCAGGAGGAGCGACACCGTCTGGGTGCCGCCGTCGCCGCGCGCGACGGCGTTCAGTCCGTTGAGATAGTTCTCCACGTGCTTGGCGACCCGTTCGGAGAGGGCCGTCCATTCCTGCGGGCTGTTGGTGTCAGACATCGAGCAGCCTCCGTCCTTCGAATGCGCGGCCCAGCGTCACCTCGTCGGCGTATTCCAGATCGCCACCCACCGGCAGGCCGCTGGCCAGTCGGGTGACTTTCAGGCCCATGGACTTGACGAGCCGCGCGAGGTAGGTCGCGGTCGCCTCGCCCTCCAGGTTCGGGTCGGTGGCGATGATCAGTTCGGTGACGGTGCCGTCCGCGAGACGCTGCATCAGCTCGCGGATGCGCAGATCGTCCGGGCCGACGCCCTCGATCGGGCTGATCGCGCCGCCGAGGACGTGGTACGTGCCGCGGAACTCCCGGGTCTTCTCGATGGCGACGACGTCCTTGGACTCCTCGACCACGCAGATGACGTGGGGGTCGCGGCGCGCGTCCCGGCAGATCCGGCACTCCTCTTCCTCCGCGACGTTGCCGCAGGTCTTGCAGAAGCGGACCTTGTCCTTGACCTCCTTGAGCGCCTTGCCGAGGCGTTCCACGTCGGCCGGGTCGGCGGCCAGGAGGTGGAAAGCGATCCGCTGCGCGCTCTTGGGGCCGACGCCGGGCAGCCTGCCCAGTTCGTCGATGAGGTTCTGAACGACCCCTTCGTACAACGGACCTTTCCTTCCGCTCGGGTACTGGTGGACGTGCGCGAAGCGTCGGCGTCAGGACCGTCCGCCGCCGAGGCCGGGGAAGCCGCCGGGCAGGCCGCCGCCGCCCTCGCCGCCGCCGAGACCGGGCATCCCGGGGATGCCGCCCCCGCCGCCGAGGCCCTGCGCGAGCGGGCCCATCTTCTCCTGCTGCAGCTCCTGGGCCTCGCGTCCGGCGTCGCGGATCGCGGCGAGCACCAGGTCGGCGACCGTCTCCGCGGTGTCGGCCGGGTCGTCGGGGTCGATCGCCTTCGGGTCGATCGACAGGCCGATGATCTCCCCGGCGCCGTTGACGGTCGCGGTGACCAGCCCGCCGCCCGCGGTGCCCTTGACCTCGGCCTCCGCCAGCTCGCGCTGCGCGGTGACGAGCTGTGCCTGCATGGCCTGCGCCTGCTGGAGCAGTTCCTGCATGTTCAACTGACCACCGGGTTCCACGGTGCACTCCTTCTTCCGGCCCCTGGTAGGGGCCTTCTCTCTGGTGACCCGCCGACCACCGGACGTCCGTCCCCCGAGACTACGGGTTCACGGCGCGCGGCGGTAAGTGCGGACGGCGGTGAGCCGATGCGGTGAGCCGATGCGGTGAGCCGATTCCGATCAGGAGTTGTCGATTTCCTTGATGATCTGCCCGCCCAGCTCGCGCTGGATGAGCGCCATCCCGCTCATCTCGGCTTCGAGCCCGTCCGCGTCGGCGTCCCCTTCGGGGTCCACCTCGTCGCTCTCGTCCATCGGGGCGGGCTCGTCCGGCGGCGGCGGCTCGTCCGGCGGGCGGGGCGGTCGGACCCGGTCCGGACGGCGCCGGCGCCGACTGCGGCGGAGCGGGTGCGGGG
>NZ_MKJY01000148.1 GCF_001942465.1 Actinomadura sp. CNU-125
CGCGTCGCGGCCGCCGGGCTCCCCGGGACGTGCGGCGCGGGCCCGTCCGGTCCGCCCGAACAGCACCAGCGCGGCGCGTTGCAGCCGCCCGCCGCGCGGGATGACCAGGACGGCGGGCGTCCCGCCCGGCCGCGGCTCCCGCGCCAGCCCCAGCACCCGGCCGAGCCGGCACAACCGGGTGATCACGACGTCGTCGTGCATGGCGGTCCTCCTCACTTCAGCAGGAACGGCGGCTCGGCCGGCGGGGCCACCGGCACGCTGTCGGGCTGCGGCAGCCGCAGCAGCCGGTACATCACCCGGCGCGTGTTGCGGGCCGACCGTCCGGGCTCGGACGTGATGCGCTCGGCGACGCGCCGCAGCTGCTCCGGCCGGAACCCCTCCGCCGCCTGGACGAGCTGGCGGCGCAGCGATCCGCGCGCGGTGAGGCGCGGCGCGTCCTCGCCCAGCCGCGCGGCGGCGGAGTCGGGGTTCACGTCCACGCGGCGGAACGAGCCGAGCAGCACCGGAACCCGGCTCAGCACCCCGTACACGCTGGCGGACCCGTGGTCGCCGATGACCCAGTCGGCCGCCGCCAGTACGGCCCGCCAGTCCGCCTCCGGCGGCACCAGCCGCAGCCCCCGCCGCAGCGACGCGGCCAGCCACGCCCGGATCTGCCACGTCCCGTGCTCGGCCCACACGTTCGGGTGCAGGAGCGTCACGATCCGGAACTCGTGCTCGGGCAGCTCCTCGGTCAGCCGCGCCCACAGCTCGGGGCGCCGGTCGAGCAGCGAGCCCGGCCCCCAGGTCGAGGTCACCACGACCAGCCGGCGCCCGTTCCCGGCCCCCAGCGCGACCTGGTAGGCCGACCGCCGGTCCCGGCTCGCGACCAGCGTGTCGTGGGACGGGTCGCCGACGACGGCCGCCGCCGGCACCGCCTCCGGGCAGCTGCGCGCCAGCGCCGCCCGGTCGTCCCGATGGGGCAGCGTGATCGTCGACGGCACCAGCGCGCCGTCGTGGACGAGCCGCTGCCGGTCGATCCCGTAGACGTTCCGTCCGCCCGCCGCCGCCCGGCCCGCCCGGCGCGGCAGCACCTTGTTGAAGCCGACCCCGTGCGGCATGAGGATCAGCGGCGCCTGCACCTCGTGCACGCCTCCGTAGCCCGCCGCGATGGCGAGGTCGAAACGCGTCCGCGTGGCCTCGGCCCACGACACCGTCGAGGCTCCCAGCCGGGAGAGGAACTCCCGCACCCCGGCGCCGAAGCGGTCGGGTCCCTGCGTGAACACCACCTGCACGCGCAGGTCGTCCTCCAGAAGCCGCGCGGCCTCCAGCAGACGCTGCCCGGATGTGATGGTGTGGACGATCAGCAGCACGGTCCGGCACGCGCCCCGCGTCGCCCACCGTCCCGCGTCGAGCCCCATCGGCCCCCGCCGCCACTCGCTGCCTGACATCGCCTTCGTGCCCCCTTGTCGGGTTTGTCGGATTGCGACCCCGCTTCGATGGTCGGGAGCGGACCTTGCGGCACCCCTTGCGGCGGCACCTGCGGACGGCTTTCGGAATTCGGCCCATAGTGGCCAGGAGACACAGGTGTTACTTGTGGCCAAAGGCACTTGACGCTGGAATGATCGGAACTGTCACGATCGCAACCGTCACAGTCGGCGCGAATGCGGTATCGGGGGCTTTCTCCATAGGGAGCGCGGATGGAATTCCGCATACTCGGCCCGGTGCGACTGTGGGACGGAAGGCGAGCCCACGAGCCCCGCTGGGCCAAGGAGCGCACCGTCCTCGTCTCCCTGCTGCTGGCACCCGGCCGCCCGGTCAGTGCCGGTGATCTGATCGAACGCCTGTGGGACGGCGAGGCGCCCGCCGGCGCGCGGAGTCGGCTGCACATCCACATCGCCCGGCTCCGCGGCACCCTGCAGAACCTCGACGCGGGCATCGAGATCGGGCAGGACTCCGGTGCCTACAGCGTTGACGCCGACCCGGAGAAGATCGATTACCACCGCTTCCTGACCTTGCGGAGCCAGGCCCGCGCGATCGCCGACAGCGGAGACCCCGAACAGGCCATCGCCCTCCTCCGCGACGCCGCGTCCCTGTGGCGCGGCAGGCCGCTCGACGACCTCAGCGGCTCCTGGGCCGAACTCGTTCGCCGCATGATCGTGGGCGAACTGCTCGACGCACTCCTCGACCGCATCGCCCTCGAAATGCAGCTGGGCCGGCACGCGGCCGCCGTCGACGAGCTGAACGCGCTCGTCGCCCGTTTCCCTGGAGAGGACAGGCCGGTCGAACTGCTCATGCTGGCCCTGTACCGCTGCGGCCGGTCCGGCGACGCCGTCCGGGCGTTCGACCGATTGAGCCGCTGGCTCCAGGAGAGACTCGACGCCGCACCCGGCACCCGCCTGGACGACCTCCGCCGTCGAATCCTCGTGAACGACCCGGGGCTCGCGGCGCCCACACCGGCCGAACCGTTCGCACCATCGGGCGGCCCGCCCAGTGATCTTCCGCGCGACCTGCGCACCTTCACGGGACGGGCGGCCGAGCTCGAGCGACTGGTCGTCCTTGCCGAACCAGACGGACGCGCCGTGCCCGTCCTCGCGATCGATGGCATGCCCGGCGTCGGCAAGACCGTCCTGGCGGTCCACCTGGCGCATCGCCTCGCCGATCGCTATCCGGACGGGCGCCTTTATCTTTCCCTGCATGCCCATGACGCCGACCACGATCCGCTCACCCCGGCCGTCGCGCTCGAACGTCTCCTCCTCGTGATCGGGGCGGGGAAACTTCCCAAGACGTCGCAGGAGCGGGCCAGCCTCTGGCGCAGCCGACTGGCCGGACGCCGTTATCTGCTGCTCCTCGACGACGCGCTCGGAAACGAGCAGATCCGCCCGCTTTTGCCGGGAGCCCCCGGATGCCTCGTCATCGTCACCAGCAGGCGGAGGCTCGCCGGGCTGGAAGGCGCGCACCCGCTCAGCCTGGATGTTCTCGCCCCCGACGATGCCGTGCGCCTTCTCGCTCGCGTCGCCGGAGACCGCGTCGCGCCGGACGAACCCGGTGCCCGCGACGTCGTTCGCCTCTGCGGGCACCTGCCGCTCGCCGTACAACTCGCGGGCGGTCGTCTGCTGCACCGCCCCAGCTGGACCGCCGCCGATCTCGCCGCCCGCCTTGCCGAGGGACGCGGCAGGCTCACCGAAATTCGCGCCGAGGACCGTGACCTGACGGCCGCGTTCCACCTCTCGTACACGGGCCTGGGCGAACCGGACCGTGAGGCGTTCCGCCTGCTGTCTTTGCATCCGGGCGCCGACGTCTCCACCGACGACGCGGCCGTGCTGCTCGGCACCGGACGCGCCGCGGCCGAAAGCGCACTGGAGACCCTCCACGACCACCACCTGATCGCCGAACCGCGCCCCGGCCGCTACCGGTTCCACGATCTCATCCGCGAGTACGCCGGAGACCTCGCGCGCGGCGACGAACCCGCAGCTCGGGACGCCGCGCTCGAGCGGCTCTTCGACCATCGTCTCGCCCGCGCCGCCCATGACGCCCGGCTTCTGCGTCCCGGCGCCCTGCCCACCGACGCAGCGCCCCCGAACACCCGGGACGAGGCGCGCCGTCGGCTCGCCGAAGGAACCGGTGACCTGCTGCGCATCGCGCGGCACGCGGCCGCTCATGGACGCCCGCGGCACGCCGCGAGCCTGGCCGCCGTGCTCGGCGAGCATCTGGAGTCCACGGGGAGGTGGGCCGACGCCGTCCGTCTGCACGACACCGCGGTATCAGCGTGGCGCGTCCTCGGTGACGACGCGGCACTGACCCGTGCCCTCGCCGACGTCGCCAAGGTCGCATGGCGTTCCGGTGAGAACGAGCACGCCTTGAACAGTGCCACCGAAGGTTTGGAACTGGCGCGCTCGCGCGCGGACGCCGCCGCGGTCGCCGGATTCCTCGACCAGATCGGCCTCGTCCACTGGCACCGTTCCGAATTCGATGTCGCCGCCGGTTACTTCGAACAGGCCCTGGGGCAACACCTGGTACTCGCGAATCCGCTCGGCGAAGCCGAGGTGCTCAACCACCTCGCGATCATCCTGTGGCACCTCGGTCGCTACGCCGACGCGTCCGACCGCCTGAACAGCGCACTCGCGCTCTACGAACGTGCGGACGACGATCGGGGCCGTCGTATCACCCTCAACAACATCGGTGACGTCGAGCTGCGCCTGGGGCGCCACGAGGACGCTCTCGCCCATTACCTTCGTGCCGCCGAAGTCGGCGACATGCCCCGCCAGCATCGTGCGATCTGGCTGAACAACGTCGCCACCTGCCACCAGAGCGCCGGTCGCCCGGCCGAGGCCATCGATCGGTACCGGCAGGCCCTGGCGATCTACCGCGAGATCGGGGACCGCCGTGGCGAATGCGATTCTCTCAATCACATCGGGTTCTGTTTCGCGGAACTGGACCGTGACGGAGAGGCTCTCATCCACCACCAGAACGCGCTCACGCTCGCCCGCACCCTCGCCGACCGGTTCGAGCAGGCCCTCGCCCTTCGCGGCATCGGCAATCTCCACCTGCGCTCCGATCGGCCTGTTCCGGCGCTCGACCACTATGAGGAGGCGCTCGGTCTCTCCCGCGCCATGGCAGACGCCTACCAAGAAGCCCGCGCCCTCGACGGCATCGCCGATGTCATCGCGCGCACCCGCGGTTCGGCCGCGGCCGAAGCCCATCGCTGCCGAGCACTCGAACTCTATGAGCACCTCGGCGTTCCCGAGGCCGTCGCGCTCCGCGCACGGCTGAACCTCGACGACGCGTCCGAGGCCTGACCCGCAGGAGCTTCCGCCGCCGCTCGCCGCACCACGACGGCGGACGTCCGAGTCGGCGGAGCCTGGTCAGGAGCCCGGATCGGGCGTGTGAAGCGCCACGTCCGTCTTGTTCGGGGCCGGACGGACCTGGTCGTAGATCTTCCGCTCAATCCGGAACACTGGATGACAATATGGACATTGTCCCCAATTGTTGCATCCTGCAAAAAGGTTGCAAGAGTACATCAGGGTCGATTGTGACGTTCCCTGCACAGGGGATACCTAGCTTCGCTAGAGTCCCTTCTGGTCAAGCAGGCCATAAGGGTTCATGTCGCGTTGCATGCACCCTCCGGTGATAGATGTAGCGGGAGTCCAATATGTGGGGATTTGTCGCCAGGGTTGCAATGGTCATGACCGTGGCTGCAATGTTCATGACCATGGCCCTCTTCGTGTTCGACTCGTTGTCGCAGGTGGTGGCCTAGTCGGCGACCTTCGGTCGGCGGCGCACGGGCCGACCGTCACGGAAAAGGTGTGGGCGGCACTACGGAAGTGCTGCCGCCCGCCTTCCCTTTTACTTTCCTGTCGACGTGTTCTCGCTCGCGACTTTCCACCCTCTTCTCCGCCTGGCCTCACCTGCGCCCTTGGGGCTCGGTCACATGCGTTCGGTCAGGCCGCGGACGAACGCGGCCTGGCCCGCGTGCTGCATGCAGTCGGAGATTACGCTGACGAGGCGCACGCCGAGGGTGACGGGCGGGTCCCAGGCGCGGTCGACGACGACGGGCAGTTCGGCGTCGGTGAGGCCGGCGACGTAGTCGGTGGTCATCGCGTGGACGGCGTCGTGGTAGCCGGTCAGCAGCTCCGCGGAGTCGACGCGGACGGACGCGACCTCGTCGGGGCCGTGGCCGAAGCCGGTGTCGGACGGGTCGAGGGGGAGCGCGAAGCGGTCGGCCCAGCCGTCGGACGTCCAGCGTTGCGGGGTGCCCGCGACATCGGCGATGTGGTCGTCCTGGACGCGGGTGAGGTGCCACAGCAGCCAGGCGATCGAGTTCGCGTCGGGGTCGGCGCGGAACGCCAGCCGGTCGGGGGCGAGACCGTCGGCCGCGGCGTGAACCTCGTCGCGGATCCGGTCGAAGGCGTCGGTGAGCAGTTCGGCGCTGGTCATTGACGCGAGGCTAGTGCGGGGACGCGGCGATTTCAGCTCTCCCGGGCGCGGATGTCGGCGTTTCGCTTGATACTGAGCGTGACCGGATGGATCCTTGGTGTGGCGATGACCGTACGAGCGGGGCCGCGGACGAGGGCACCCGTCCGGCGGTCCGGGGAGGGGGCGGGGATGAGCCGTTCCGCCTTCGTCCACCAGGGGTGCGTCTACGCGTGCGACGACGAGTTCCTGCGGATGGCCGTGCCGTTCGCCGTCGAGGGGGTGGAACGTGACGAACCGGTGCTCGTCGCGACGACGACGGCCAACATCGCACTGGTGCGGGCGGCGCTGGGACGACGGGCGAACCGGGTCGACTTCGCCGAGACGGGCGGGTTCGGCCGCCGCCCGCAGCAGCGGGTCGCGGCGTTCACCGCGTACCGGCACCGGCACCCCCGGGACGAGCGCGTCCGGATCCTGGCCGAGCCGGTGTGGGCGGGGCACTCGCCGCGGCAGGTCGAGGCGTGGGAGTGCATGGAGTCCGCGCTGAACACCGTGTTCGGCGGTACCGGCATCCACATGGTCTGCCCGTACGACGCGCGGGACGTGCCGTCCGCGATCGTCGCGAACGTGCGGTGCACGCACCCGGAGATGGTGCGCGGCACGAGCGTGCGCCCGAGCGCCGCGTACGTGCAGCCGGTCGCGTTCGTCCGGCGGCGCGCCGCCCCGCTGCCGTCCCCGCCGCGGGATGCGGTGACGCTGGAGTTCGGCGGCGACCTGGGGCGGATGCGGCACGCGATCGTGCTGGAGACGGCGTCGCTGGGGCTGCTCGGCGAGCGCATGATGGCCTTCGCCGCGGCGGTCGGGGAGATCGTCGGCGGCGCGGCGGGCGGGGCCGGGCGGCCCGCGGTGGCGCTGTGGGCGCAGTCCGGCGAGGTGGTGTGCGACGTGCGGCTGCCGGTGTCCCTCGACCCGTTCATCGGCCTGCACCCGCCGACGCTCGACGCCACGCTCGGGGACGGGTTCTGGCTCGCCCGCAAGATCTGCGAGCACCTCGACGTCCGGCCGGGCCCGGACGGGACGAACGTGCGGCTGCACACGCCCGGTCCGGGCTCCTGACCGGCGGGTCAGACGGGGGACGGGGCGCGGAGACGCGGCTCGCGTTTGAGGCGGCCCTCGGCGTCGCGGCGGGCCAGATCGCCGGTGTCGGCCCCGGGCACGCGGCCGGGGCCGCGCCTGTTCGGCGCGGCCCCGGCATCGACGTTCCGGTCAGTGTTTCCCGTGCGCACCCTTCCGGTCATCGTTCCCTTATGTGCTGTTTCGGGCAGTCTCGCCGCTTGCGGCGTTCCGTCAGTGTTCCCGTGTGCGGGGCTCCGGTGTGGGGGGTTCCCGGGGCGAGCCGGCCGGGCGGCCCGGCGGTGACCCGCCCCCGCGAGACGGACGGGCCGCCCGCTTCGCCGTCGTGAGGGGTCACTGGGGGCGGGTGGCGTACAGCATCCGGTCGTTCGGGTGCTCGGAGAGCGACCAGATGACGCCGCGTCCCTGGTCGTGCCCTGCCCGGTGGGCCAGTGGGACAGGTCCTCGACGCCGATGGCCGCGGGCTGGGTCCGGGCGGTCACCAGGTTCTCGGTGTCGGGCGACGCCTGCTCGGTCGTGTGGAGTTCGCCCTCGTCGTCCTCGTTCGCCTCGGCCACGCCGTGGCTCTGGCTCAGGTACCAGCGGTCGTCCCAGCGGGTCGCGCCCTGGATGTTGGTCTCCGGCAGCCGGTGCACGGCGTCGGCGTTCCAGGTGCCGCTCTCGCGCTGCTCGGAACCGTCCGTCGCGTCCGCGATCTTCCAGGCGGCGACGCGTCCGTAGCCTCCGTCGCACCATTCGCCCGCGAGGATGTGGTCCGTGCCGCTGCGGTCGAGGGACGCGTGGGAGAACTTCCCGCCCGCCGCGGAGTCGGTGCAGGTGCCGGACTGGGCGGTGACGCGACGCCACTGCGTCACCTCGGGCATCACGTACCGGTACCCGTAGCCGTAGAAGACGCCGTCGTGGCGGCCGACCTTGCTCTTGTCGGTGATGTTCCCCTTGTCTCCGGCGGCCTTCAGGTCGTAGATGTGCCGCATGTCGAACACGCGGAAACCGCGGTTGGTGTCGGCCACGTACAGGAAGTTGCCGTACCAGACGATGCCGCCCGCGTGCAGGGACTTGCCTTCGCCCGCGGTCTGGTCATCGCGGACGCTGGTGTAGCTGGCGTTCCCGGGGCCGTTCTCGTACGGGTGGACCAGCAGGACGTGCCGGTACTTGCCGGTGCCGGGGTCGACGAACGAGAGCCGGACGCCCTTCTGGGAGTTCCCCGTCGAGTCCGCCTTGTGGTACCAGGTGGCGAGGATCGGCTGGTTGTCGTCGCCCCACCACTGGTCGGCCTGGGCGTCGGCGACCGTGGTGACGCCCTGCGGGTACCACTGCTTGGTGTTGAGGTCGTCCTCCCCGCTGGCGTCGTTCTGCCAGCAGATGCTCTGGACGACCGAGACCGCGGGCTTTTGGTCGTCCCGGTCGGGGTCGGAGACGGCGTCGGAATCGCAGGCGGCGCCGCTGCGGACGGTGCCCTGCCGGTTGGCGTCGGTCATGATGCTCGAGACGCCGACGTTGGGCAGTTCGCCGTCGAGTTCGGCGACGTTCCCCTTCAGGTACGCGGAGTTCTCGGGGTCGACCCGAAGCTGGAAGTTCGCCTCGTCCAGTGTCGCCGCGTGCGCGGCGGGCGCTTGGACGGCCGCGGTGGCGGCGGCCAGCGCGAGCGACGTGCCGACGGCGAGGGTTCGGGAGCGGGTTCGGGAGCGGTGCGTCACGCGTCCTCCTCACGGCCCGGCGCGAACCGGCGCACGGGCGCGGGGAGCCGCGCGGCGGGGGGCGGGCCAAGATCCGTGTGCTCGACGCGATCAACATGGCACAGATCCCATCATTTCGGCCATTACGAAAAATTATTTCTTAATGGCCGACTCCCGCGGGAGGTCTTGCGGGCGTCGTTGCGACGCGCCCCGGCGCCGGGACGCACGGAGCCCGCCCTCCGCGGGGGCGAGGGCGGGCTCCGTGCGTCGCCCGTGCGGGACGGGCGCGACGGGCTTCCTACGAGCGGACGCCGTAGAGGTGCTCCAGCGCGAGCTGGTCGAGCCGCTCGTGGGCGGCGCCGCGGACCGCGAGGGCCTCGATGTCGGGGGAGGCGTCGCGGACGGACCGCCAGTCCTCGCCCGCGGCGAGCGTCGGGCGGGCCAGCTCGTCCAGCCTCGCGTCCCGCAGGGCCTCCCGCACGTCCGGGTCGGCGCGGAACGCCCGCACCTTCTCCCGCAGGATCAGCCAGTTGCGCATGCAGGCCGCCGCCGACTCCCACACGCCCGCGTCGTCCTCGGTCCGCGGCGGCTTGAAGTCGAAGTGGACCGGGCCGTCGTAGTCGCTCTGCTCGATCAGGTCGACCACCCAGAACGCGCCGCGCACGTTCCCGGCGCCGAACCGCAGGTCCTGGTCGTAGCGGGGACCGTGCTGCCCGTTCAGGTCGATGTGGAACAGCTTGCCCTGCCACAGCGCCTGCGCCAGGCCGTGCGCGTAGTTCAGGCCCGCCATCTCCTCGTGCCCGACCTCCGGGTTGAGGCCGACCATCTCGGGGCGCTCCAGCTCCTGGATGAACGCCAGCGCGTGCCCGATCGTGGGCAGCAGGATGTCGCCGCGCGGCTCGTTCGGCTTCGGCTCGATCGCGAACCGCAGGTCGTAGCCCTTGTCGACGACGTAGGAGCCGAGGACGTCGAACGCCTCCTTGTAACGGTCCAACGCGGCGCGGACGTCCTTGGCGGCGCCCGACTCGGCGCCCTCCCGGCCGCCCCAGCACACGTAGGTGCGGGCGCCCAGCTCGGCGGCGAGGTCGAGGTTGTCCATGACCTTGCGCAGCGCGAACCGGCGGACGTCGCGGTCGTTGGAGGTGAACGCGCCGTCCTTGAAGATCGGGTGGCCGAACAGGTTGGTCGTCGCGGTGGTGACGACGAGGCCCGTCTCGTCCAGCGCCTTGCGGAACGCGTCGATCTTCCCCTGCCGTTCCGCGGGCGAGGCGTCGAAGTCGAACACGTCGTTGTCGTGGAAGTTCACGCCGTACGCGCCGATCTCCGCCAGCTTCCGGACGGCGCGGTCCGCGGCCATCGGGGGGCGGCTGCCGGGCCCGAACACGTCCACGCCCTGCCAGCCGACCGTCCAGATGCCGAACGAGAACCGGTCCTCGGGAACCGGGGTGTAGTCGGTCATGTCGTCCTCCTCGATGTGAATCCGGCTCAAGAACCCGCCGTACCCAGGGCGGGGGCCGCGTCCCGCAGCGCGGCGTAGCGCTCGCGGACGGCCGTCTCGACGTGGTCGGCGGTGTGCTCGGTGGCGGGCGGCGCGGGCCAGTCCGGGGGTTCGGCCGTCCCGGCCAGCGCCCACGCGGCCTGGCGGGCGGCGCCGAGCGCCACGTACTCGGCGGGTTCCGGGACGGTGACGGGCGTGCCGAGGATCGCCGGGGCCAGCCGGCGGACGGCCTCGGCGCGCGCCCCGCCGCCGATCAGCAGGGTCCGGCGGGGCCGGACGCTGCGCGGCCAAGTGGTCGACGGCGTCGGCGAGGGAGCACAGCAGCGCCTCCACCGCCGCCCGCGCCACGTTCTCCCGGGTGGCGTTCGCCGTGGTCAGGCCGGTGAGGACGCCCGTCGCGTCCGGCCGGTCGGGGGTGCGTTCGCCGTCGAGGTAGGGCAGCAGCGTGAGCGCGCCCGCGCCCGGCTCGGCGGCGAGCGCCAGCGCGGACAGCTCGTCCAGCGCGGCGCCGGTCATCGCGGCCGCCGCCGTCAGGATCCGGGCGGCGTTCAGTGTGCAGACCAGCGGCAGGAACCGGCCGGTGCGTCGGCGAACCCGGCGACCAGGCCGGACGGGTCGGCGGCGCGGCACGTCCGCGACCGCGAACGCCGTCCCGGACGTCCCGACCGACAGCACGACGTCGCCGGGCCGCAGTCCGAGGCCGAGCGACGCGCCCATGTTGTCGCCGGTGCCGGGCGCGAGGGCCGCGCCCCACGGCGTCGTCCCGACGCGCTCGCCGGGGGCCGCCACGCGCGGCGGTTCGGCGTCCCGGCCGAGCGCGGCGCGCAGGACGTCCGGCAGGTAGGCGCCTCGGCGGGGGACCAGTAGCCGGTGCCGGACGCGTCGCCGCGGTCGGTGACCGGGCCGTCCGAGCCGAGCCGCAGCGTCAGCCAGTCGTGGGGGAGCAGCACGCGCTCGGTGCGGCGCGCGTTCTCCGGCTCGTGCTCGGCCATCCACCGCAGTTTCGTCACCGTGAACGACGCCACGGGCACGCTGCCCGTCCGCTCCGCCCACGCCTGCGGGCCGCCGAGCTCCGCGGCCAGCGCGCGCGCCTGCGGGGCGGAACGCGTGTCGTTCCACAGCAGCGCGGGCCGGACGACCTCGCCGTCGGCGTCCAGCGCCACCATGCCGTGCTGCTGCGCGGCCACGGCGACGGCGTCGGCGCGTTCCAGCACCCCGCGGACCCGCGACAGCGCGTCCCACCAGTGCCTCGGGTGGCACTCGGTGCCGTCGGGGTGCGGCGCCGACGCCTCGTCGACCACGGTGCCGTCGGCCGCCCGGCACAGCACGACCTTCGTCGATTGCGTCGAGGAGTCGACGCCCGCGACCAGCCCCTCGGCCATGCCGCCCTCTTTTCGTCAACAATGTGGACTTAAGCAACGTAGCAGGCGGCCCAGGCTCTGCCTATAGGCGCGACTGAATTAGGGTGCGTCCATGACGAACTCCGGGAACGTCCCCGTCCGGCACGCCACGATGCGCGGCCGGAACCTCGCCGTCGTCCTGGAGCACATCGCCCGGCACCAGCCCGTCACCCGCGCCCGCCTCGCCGAGCTGACCGGCTTCACCAAGACCACGGTGTCCAACCTCGTCGGGATCCTGGACGACGCCGGGCTCGTCGTCGACGGCGCGCCCGTCCACGAGGGCGAGCGCGGCCGTCCCGGCGTGGCCGTGTCGCTGCGCGCCGACGGCGCCGCCGGGCTCGGCCTGGAGGTGGGCGTCGACCACCTCTCCGCGTGCGTCCTCGACCTGGCCCGCAGGGTCCGCTACCGGCACGTCGTGACCGAGCGCAACCGCGGCCGCGAACCCGCGCCGTCCTCGGCGCGCTCGCCGGGCTGGCGGGCGAGGCCGCCGCGGCGGCGGCCGGGCAGGGCCTCACCGTCGTCGGCGCGGCCGTCGCGCTGCCCGGCCTGCTCGACCGGGAGAACGGCGTCGTCCGGCACGCCCCCAACCTCGGCTGGACGGACGTGCCCGTCGCGGCGCCGGCGCCGGGCTGCCCGCCGAGTACGACAACGAGGCCAACCTCGCGGCCCTCGGGGAACTGTGGTTCGGCGGCGGTACCCGGCTCGGCGACTTCGTCCACGTCTCCGGCGAGATCGGCATCGGCGCCGGCATCGTCGTGGACGGCCGCGTGTTCCGCGGCGCCCACGGTTTCGCGGGCGAACTCGGCCACCTCGTCGCCGACCCGTCCGGTCCGTCCTGCCCCTGCGGCGGCCGCGGCTGCTTGGAGCAGATCGCCGGTCAGGACGCGCTGCTGCGCGCCGCGGGGATCCCGGCGGGCGACGCATCGCCCGCCGTCCTCGCCGGCCGCCTCGCCGCCGGGGACGCGACAGCGCTCGCCGCC
>NZ_MKJY01000149.1 GCF_001942465.1 Actinomadura sp. CNU-125
GCTTCCAGCAGCCCGTGGCCGCGCAACCCGACCCGGCCGCCGAGCAGCGCGGCGCGCAGGCCGCGGCGCAGCTGGCCGCCGAGCAGGCGGCGCGCAGCAGCCGCAGCTCGCGGCCGCCCCCGAACAGGCGCCGCCGCTCGTCCACTCCGACTTCGACTGGGCGGCGGCCGTCAACCCGGTCCTGGACGCGGCGTCCTCGTCCTCGTCGGGCGACCGGACGGACCACGGTGCGGACGCCGCCGCCCCGCCGATGCCGCAGCCGCCCGGTCCGCAGCCGAACCAGCCGGGGAACGGGCCGCCGATCCCCGTCGACCAGCTCGTCCGCCGGAACCAGCACGGTGACCCGCTGGCCCGCCGGATGGGGCGCGGTGTCAAGAAGGCCGTCGGGGGCGGCGCGCGGGAGGCCCGGGAGCAGGCCGCCTTCGCCGACCTGATGCAGCGGTCGGTGCCGAGCTCGCGGCAGCTCGCCATCGCCAGCGTCCGCGGCGGCGCGGGCAAGACGACGATGGCGGCGCTCTTCGCCACCGAACTGGCCCGGCACCGCGGCGACCGGGTGCTCGCCGCCGACGCCGACGCCGAACTGGGCTCGCTGCCGCTGCGACTGGGCGTCCATTCGCAGCTTTCCCTGTTCGACCTGGCCGGCCAGAACCCGCAGACGTTCGAGGAAGCCGCGCAGTTCCTGACGCGCACGCAAGAGGGCCTGTACGTGCTGTCGTCCACGCGGGCCGGACGAATCGCGGGCGAGTTCTCCCTGGAGACTTTCCAGAACGCGCTCAGCAAGGTGAGCCGCTACGTGTCCGCGACGGTCGTCGACTGCGGCGCGGGAATCTCACCGAAGTCAACCGCGGGATGATCGCCACGTCGCACGCGCTCGTCCTGGTGACGCCCGGAACCGTGGACGGCGCGCTGAGCGCGCGCGGCGCGCTGGAATGGTTCGCCGCGAACAACCAGCAGGACATTCTTCCCCGCACCGTCATCGCGATGGTGTCGCACGCGCCGCAGGTCGGCGCCGACCTGCACCGGGCCCACGAAATGCTGACGGCATGGGGACTGCCCGTCGTGTCGGTGCCCTATGACCGGCACCTGGCCACGGGAAGTTCGCTCGACCTGAGCAAGGTCTCCGGCGCCGCACGAACCGCCATCACGCACGTCGTGCGCGAAGCCTTCTCCCGCTCGCTGATGGCCAGGTAGCCCCTCACTGGACGCGGCGTCCGGTGCGCGGCACGAGCGCCGCGAAAAGGTGCGCGAGGAACGGCTTCCGCCCGCGTCCCCGAGGCGGCCGAATGTTTCCGCGACGGGGTGCGCACCACGTGCCGTCCGGCCTTCGCGTCGGCGATGCAGGGACGGACGGCGGGCCGAGGGCCGCGCGAAGCCGACGGGCCAGACCGTCGGCGTTCCTCGCCTCGACCAGCCGGTCGGGAAGTAAGGCCCACAGCGATCCGCTGAACTCCCCGAACCAGATGCAGATGCCGGGGAACGCCCGTCGCAGTTCGGCCAGGGCCCGGTCGAGGTCGAGGTCCGGTTGGACGAGGGCATCGTGGGGTGGGTTGGTCATGGTGTTCTCCAGGAAGATGAGGGGACGGCCTGCTGACGGACGGGCCCGGCGGCCTACCAAGTCGCGGGGAACATGCGGTGCTTGAGGATGCGGTCCACCAGTTCGGTGGCCCCGTCGGCGTCACCGCAGGGACAGAGGTACCGCCCGGCCTCGTGGTATCCCCAGGTTCCGCGCGGGGTGGCGCGGACACCGATCGCCGCCCGGACGTGACCGCGCGGCCCGCTCGCGACGACCCACAGCACCGGCGGACGATCCCCGCGAGTGCAGGCGTATCCCCTGGGGCTGAGCCCGTCGGCGAGCACGTCGAGGTAATGGACGTCCGTGGACCGTCCCCGCCGCGTCCGCCAGCCCAGCACGACGCACTCCGCCCGGACGGTCACAGCGCCCAACGCACCCACACGACCTTGCCGGTCTCGTAGAGCGGACGGACGCCCCATTCCTGCACGAGTTCGATGATCAGCGGCAGCCCGCGTCCGCTCGTCGCGCCGTGGTCCTCCGGACGGACGACGGGGAGTACTGTCCCCTCGTCCCACACCTCCACATAAACGAAGTTCTTCGGCTCGTCGGGGAAGATCCGAACGACGATGTGCCCGATACGCACGTGTTTGTAGACGTTCGTAACCAACTCCGTAACCACGAGCCGCCCGGCGAAGTCGTCGGCGATATCGAGGGCCCGGAATTGTTCGACGAGGAACCGACGCGCCTCGGCGGGCGCCCGGTCGGTCGGTGCGAGGACGAGCGTCGGCGTCTCAGGCGCCAAAGCCACAGCTGACATCGGAAGATCCTTCTGCATCGTGGGCTGATGTGTCTCTCAGTAGGCCACCCATCGACGCTGAGTAAGTGTTAACCTTCGGGAAGACGGAACATCCCGATGTTGATCTTCTGGCCGTTGTTATAGGCAGTTAGAATGAGTTAAGGGGTCCGCTGTCATGACAACCCCCCGTCGACGTGCAGTTTCGTCGCCCGCGCTCGCGGCCTTCGGGCGCCAGTTCAAGCGCTACCGGGAACGCGCCGGGTTGAGTCAGTCGCGCGTAGCGCACCGACTCGGCGTCACCGCCTCCTACATCTCGCAGATCGAGAGCGGTAAAAAGCGATGCAAAAGGGACCTTGTCGAGGCCATGGACCCTGAGTTCAAGGCCGGTGGTGTGCTCCTTACCCTCTACGACGACCTCAGAGAAGACGGTGTGCTCGGTGTTCCGTCATGGTTCGACTGGCCGGAAGTGGAGGCCGAAGCCGAGGTTCTGGTCTGGTGGGAGCACACCGTCGTTCCCGGCCTGCTCCAGACCGAGCGTTACGCCCGTGCTTTCCTGAAGACGGACGAGGCCGTCGCCGCGCGGTTGGCCCGTCAAGACATCCTCACCAGAGAGGTGCCCGCCCCGACCACCTTGGTGGTCTTCATCGGCGTGAACGTGCTGACTCATCTCGTGCACTCGCGCGCCACGATGAAGGAGCAGTTGGAGTACCTCGTGATGGCGAGCGAGCGACCGCACATCACTCTGCAAGTCGTCATGAACGATGACGGTGTGCCCGCTGGAACCGGTGGGGCGTTCATCGTCGCCACCATGCGTGACCGGAGTGAGGTGGCGTACCTTGAGACGACGGTACGAGGCATTACGACTGACGACGAACACGATCTATCGGGTTTGGGCCACGCGATTCGCGTGCTTGGAAGCAAAGCGCTCCCGGCAAATATGTCGCGGGAATTTATGAGGAAGGTGATTGAGGAAAGATGGACCTGAGTAGTGCAGTTTGGCGAAAAGCGAGAGTCAGTGGCGAAAACGGTGGCGCCTGCGTGGAATTGGCGTCCGTCTCCGGCCTTGTTGCTGTGCGTGACAGCAAGGATCCGGACGGGGGCAAGTTGTTGATCGCGCGTGGTGAGTTTCGGCGCCTGGCCGAGGTGCTCAAGGAGCTCTGAGCGTCGAGCGTCCTCGCTGATCTTGGCCTGGTGCGGTGTCCGCCAAGGTCGCCCGCGTTCTTGATCTGCGGCGTGTTGCCCTTATCCGGGCGTCCATAAGGGCAACACGCCGCAGATCAACGGGGAGGGCCTCGACGGACCGGGGGCGTTCGGGGGTGCGGCGTGCTGGTGGTGCCCTGATGAGGGGCGTGGTTTGTGCTTGTGAGAATATCGTTCTCGTATATGTAAACGTGCTTGCGGTGGAGGGTTGCGTGGGTGGGGGCGTGAGCGTTGGGGTCGGGCGGGGGAGTCGGGGGCACATCCTCAGCGAGTTGGGGCTCGCGATCGTGGAGGTCGGCGAGGAACTGCACGGTACGGCCGTGGTCACGCCGCACATGCACGTGCCGGGGACGGCGCGGCTGCGGACGTCCGTGCTCGCGGCGTGGGCCGACAACCTCGCCGGGCTGCTCGCCGCTCGCGTCATGAATCCCCGGGTGCCGGTCACCATCGAACTGGACGTCCACCTGCATGCGCCCGCGCCGGGGGACGGGGAGGTGCGGGCGGTCGCGAGGGTCGTCAAGGCCGGACGGTCGATCTTCGTCGCCGAGGTCGAGTTCGTCTCCGCGGAAGGGGAGCCGCTCGCGGTCGCGGGGGCGTCGTTCATGCTCGCGCCCGATCCGGCGGTCCGGCTTCCCGAACGGCTCAGCATCGGCGACCCGCCGCGGCGGCGGTTGGCGGTCCCGCTCGCCGAGCGGGCCGGGTGCCGGCGGGGGGAACCCGGGACGGCCGTGCTGGAGCGGTCCGTGGACGGGCTCAACTCGTCGAACACCGTCCACGGCGGGCTCCTCGCACTGGTCGCCGAGGAGGCGGTGCTGTCGGTGGCGCAAGGCGGCACCGTGTGCTCGCTCGGCCTGCGCTACTTGCAGGCGGTGCGGGTCGGGCCCGCCGTCGCGTCCGCGGGGCTCGACCAGGGGCTCGGACGGGTCGAGGTGCGCGACTCCGGCAACGGCGACCGTCTCTCGGTCATCGCCACGGTCCGGACGTTCGCGAGTGCTTGATCACGGGTCGTAGGTGTAGGTCTCGTTCCAACCGGCGAGGCGCCGGAGCGTCGTTGCGGCCAGTTGTGCCGTGTGCTTCGGGCATTCCCATTGCCCTCGCGTGAAAGACGATTCGCCGGGTTCGTAGAGCGCCTTCAACGCGTCGAGGTGATTTCGCGGGTCGGTCGCGGGCGGGTGTTCATGGTGCGGGCAGGATCCGTCGAAGGGGGCGACGGTTCGGAGCGCTCTGCGCACCTCGTCGTAGGCGTTCCAGTGCATTCCCCGGACGTTCGACCGGACGGCGTGGAACAGCGCGCCGAGGAGGAGGGCACGATCGTCGGGCGCCCCGGCACCGGTTTCCCAGCGGCGTGCGGCCCATACTCCCGCGTGGTCCGCCGCGGGTTCGCGCGCGACGACCGCGTCGAGCAGGCGAGGCGGGTCGACGCGTCCGTCGGGGCGGAGAAAGACGCCGTCGAGATGGGCCAGGTCCAGCGGGGCGAACTGGGTTTTCAGGGTCTCGCGGAACATGTCGAGGGTGGTGTCGGCCATGTGGGCCAGGTGGGCGGGGCAGATTCGCTGCTCCAGCGTCCATTCGTCGTAGAAAGAGCCGATGTCGTCGGTGCGTTCCCTGTTGTAGTACGCCCGCCCTTCCGCGTTGGTCATCAGCGCGCCGAAACTCGCGAGCTCCGTGCCGTCCTCGTCGTCCGGCGGATGCTCGTCGTGTCCGCAGCCTCCGTCCGGCCAGGTGAGGTTCGGACGGCAGGTCGCCAGGGCCTCGATCAGGCGCTCCAGCACGGCGCGCGAGCCGATCACGTTGTGCGGCGGATAGAACCGGACCGCGAACAGGACCATGATCCAGCCGCCGCAGTCCGGCCACGTTGGAGCATTCCCCAGCCCGTCGGCGCAGCCGAGGAGGACGTCCTCGGGCGGATCGTCCGGGTATCCGTCGAGCAGGACGCCCAGGAACGGGACGTCGTTGTCCGGCTCGTCTTCGTCCATGGGGGCTCCTCCACGCGAAATGAACGGTGTCCCGACCGACGCGCCGCCGGGCGCGACGGTTCCCGGTGCTTCAGGACGGGGCGCGGTGGCGGGCCAGGAGGGCCCGGACGGCGGTGCGGATCGGCAGGACAGGGGACTCGGGGACGCCGGTGGTCAGGGCGGTGAACACGATGCCCAGCACGCTCATCTCCAGGAGCATGGCCTCGTCGTGGCCGATCCCGAGCCCGGCGGCGCCGCAGTGCCGGACGAGGAGGTCGGCGCGGTCGCGGAGCGCCCCGGTGAGCGTCCGCCGCAGGTCGGCGTCGCGGGTGCTTTCGAGGTGCAGCTCGAACAGGGCGATCGGGTCGTGGCGGCCGTCGGTCAGCATGCCGGTTAGGACGGCGACCAGCACGTCCTCCAGTTCGGCGGGGGAGACCGGGTGCACGGGGTGGGCGTCGATGTGCGCCTTGAGCCGGTGGGTGAGCCGCTCGACGACTCCGTCGAGCAGTGCGCCGCGGGTGCGGAAGTAGCGCGACGTCGTCCCGGGCGGCACGTCCGCGGCGGCGTCGACGGCCCGGTGGGTCAGCCCGCGGGACCCCTGCTCGGCCAGGACGGCGACGGCCGCGTCCATCAGGTGATCGCGGCGCTGCGGGTTAGGCGGTGGCACGCTGCCCCTCGGGATCGTCGTGGTCGGCCGGACCGCACCATTTCACCAGAGCGGCCTCGACGCCGTCGCGATCACCGGCCCAGGCCACGTAGCCGTCCGGGCGGACCAGTGTCGCGTCCGGCCCGGTGCCCCGCAGCGGCCGCGCGGACCGGACGTGGTCGCGCCGGGCGGCGGGCGCGCCTTCCCCCGAAAGCAGGACGAACGTGCCCGCGCGCAGCACCTCGTACAGGCGGCCCGCGTCGGTCGGGCCGTCGGGGGCGCGGCGGCCGGTCAGCGGGTGGTCGTCCGGCCCGGTGGGCGGGTAGGCGAACTCCAGGCCGGACAGGGTGCCGAGGATGCGGCGGCGTCCGGGGCCGGTGTGCAGCAGCGTCGCCATGACGCGCCGGTTGATCTCCAGGCGCAGCCGGGAGCCGCTCAGCACCAGCCCGGTGAGGTGGTCGGTCATGGCCAGGACGGCGGTGCCGACGGGGTGGCGCTCGGCATGGTAGGTGTCGAGCAGCCGGGACGGGGCGCGGCCGCGGAGTTCGGCGGCGAGCTTCCAGCCCAGGTTGAAGGCGTCCTGGATGCCGGTGTTCATGCCCTGGCCGCCGATGGGGGAGTTCACGTGGGCGGCGTCCCCGACGAGGAAGACGCGCCCCGACCGGTAGTCGCGGGCCTGCCGGCGTTCCGCGGTGAAGCGCGAGAACCAGCGCGGCTCGCTCATGCCGTGGTCGGTGCCCGCGATGTCCCGGAACGCCTGGCGGATGTGGGCGAACTCCGCGTCCGGCCGCTCCGCGCGCAGCCACGCGCCGACCCGGAACCAGCCGTCGCCGAACGGGAGGGTCACGACCACGCCTTGCGTGCCGACCTGCGTGATGGGTGGCGTCTCGGAGCCGGGGATGCGGACGTCCGCCAGCAGCATGGGCAGGCTGTAGGTCTCGCCGGTGAAACCGACGTTCATCAGGTCGCGGACGGTGCTGTGCGCGCCGTCGGCCCCGATGACGTACCGGGCGCTCAGCCCCGTTCCGTCCGCGAGCGTCAGGCGGACGGACTCGGCGTCCTGCGTCAGGCCGACGACCTCGGCGCCGCGGCGGATCGGCACGTCCAGGTCGGCGGCGCGCCGCCGGAGGACCTTCTCGGTGCCGTTCTGGGGGACGATCAGCAGCATCGGGTACCGCGTGTCGAGGCGTCCGAAGTCCACGCGTGAGGCGTAGGCCGGGTACACGGTCCGGAGCGGGTTGCCCTGCGCGACCAGGTCGTCCGCCATGCCCCTGGCGTCCAGCAGTTCCAGGGCCCGCGCGTGCAGGCCGAAGGCCCGGGTGACGTTGGAGTCGGTGTCGCGCTTGTCCAGGATCGTGCAGGAGACCCCGGCCTGGGCGAGTTCGCAGGCGGTCATCAGCCCGGCCGGTCCGGCTCCCACGATGACGACGTCGTGCATGAACGTCCTCCGTTCGCTACGTATGTAGCGCTACATTAATAGCGCGTGGACGGCGTCGTCAACGATCGGTCCTCCGGGGGCGGTGTTGGGGTCAGGCTTCGGGAGTGAGGTAGCCGCGGGAGATCGCGGTGGCCACGGCGGCGGCGCGGTCGTTGACGCCGAGCTTGGCGTAGGCGTGCAGCAGGTGGGTCTTGACCGTGGCCTCGCTGATGAACAACTGGCGTGCCGCCTCGCGGTTCGTCGAGCCGCGGGCGATCAGTTCGAGGACGTCCAGCTCGCGCTGCGAGAGGGGCTGCGGGGCGGGTCGGCGCATCTTCCCCATGAGGCGGGTCGCGACCGTGGGGGAGAGCGCCGCCTCGCCCCGCGCGGCCGCCTCCACCGCGCGGAACAGCTCCTCGCGCGGCGCGTCCTTCAGCAGGTAGCCGGTCGCGCCGGCCTCGATGGCGAGCAGGACGTCGCCGTCCGTGTCGTACGTGGTGAGCACCAGGACACGGGACGGGACGCCGCGCTCGGCGAGTTCGTTGATCGCGGTGACGCCGTCGGTCCCCGGCATCCGCAGGTCCATGAGGATCACGTCGGGTTCGAGGCGTTGCGCGGCGGCGATCGCCTCGGCGCCGTCGGCGGCCTCGCCGAGCACGTCGAAGCGGGCGTCGGCGCCGAACATGCCGCGCAGGCCGTCCCGGACGACCGGGTGGTCGTCGACGATGAGCAGCGAGATCACTCCGCACCTCCGGCGGGGATGGCCGGGACGGTCGCCGAGATCGCCGTGCCGCCGCCCGGTTCGGACTCGATGTCGAGGCGGCCGGAGAGCCGCTGGACGCGCTGCCGCATGCCCGCGAGCCCGAAGCCGCCGTTCGCCGACCCGGCGGCGCGTCTGGCGGGGTCGAACCCGACCCCGTCGTCCCGCACGTCGAGGGTCACCAGGTCCTCCATGTAGGAGAGGGTCAGGCCGACGCGGCCCGCGTTCGCGTGCTTGGCCACGTTGGCGAGCGCCTCCTGCGCCGTCCGCAGGAGGGCCACCTCGACGTCGGCGTGCATCGGACGGGCGTCGCCGGTGGTGGTCAGCACCGCGTCGACGCGGTTCGCCTCCGCCCAGCGCGCGGTGACGTCGCCGATCGCGTCGGGGAGGCGGGCCTCGGCGAGCACCGCCGGTTCCACCGCGTGGACGGTCCGGCGGGCCTCGGTGAGGCTCTCGCGGGTGAGGTTCATCGCGGTCGTCACGTGCCGCCGCAGCGTCGCCGGTTCGTCCAGCCGCTGTTCGGCGGCCTGGAGCTGGGCGAGGACCCCGGCGAGGCCCTGGGCGAGGGTGTCGTGGATCTCCCGGGCCATCCGCTGCCGCTCGTCCAGCACCCCCGCCTCCCGGGCCTGGACGAGCAGTTGGGCGTGCAGGCCCGCGTTCTCCTCCAGCGCGGCCTCCAGTTTGCGGTTGGCCTTGTGCAGTTCGGCGAGCGCCCGCTTCTGGTTGTCGTTGCGCCGGTGGTCCATATCGGCGAACCGGAAGAATGTTCCGGCCAGTCCCATGGTGACCAGGCAGATGACCGACCACGTGCCCCACTCGCCGTCCACGATGTTGGCCACGCCGCCCACGTACGCCGTGGACGAGATGAACGCCGTGGTCGCGACGCCCACGTATCGCCAGCCGCCTTTCAGGCACACGAAAGCGTGGAGGTAGCCGACGAACATGAAAATGCCGTACCAGGGCGCGAGCGTTACAAGGCCCGCTCCCAGCAGCATCAGCCCCGAGTAGTACAGGCCGTTCTGTCGGCCCTTTTCCTCGGTTTTCGAAGTCAGCCGGTAAAACCAGAGGACCCAGAGCGCGGTCGCGACGGAGAGGCCGAGCACCAACGGGCCCCGCACCGCAACGTCCCACAGCGGCTGCAGCAGCGTGATGACGGTGCTTGCTGCGAGAAGGGGATAGGGGAGGGCGCCGACGACGTTCCTCTCCCGGTGTTCCCACCGGTCGAACTCCTCGCGTAGCTCGGCCTCGATGCTCACGACCTACTCCCAGCGGAAGTACCGTGCGGCCGGCCCGCCGGCCGCCATCGTCCACCCCAGCATGACGGCGATGTGCAGGAGCCGCGGCCAGTCGCCCGCCGAGGCGTCCTGCAATGATTGCACGCCGGCGCCGAGCGGGGTGAAGTCGCTGATCGTCCGCAGGACGTCGTTCATCGCCTCGCGCGGCACCCACAGGCCCGCGAAGAACAGGATCGGGAAGAACAGCAGCATCCCGCCCGCCCCGGCGCTCTTGCTCGTCGGCGCCAGCGCGGCGACGAGCAGCCCGACCGAGAACATCGCCACCGCGCTCAGCAGATACGCCAGGAGATAGGCGGGACGTTGCTGCGGGAGGCCCACGTCGAACGCCAGCCGGGCGACGGCCAGCACGACCAGCATCGTGCACACGGACAGGACCGTGGATATCAGCAGTTGGGCCCCGAGCATCGCCGCGGGCTTGATCGGCGTCGTCCGCATTCGCCGCAGCACGCCTTTCTCGCGGTAGGCGGTGAACTGCTGGGGCAGGGTGGTCATCGCGAACATCGCGATGCCCAGTGCGACGACGATGGGCGCGTAAAGGTCGATGGTCCGCAGGCCGCCGAGGTCTTCCTGCGGCTCCCGGAACGACGGGACCAGGCCGAAGACGACGAGCAGGAGCGGCGGGAAACCGAGCGTGAAGAACACGGCCACCGGTTCCCGGAAGAACAGTTTCGTTTCGGTGGCCGCAAGCCGGGCGAACGGGGTCATCGTCGTCTCCTCAGGCGTCGAAGGGGCGGCCGGTGAGCGTGACGAACGCGTCGTCCAGCGACGCCTGCTCGACGCGCAGGTCGGCGGCGGTCACGCGGTGCCGGGCGAGCACGGTCGTCACGGCGAGCAGCAGGTCGCCGGTGCCGGTCACGACGAGCCGGCTCCCGGCCCGCTCGACCGACGTGACCTCGGGCAGCGCGGTCAGGACGGCGTGGTCCAGCGGGGCGGACGGCCGGAACCGCACCCGCTGCCGGTCGTCGATCCGCGCGACGAGCCCGGCCGGGGTGTCGACGGCGACGACCCGTCCGGCGTCGATCACGGCGAGCCGGTCGCAGAGCCGCTCGGCCTCCTCCATGAAGTGCGTGACCAGCAGGATCGTGACGCCCCGGTCGCGGACGTCCTCGATGAGGTCCCACGTGTCGCGGCGCGCCTGCGGGTCGAGGCCGGTGGTCAGCTCGTCCAGGACGGCCACCTTCGGATCGCCGATGAGCGCGAGCGCGATCGACAGCCGCTGCTTCTGCCCGCCGGACAGCCGCCGGAACTGCGTGTTCTGTTTCTCGATGAGGTTCAGGGTGCGCAGGAGTTCCCGCCAGTCGACGGGGTCGCGGTAGAAGGAGCTGTAGAGCTCCATCGCCTCGCCGACTTTGAGTTTGTCGGGCAGTTCGCTTTCCTGCAGTTGCGCGCCGAGCAGGTGCCGCAGGTCGGTGCCGCTCTGCTGTGGGTCGATGCCGCAGACCCGGACGGTCCCGCCGTCCGGGGTGCGCAGCCCCTCGACGCATTCGACGGTCGTTGTCTTGCCCGCGCCGTTCGGGCCCAGAATTCCGAAGATCTCGCCCTGCTCGACGGCGAAGCCCACCCCGTCCACTGCGGTGTGCTCCCCGTAGCGCTTGACGAGGTCGTTCACCTCGATGATCGCCATGACTTCAGCGTTCCGCGCGACGCGGGGCCGGGGAATCGTCCGCGCGTTCAGGCCGTCGATGCGTTCGGTGGAGGCGGGCATCAACCAATTGGTGGATGCAGTGTCGGGGTCGGGAGGTTCGTCCCTTTAGCGGAGGGTGGCCAGGATCTTGGTCGCTATCCCGACGGCTTGTTTCTTCGCCGTCGCGTAGGGGAGGTTCGTGCCCTGCACGAGCTTGCCGCTGGTGCGGTAGCCGTCGGCGGCCGTCCAGGTGACCTCGATCGTGACGTTGCCCTTGCGGACGAACACCTCCGCCCCGCCGAGCCAGTACGTCTTCGCGGTGGCCTCGGAGGGGCCGGAGACGATCGGGCTGACCTGGTGGCTGGCGAACGCCTCGTCGCCGAGGCCGGTCAGCTTCTCCCGTCCCTTGCGGAACTCGGGGTCGGCGGCGTGCTCCCAGCCGTCCTGGAAGGCTTCCCGAGCCTCCTCGACGGCGCCTTCCGGGCTGCCGAGGACGTTGGTGCTCACGACGACGTCCAGGTTGCGGCCGTTGCTGCTGCCGAGCCGCTCCCACTGGCAGGACCTGCGGTCGGAGTCGCTCGTGACGGTGTCGACCTTGATGCCCCTGACCTTGGCCGGGAGCGACGAGCGCAGGCCCTTGCAGTAGTCGGGGAGCTTCGTCACGACCGCGGGGCGCGGCGGTGCGGACGCCGGTGCGGACGCCGGTGCCGAGGCCGTCGTCGACGGGCCGCCGGTGGAGGCGTCCGGGACGGTGACGTCGGTGTCGCCGGCCGCACTCGACGAACCGCCGCGCATCTCCTTGCGGACGGCCCCGGAGATCGCCTTGCCGCCGAGGAGCACGGCGATCGCGGCGATCACGGAGACGACGCTGATCGCGGCCCGCTTGCCGCCGCCGTTCGAGGGAGCGTGGAACCCGCCCGGGGGCATCCCGCCAGGGGGCATCCCGCCGGGCGGGACCGTCCCCGGGGGCGGGGCCGTCCCGGCGGGCGGCGCCATGCCGGGCGTGAAGCCCGGGACGGCGGGCGGCGGGTACGGGTAGGCGCGCGCCGCCGGGACGGCCGGGGCGGCCGG
>NZ_MKJY01000150.1 GCF_001942465.1 Actinomadura sp. CNU-125
CGCGCGTCCGGCTCGGCTACGCGGCCGAGCGCCCGGTCGTCACCGGCGGCCGGGTCACCGGGCTGCGCGTCCGGTCGCGGGACGGCGCGGAACACGTCGAGGCCGGGGCGGTGGTGCTGGCCACCGGCGGTTTCTCCCGCGGCCCGGCCCTGCTCGCCCGGTTCGCGCCCGGGATGGAGAAGGCGATCAAGGCGGGCGGCGCGGGCAGCAACGGCGACGGCCTGCTGATGGCCTGCTCGCTCGGCGCCGGGCTCGCCGACCTCCCGTACATCAAGGCGACGTTCGGCGTCTTCCCCTGGCCGTCGCCCGCCGAGGAGGGGCACGGGCTGCTGGCCGTCTACAAGGGCGCCGTCGCGGTGAACGGCTTCGGCGACCGGTTCACCGACGAGTCGCTGCCGTACAAGGAGATCGGGGACGCCTGCCTGGCCCAGCCGGAGGGCGTCGCGTTCCAGATCTTCGACGCGCCCGTGCTGGAGCGGTCGGACGCCGACGTGCCGATCTACGACTTCCGGCCGCGGCTTCGGGCCGGGCAGATCCAGGAGGCGGGCACGCTGGCGGAACTGGCCGACAAGCTGGGGATCCCGGGCGACCGGCTGCGGGCGTCCGTGGACGGCTACAACACGGCGATCGCGACCGGCGGCCCCGACCCGTTCGGGCGCCGCACGCTGTCGGGCGAGGTGGGCGCGCCCCGTCCGATCGACACGCCGCCCTACTACGGCTACCCGAGCACCGCCGTCATGCTCGCCACCTACGGCGGCGTCACGGTCGACGCGGACACGCGGGTGCTGGACGTCTACGGCGACCCGATCCCGGGCCTGTTCGCCGCCGGGGAGGTCACCGGCGGGTTCCACGGCGCGGGCTACGTCACCGGCACGTCCCTCGGCAAGTCCGCCGTCTTCGGCCGCCTCGCCGGGACGAACGCGAGCCGCGAAGGAGCGAAGACGAAATGACCGACATGTTCGACCTGACCGGGCGGCGGGCCCTCGTCACCGGGGCCGCCCGGGGCGGGCTCGGCGCGTACGCGGCGCTCGCGCTCGCCCGGCGCGGCGCCGAGGTGATCGTCGCGGACCTGCCGTCGCGCGGCGCCGACCTCGACGCGACCCTCGGGACGCTGCGGGCCGAGAACCTGCGGGCCCGCGCGCTGCGGTTCGACGTCACCCGCGAGGACCGGGTGGAGACGCTCGTCGCGCACGCCGCCGACCCCGACGGACGCCTCGACGTGCTGGTCAACGCGGCCGGGGTGATGCTGCGCAAGGAGGTGCAGGACACCTCGGTCGAGGAGTGGCGGCGCGTCCTCGACGTCAACCTCACCGGCACCTGGCTGCTCAACCGGGCCGCCGGGCGCCGCATGACCGGGCGCGGGCGCGGCGCGATCGTGAACTTCTCGACCGTCTACGCCGAGCGCGTCGGACCCGTCCCGGAGTCGGCGTACTACGCGTCCAAGGCCGGGGTCGCGAACCTGACGCGGTCGATGGCCGCCGAGTTCGGCCCGCACGGCGTCACCGTCAACTGCCTCGCCCCGGCCGTGTTCTACCCGACCGAGATGACCGCGCCGCTCGGCGACGACCCCGACAGGCTCCGCTGGATGCGCGAGCGCACCATGCTCGGCCGGCTCGGCGAGCCCGGCGCGGACCTGGACGGCCCGCTGCTGCTCCTCGCCTCCGACGCGGGCCGCTACATGACCGGCCAGATCGTGTACGTCGACGGCGGCTGGTCCGCGTGGTGACCCCGAACCCATCGAAAGGAACGCAGATGACCGACCGTACGGCCCTGCTGATGCTCGACTACCAGGTCGCGCTGTGCGAGCGGGGCGAGCACATGCGGATGCCCGCACTGGTCGAGCAGGTCGAGCGGCGCGGCGTCCTCGCCGCCGCCGAGCGGACCCTGACCGCCGCCCGCGACGCCGGACTGTACGTCGTGCACGTGCGGCTCGCGTTCGACCCGTCCTACGAGCTGCGCACCAACCGGTCGGCGCGGTTCGACGCCTACCCGCGCGAGCGCGCCATGCTGCGGGACGCGCCGGGCGCCCGCATCGTCAGCGAGCTGGCGCCGCTGCCGGACGAGCCGGTCGTCGACAAGGGCGGCGTCGGCGCGTTCGCCGGGACGCCGCTGCTGGAGATGCTGCTCGGCGCCGGGATCCGGGAGGTGCTGCTCGGCGGCGTCGCGACGAACCTCGTCGTCGAGTCGACCGCCCGCACGGCCGTCGACAGCGGCCTCGGCGTGACCGTCGTCGAGGACATGTGCGCCTCGTTCGACCCGGAGCTGCACGACGTCGCCGTCCGGAAGATCCTGCCGATGTTCGGTGCCGTGCGCGCGTCCGCCGACGTCGTCGCCGGGCTGCGCGGGGAGGCGTGATGCCCGGATACGACGTGGTCGTGGTCGGCTCGGGCGTCGCCGGGCTGACGGCGGCGGTCGCGGCGGCGGAGGCCGGGGCGCGGGTCGCGGTGGCCGAGCCGGGCGCCGCGCGGCGACGCGGGCGGCAACACCCGCCACACCGAGGCGTTCCTGCGCATGAAGTCGATCGACGAGGTGTCCGACGACTTCGAGGAGCGGCTGCTCGGCGACTTCCAGGGACATCCCGATCCCGGGCTGCTGGTCGAGTCGCTGCGCGACCCGGCGTCCTGGACGGCGCCGCTGAAGTCGATGAGCGTCGCCGACCCGCAGGTCGTCGCGACGCTCGCCGAGCGGGCCGGGCCGACGCTGCGCTGGATCGCCGGGCACGGCGTCCGGTTCGAGCGGCTCGCCACCGCGTTCCTCACCACCTCGACGACCCGGCTCATGCCGGTCGGCGGCGGCCTCGCGCTGGTCGAGGCGCTGACGGCGGCGGCCGAACGGCTCGGCGTCGCGTTCCACCACGAGACGACGGCTCGGGAACTGCTGCGCGCGGAAGGCCGCGTCGTGGGCGTCCGCACGTCCCGCGGCGAGCTGCGCGGACGGGTCGTCCTGGCCTGCGGCGGATTCGAGGGCAACGCCGAGCTGATGGCCCGCTACCACGGGCGCGGCGGCCGCCTCACCCGCCCCGTCGCGCGCGGCGGCCACTACAACAAGGGCGAGGGCCTGCTCATGGCCTTGGACGCGGGCGCCGCGACGGCGGGCGACTTCGCCTACTTCCATGCCGAGCCCGTCGACCCCCGGTCGGGCGTCGCCGAGGCCGCGATCTTCTCGTTCCCGTACGGGATCCTCGTGAACAGGGACGGCCGCCGGTTCACCGACGAGGCGCCCGGCCCGGTGGACGCCTGGTACGAGCGGGTCGCGCGGAAGATCCACGCGCAGCCGGACGGCATCGGCTACGCGATCTTCGACGCGGCCAGCGCGGACGTCCCGAACCTCTCGGCCGCCGTCCGCACCGACCAGCCCGCCGTCACCGCGGACACCCTCGACGGGCTCGCGGCGCGGCTGGAGATCCCCGCGGACGCGCTCGCCGAGACGGTCGCCGCGTACAACGGGGCCTGCCCGGACGGCGGGTTCCGCCCCCTCGAAACCGACGGGCTCGCGACCGGCGGCCTCGTCCCGCCGAAGTCGAACTGGGCGCGTCCGATCGAGAAGGCGCCGTTCCACGCGTACCCGATCATCGCCTCGAACGTCTTCACGTTCGGCGGGCTGAAGACCGGCGACCGCGCGGAGGTCCTCGACACCGACGGCGCCCCGATCCCCGGCCTGTACGCGGCGGGCGAGCTGACCGGGATGTACTACACGAACTACACCGGGTCGACGTCCGTCCTGCGCGGCGCCGTGTTCGGGCGGATCGCCGGGACCGAGGCGGCGGGCGCATGAGGATCTGGCACCAGAGCTTCACCGTCCTGGACGATGTCCCGCACTACCGCGACGCCCTGCGGCGGCACCTGTCGTCGGCCGCCCGGCCCGGCACGACCGTCGAACCGCACGGGATGGCCCCCGGCACGTACCCCGGCTCGTACCCGGGCGTCCACATCGGGCACCTCTACCTGACGAACCTGCACCGGGAACAGTTCGTCCGGGCGGCGCTGCGGGCCGAGGACGAGGGGTACGACGCGTTCCTCATCGCCACGATCCCCGACACCGGGTTCGAGGAGATCCGCACGCTCGTCGACATCCCGGTCGTGGCGTTCGGCAACGCGTCGGTCGCCTACGCGGCGACCGTCGGGACGCGCGTCGGCATCGTCAACTTCATCGCCGAACTCGAACCGCAGTTGCGCCGCAACATGGACGCCTACGGATTCGGGTCGCTGGTCGGCCCGATCGTGCAGGTCGAGAAGGGCTTCACCGACGTGATGGCCGCCTACGCCGACCCGGAGCCGCTGCTGGAGGCGTTCCGGACGGCCGCGCGCCGCGCCGTCGCCGCCGGCGCGAACGTCATCGTGCCGGGGGAGGGGCCGCTGAACGTGTTCCTCGCCGACCAGGGCGTGTCCCGCGTGGACGACGTCCCGGTGATCGACTCGCTCGGCACCGCCCTCGCGCTCGCCGAGACCCGCGCCGTCCAGTACCGCCGCACCGGCCTGCACCCGCCCCGCACCGGCCTGTACTTCGCGCGCCCGGCCCCGGACATGGTGGCGGCCGCCCGCCGCTTCTACTACCGGGACGAGACGTGACCACCGGCGACCGGACCGGCGACCGGTTCGACGACGAGGTGGACGTGGCGGTGATCGGCGGCGGGGCCTGCGGGCTCGTCGCCGCGCTCCGCGCCGCCCGCGCCCGCGACCTGGTCGTCGCGGTGTACGAGAAGAGCGTCCGCGACGGCTGCAACACCCGGTTCTCCAGCGGCAGCCTCGCGGCGGGCGGCACCCGGTTCCAGCGCGCCGCCGGGATCGAGGACTCCCCGGAACGGCACGCCCGCGACATCCTCGCCGTCAGCGGCGACGCCGCGTCGGCGCCGATCGTCCACGCGCTCTGCCGGGCCGCGCCCCGCTACGTCGAGTGGCTCGCCGACGAGCTGGGCCACCCGGTCGAACTCGGCCGCGAGATGGCCCGCGCGGGCCAGAGCGTCCCGCGCCTGCACACCGACACCGGACGGGCCGGCGGCGCCCGCCTCGTCCGGACGCTCCGCGACGCGGTGGCCGCCGCCCCCAACATCGCGTTCATCGACGAGACCCCCGGCACCGGCCTCGTCGCGCGGGACGGGCGGGTCGTCGGCGTCGAGGTGCGGGAGAACGGCGCCCGCCGTGGCGGTGCGGGCCCGCGCGGTCGTGCTGGCCGCCGACGGGTTCGCCGCGTCGCGCGATGCTCGCCGAGCACTGCCCGACGCGCGCGGCGCCTTCTACGGCGGCGTCTCCACCAGCACCGGCGACGCGATCACGTGGGGCGTCGGGCTGGGCGCGGCCGTCCGCAACATGGGCGCGTTCCTCGGCCACGGCATGGTCGTGCCGGGCCACGGCACGCGCCTCAACCCCGTCCTGCCGTTCCTCGGGGCGCTGCTCGTCGGGACGGACGGGCGCCGCTTCGCCGACGAGAAGGCGCAGGGCTACTCCAAGCTCGGCCGCCTGATCGCCGCGCGCCCCGACGGCCGCGCCGTCCTCGTGTGGGACGAGCGCATGCACGGGATCGCGATGCGCTCGGAGCTCATGCGCGAGTCGGCGGCCGCCGGCGCCTTCTCCCGCCACGACACGCCCGCGGGCCTCGCGGCGTCCCTCGGTCTCCCGCCGGACGCGCTCGCCGCGACCCTCGGCGGGTTCCGCGCCGTGTCCGTCGCGCAGGACCCGCGCGGCGTCGACCACGGGCCGCTCCGGTTCCCGCTGTACGCGGGCCGGGTGACGCACGGCGTCCTCACCACGCAGGGCGGCCTGCTCGTGGACGAGACGGGCCGCGTCCTGCACCGCGACGGCGGGGCGATCGGCGGCCTGTACGCGGGCGGGGGCTCCGCGTGCGGCGTCTCCGGCCCGTCCGCCGAGGGCTACTCGTCCGGGAACGGCCTGCTCACGGCCCTCGGCTTCGGCTGGATCATCGGCGACCGCCTCGCCGCGCCCCTCGGCCCGCCGGCGGCCTGACGGAACGCGCCCCCACCCCCTCGACCCGAAAGGTCATGACATGTGCGAAGAGACACGTTCCCTGCCGTCCCGGCGCGGGCTGCTGCGCTCGGCCGGGCTCGCGGCGGGCGCCCTCGGCGCGTCCGGCCTGCTGGGCGCCGCGCCCGCCGCCGCGTCCCCCCGGCCGTCCCCGTCCGCCGACGGCCACGACACCAAGGTCGTGCTCGTCGGGCGGCCCCATCTGGTGGGAGGGCGGCACCGGCCGCGCCGGGGTGTGCTCTGCCGTCGTCGTCGGCGACGCCCTCTACCTCGTCGACCTCGGCGCGGCGGCGCTGCACAACCTGCGCCCGGCCGGGCTCCTCGGGCCCGGCGAGGGCAAGAACGACCTCGGCCACCTGCGCGCCGTCTTCCTCACGCACCTGCACTCCGACCACGTCGCCGACTACCCGACGCTGCTGCTGCACGGCACGTCCGGCGGCGGCCTCGGCCTGCCGGAACGTCCCGTGCACGTCTACGGCCCCGGCGACCGCGGCGCGCTGCCCGGCGTGTTCCCGGCGGGGCGGCCGGTGCCGGACCCGGTGAACCCCGCGAACCCCACGCCCGGGACGGCGGCGATGACCCGCTCGCTCGTCGCGGCGTTCGCCACCGACTTCAACGACCGGCTGTTCGACACCAACTCTCCGGACGTGACGACCCGCGTGCGGGCCCACGACATCGCCCCGCCGGACGGCGCGGCGCCCGGCGGGGCCGTTCCGCGCCTGCGGGCGCCCATCGACGTCTACGAGGACGACCGGGTCCGCGTCACCGCGACGCTCGTCGACCACGGCCAGATGTTCCCGTCCTTCGGGTTCCGGTTCGACACCGACGACGGCTCGGTCGTGTTCTCCGGCGACACCACCGTCTCCCCGAACCTGGTCGACCTGGCGGGCGGCTGCGACGTGCTCGTCCACGAGGTGATCGATCAGGCGTGGGTGGAGGAGAGCATCGCGGGGCTGCCGGTGCCGGACGAGACGAAGGAGGGCTACGTCAACCACATGATCGGCGCCCACACCACGAGCGACCAGGTCGGGAAGGTGGCGCGGGACGCCGGGGCGCGGCGGCTCGTGCTGAACCACTTCGTGCCCGGCGGTCTCCCGGACGGCCGGTGGCGGCGGGCGGGCCGCGGCTTCGACGGCGCCCTCACCGTCGGGCGGGACCTCATGGAGATCGGCGTCGGCCGCCGGAAACGCTGACGCACCACACGAAAAAGGGCGGGGAGCATCGCTCCCCGCCCTTTCCGCGTAACACTCGAAATCAGGCGGACGCCTTGTCGCGCTCCGCGGCGAGCTGGAGGGCCACGTCGATGATCATGTCTTCCTGGCCGCCGACGTAGCCGGCCTCGCCGACCCGCTGCAGGATCTCGTGCGCGGGCACCTCGTAGCGTTCCGCCGCGCGCTCGGCGTGCAGCAGGAAGCTGGAGTACACGCCCGCGTAGCCCTGCGTGATCGCGCCCCGGTCGGCGAACGGCAGCCGGTGCAGGAACGGCTTCACCACGTCGTCGGCGGCGGCCATCACGCTCTGCACGTCCACGCCCGTCGGGACGCCGAGCCGCTCGAACGTCGGCACGAGCACCTCGGTGGGGGAGTTGCCCGCGCCCGCGCCGAGCGCGCACAGCGCGCCGTCGATCTGCAGGGCGCCGTTCTGCTGCGCCAGCACCGAGTTCGCCACGCCCAGCGACAGGTTCTGGTGGCCGTGGAAGCCGACCTGCGCCTCGTGCCCGATCTCCTTGACGAGCGCGCTGATCCGCTCCTGCGCGTCGCCGAGGACGAGCGCGCCCGCCGAGTCGACGACGTACACGCACTGCGCGCCGCCGTCCACCATGATGCGGGCCTGCTTCGCCAGCTCGTCCGGGCCGACCCGGTGCGACAGCATCAGGAACCCGACGGTCTCCATGCCGAGGTCACGGGCCGCCGCGAAGTGCTGCAGCGACACGTCCGCCTCGGTGCAGTGCGTGGCGATGCGGGCGACGGCCGCGCCCGCGCCGTGCGCCTTGCGCAGGTCCTCTACGGTGCCGAGGCCCGGCAGCATCAGCACCGCGATCTTCGCGCGGGTCGCCTCGTCCACGGCGGCCGAGACGAGCTTGATGTCGTCCTCTAGCGAGAACCCGTAGTTGAACGACGAGCCGCCCAGCCCGTCGCCGTGCGTCACCTCGATGACCTCGACGCCCGCGCCGTCGAGCGCGTGGACGACGCCGCGGACCTGCTCCTCGGTGAAGCGGTGCGCCATCGCGTGGCTGCCGTCGCGCAGCGTCGAGTCGGTGATGCGGATCTTCTGCGCCGCGTCGGCGGCGGTCTGCGGCGTCGTCACGATGCCACCTTCCTGCGCGCGAGCTGCTCGCCGACGCGGGCGGCGGCAGCGGTCATGATGTCGAGGTTGCCGGCCCAGGGCGGCAGGTAGTCGCCGTTGCCCTTGACCTCCAGGAACACCGCGACGCGGGCCATCCCGTTCCAGATGTCGCGGGGCTCGTCGAACTGCGGTTCGGCCCGCAGCGTGTAGCCGGGCACGTACTCGGCGACCCGCGCGACCATCTTCTCGATGGACGCGCCGATCGCGTCGGTGTCGGCGTCGGACGGGATCGCGCAGAACACCGTGTCCCGCATGATCATCGGCGGTTCGACCGGGTTCAGGATGATGATGGCCTTGCCCCGCTCGGCGCCGCCGACCTTCTCGATCGCGCCGGCCGTCGTCTGCGTGAACTCGTCGATGTTCGCGCGGGTGCCGGGCCCCGCCGAGCGCGACGAGATCGACGCGACGATCTCCGCGTACGGCACCGGCACGACCGACGACACCGCGTGCACGATCGGGATCGTCGCCTGCCCCCCGCACGTGATCATGTTGAGGTTCGGCGCGTCCGACAGCGAGTCCAGGTTCACCGGCGGGCACACGAACGGCCCCGTCGCGGCGGGCGTCAGGTCGACCGCGGTGATCCCGGCCGCCTCGTAGCGCGGCGCGTTCGCCAGGTGCGCCTTCGCCGAGGTCGCCTCGAACACGATGTCGGGCATGGTCGGCTGCTTCAGCAGCCAGTCCACGCCCTCGGCCGACGCCGGGACGCCCATCTTGCGGGCGCGCTCCAGGCCGTCGGACTCCGGGTCCACACCGATCATCGAGTGGACCTCGATCAGGTCGCTGCGCAGCAGCTTGACCAGCAGGTCGGTGCCGATGTTGCCCGGCCCGACGATCGCGGCGCTGAGCTTGCTCACACGTCCTCCTCTCCTTGTGGGGGGACGACCCCCACCTTCCGCGGCTCCTCCATGTCCGGACTCCGGTCGCTGCGCTCCTCGCGTCCGGTCATGGAGCCGCGAACCGGGCGGTCACCGAACCGACTCCGGCGAACGTGGCGGTCATGGTGTCGCCCGGCGAGACCGGGACCATCGCGGTGATCGAACCGGGCAGCACGACGTGGCCCGCCTCCAGCGATTCGCCGTTCTCGCCGAGCACGTTGGCCAGCCACACCAGCGCGTTGATCGGCGAGCCGAGCACCGCGCCGCCCGCCCCGGTGTCGATGAGGTTCCCGTTGCGGTGCAGCAGGCAGCCCATCAGCGAGAGGTCGAGGCCGTCCAGCCGGACGGGCCGGGTGCCGAGCACCACGCCGCCGCTGGAGGCGTTGTCGGCGATCGTGTCCGGCAGCTTGATCTTCCAGTCCGCGATCCGGGAGTCGATGACCTCCAGCGCGGGCAGCACGTACTCCACCGCGCCGACGCGTCCGCGGCGGTCACGCCGGGTCCGGCCAGCGGACGTCCGAGGACGAACGCGACCTCCGGCTCCACCCGCGGCTGCAGGAACCGGCTGCGCTCGATGGCGTCGTTCTCCGGCAGGAACATCGAGTCCAGCAGGACGCCGGAGTCGGGGTAGTTCACGCCGAGCTGCCGCTGCATCGCCGCCGAGGTCAACCCGACCTTGTGGCCCTTGACGCGCGCCCCGGCCTGCGTCCACGTCCGCACCTGCACCGCCTGGACGGCGTAGGCGTCGGCGATGGACATGTCGGGGTGATCGTTCGTCAGGGGGGAGATGGGGGTGCCGGTGGCGTACGCGTTCAGCAGCGCGCCCGCGGCCTTCTCCACCGAACCGGGGTCCATGGCCGTCCTTTCGTCGTTATGGCGGTTCCGAGCCTGCCCGCGCGGACGCCCGCGCGGCAACGCGACCGTCCCGCACGGTGGGACGCTTCTCCTAAAGTGGGGTCATGCCGTCCGATGACAGCTATCTCCGGCGCGTCGTCGCGGTGCTGACCGCGTTCCGCGCGGACGACGACGGGCTCGGCGCCGCCGAGCTGGGCCGCCGCAGCGGCCTGCCCAAGTCGACGGCGCACCGCATCGCCCTCGACCTCGCCGAGGCCGGGCTCCTCGAACGCCAGGGCGCCCGGGTACGGCTCGGGCTGCGGCTGTTCGAGATCGGGCAGCGGGTGCCGCGCCAGCGGGTGCTGCGCGACGCCGCCGTCCCGTACATGTCGGACCTGCGGGAGGCGACCCGCCAGACCGTCCACCTCGCGGTCCTGGAGGGCGCCGAGGTCGTCTACGTGGAGATCCTCGGGTCCCCGGGCGGCCCGCCGCTGCCGTCCCAGGTCGGCGGGCGGCTCCCCGCGCACGTCACCGGCGTCGGCAAGGCGATCCTCGCGTTCTCCCCGCCGGACGTCGTCCGGGCCGTCCTGGACGCGGGGCTCGTGCGGGCCACCGGACGCAGCGTCACCGCGCCCGGCCTGCTCGCCCGCGAGCTCGACAAGATCCGCGACGAGGGCGTCGCCTACGACCGGGAGGAGTCCGGCAACGGCATCGTGTGCGCCGCCAGCCCCGTCCTCGGCCCGGACGGCGAGGCGCTCGGCGCCCTGTCGGTGTCGGGCTGGTCGACGAGCATGCGGCTCGCCGCCGCCGCACCGGCCGTCCATACCGCCGCGCTCACCCTCTCCCGCACCCTGGGCCAGCGGCCGCCGCGCCCCTGACCGGTCAGGCGGCGGTCTCCTGCTTGGTGACCTCGAACTTTCCGCAGCTCCCGCCCAGCTTCCCGGACATCGTGAGGCGCATCGCCCGCCGCTCGCCGTCGCAGACGTAGGTGCCGTCCCAGACCCCGGTCGTCTCCTCGATGGCCTCGACCTGCCGGTCCGACAGTCCGCGGTTCGGCATCACCTGTCCGACGACGACGTCGAACGCGAACGTCACGAACGCGACGACCGCGGCGACGGCGAGCACCAGGCAGCCGCAGCCGACGCCGAAGAGGCCCGAACCGCCGCTCCCGCCGGGTGCGGAACCGGCCGAGGACGGCCCGCCCCGCCGCTGCTCCTGAAGGACGTAGCAGTTCGGGTCGTGGCCGGACTCGCCGCCGCAGTAGCTACAGGAAATGGGCACCGGCACCACACCCTTTCGATCGTTTCCAAATGGACGGGCGGTGGATCAGGAGGCGGGGAGCAGTGCGGCCAGTTCGGGCTTGAAAAGACTCCGGACCTTCGCGTAGGGGATGGGGAAGGCGTAAGTGCTGGTGCGGTTCAGCCCGAATTGTTCGGAGGACGCACCGAAGCTCAGACCGACGTGCACGAGTTCGAACCGCCCTTCGCGGAAGAACGGCTGCGACCACGGTGGAGACTTCGGACGTTGGGAGCTCGGGAACCAGGTGTCGCGCCGGAAGGGGAGGAAGAACCCGCCCGACCCGGAATGCCCGCGCGCCAGCTGCTGCTTGTCCGCGCCGTCCGGGATGCCGTCCCACATCTGCCGCAGGCCGGGCTCGGCGAACGCCGCGGGCTTGAAGACGTCGTCGGCGGTCAGGGCGCGTCCGGTGCGCAGGTCGACGGTGGCGACGAACCCCGGGTATCGGTCCGGGGCTTCGCCGCAGATCCGCTCGACCCGGGGAACGTAACGCACCGACACCAGGTCGGGACCCCGCAGTCCGATGACGGCCCGCGTGCCGAGGACGTTCGCGCGCCCGCCGCAGGCGGCCCCGCCCCACTGCCCGTAGAAGGCGATCGCCTGGTCGAGCGGGACGCGCAGCGCCTCGTTGACCGAGGTCTGGACCGACGCGTCCGGCAGGCCCGTGACCCGCGCGTACTGGCCGCCCCGAACGTTGAGCGACCGGTCGGGGTAAGCCCGGTCCAGCGACGCGAGGGTGACCTCGACCCGGGCCGCGACGGGCTCCGGCTCCGGCCGGGTCGTCTCGTAGACGACCGCGCCTCCGGCGGCGGCCGCCACCGTGCCCGCGACCGCGAGAGCGATCTTGGCGATGCCCGCCTTCGCCGCGAGTCCCGCGGACGCCTGCCCGGCCCCGCTCGCAGCGGCGGTCCCACCGCCACCG
>NZ_MKJY01000151.1 GCF_001942465.1 Actinomadura sp. CNU-125
CGGTTCCGGCGGCGCTTCCGGCGGCGCCTCGGGCGGTGCTTCCGGAGGCGGCCCGCAGCGGGCGGCGAAGGACGGCCGCCGGCGCGGGAACGCGCAGGGGGCCAAGTCCGGTTCCGAGCCCGGCCGCAGGCCGCGCCGCCGCCCGTCGGCCAAGAACACCTGACGAGGAATGGCCGCGAGCGCAGCGGGCACAGTCTGAGCACCATGGCCCTGACCGTGCAAAGCCGGTTCCATCCGACCCACGCCGATCTGGCCGTCGTGAGCCTCACCGGAGACGTGGACATATCCACCGCCGCCCGGCTGCGCGACGACCTGGCCGCGCTGCTCGGCGACGGCGCCCGCCACCTCGTGCTGGACTTCACCGAGGTGTCGTTCATGGACTCCAGCGGGCTCAGCGTCCTCGCCGGGATCTTCCCGCTGCTGCGCGGCACCGGCACGCTCTCCCTGGCCGCGGTGAACCCCCGGATCCGCGAGGTGCTGCGCACCACCGGGCTCACCCGCCTGTTCCCGATCTACTCCTCGGTGGACACCGCGATCACCGTCATCCGGAGCGGCGAGGACACGCTGTCCTGACGGCGCCGCGACAGCGGAACCGAAAAGGCCCGGAAAAGTCTGGACGATCCGGTCACATCGGGCGCGTCGCGTTCGTCATCGCCGTGACGGCACCGCTTCGAGCACCGAGAACGAGGGCGACGATGAACGAGCACGACTTCCTGGCCGGCCGGTTCGAGGAGCACCGCACGCACCTGAAGGCGGTCGCGTACCGGATGCTCGGCTCGCTGGCCGAGGCCGACGACGCCGTCCAGGAGGCGTGGCTGCGGCTGGCGCGCGCCGACGGCGACGACATCGACAACCTCGGCGGATGGCTGACCACGGTCGTCGGCCGGGTGTGCCTGGACATGCTGCGGTCGCGCCGGATGCGCGGCGAGACCCCGCTGGAGGCGCGGCTGCCGGACCCGGTCGTCGGCGCCGAGGGGACCGGCGCGGACGCCGGCGCGAACGTCCCCGGCGCGGAGCGGCACGATCCCGAGCAGCAGGCGCTGCTGGCCGACTCGGTGGGGCTGGCGCTGCTGGTGGTGCTGGAGTCGCTGAACCCGGCCGAGCGGCTGGCGTTCGTCCTGCACGACATGTTCGGCCTGCCGTTCGAGGAGATCGCCCCGATCGTGGACCGCACCCCCGGCCGCGGCCCGCAAGCTCGCCAGCCGCGCCCGGCGGCGCGTCCAGGGCGCGGCACCGGCGCCCGACCCGGACCCGGTCGCCCGGCGCCGCGTCGTCGACGCGTTCCTCGCCGCGGCGCGCGGCGGCGACATCGCGGGGCTGCTGGCCGTCCTCGATCCGGACGTCGTGCTGCGGGCCGACGCCGGGACGCTCGCGTCCGGCGGCATGAAGGTCCTGCGGGGCGCCCGGGAGGTGGTGGGGCAGGCCGCGACCTTCCGGCGCATGGCGACCACCGCGACCGTCCGTCCCGCGCTGGTCAACGGCGCGCCGGGGTTGGTGAACACCGTCGGCGGCGAACTGTTCTCGATCATGGGCTTCACCGTCTCCGGCGCGCGGATCGTCGCGATCGACATCCTGGCCGATCCCGACCGGCTCGCCCGGCTGGACCTGACCGCGCTGGACCCGACCGGGCTGGACGGCTGACGGCTTCGCGCCGGTCAGGCCGGGGAGGCGGTCCGGGCGGGCCGCCTCCCCGGGGACGCGACGTCCGGTGACCGTCGGATCACGGTTGTGATGCGGAGCACAGCGGGGTCTTGACATGCTGGTGTGACCGGTAACAGTGTGGGCTGCCGAACCATCCGGCACACCCCCGAGGTGAGACGTGAAGCCAAGGAAGCTCGTCACACTGGCGCTGGGCATCGGGCTCGCGCTCGGTATGACCGCGTGCGGCTCCAGCGAGAAGACCGTCGACCAGGAGAAGGCGAACCAGCCCGTGAAGGGCGCGCTGATCGGCGTGACGATGCCGACCCGCTCGTCCGAACGGTGGATCCACGACGGCGACAACGTGAAGAAGCATCTGGAGGGGCTCGGCTACAAGGTCGACCTCCAGTACGCCGAGGACGACATCCCGACGCAGGCCAACCAGATCGACAACCAGATCACCAAGGGCGCCCGGCTGCTGATCATCGCGCCGATCGACGGGACCGCCCTCAGCACCCAGGTGCAGAAGGCCGCCGACCAGGACATCCCGGTCATCTCCTATGACCGCCTGATCCTCAACTCCCCCAACGTCGACTACTACACCACCTTCGACAACTACCAGGTCGGCGTGCAGCAGGCGACGTCGCTGCTGGTCGGGCTGGGCCTGAAGAAGGCGGACGGCTCGGAGGGCGACGAGAAGGGGCCGTTCAACATCGAGCTCTTCGCCGGCTCGCCCGACGACAACAACGCCAAGTACTTCTACAACGGCGCGATGGACACGCTGAAGCCCTACCTCGACAAGGGCACCCTGGTCGTCAAGAGCGGCCAGACCGAGTTCGAGCCCATGGCGACCCTGCGCTGGGAGGCGGCCCGGGCGCAGGCGCGCATGGAGGACCTCATCACGCGCAACTACCGCGACGGCGCCAAGGTCGACGGCGTGCTGTCCCCGTTCGACGGCATGTCGATCGGCATCCTGTCCGCGCTGAAGTCCAACGGCTACGGCACCGACTCCCAGCCGTACCCGGTGGTCACCGGGCAGGACGCCGAGGTCGCCTCGGTCAAGTCGATCATCGCGGGCGAGCAGTACTCGACGATCTTCAAGGACACCCGGAAGCTCGCCGAGGTCACGGCGAAGATGGCCGACGCCGTCCTGAAGGGCCAGGACCCGCCGGTCAACAACACCAAGGACTACAATAACGGCGAGAAGGTCGTACCGTCCAACCTCCTGCAGCCGGTGATCGTCACCAAGGAGAACTACCAGAAGGTGCTCGTCGACAGCGGCTACTACACCGCGGGCGACCTGGAGTAGCGGCGCCGGGGCGGGCGCGGCCGGCGTCCCCCCGGAAGGAGGAGCATGACGGACGCGATACTGCGGATGCGCGGGATCACCAAGACCTTTCCCGCGGTCAAGGCCCTGCAGGACGTGAACCTGGACGTCGCGCGCGGTGAGATCCACGCGATCTGCGGCGAGAACGGGGCCGGGAAGTCGACCCTGATGAAGGTCCTGTCGGGCGTCTACCCGCACGGCGACTACAGCGGGGAGATCGAGTTCGACGGCGAGCCGTGCCGGTTCTCCGGCATCCGCGACAGCGAGCGGCGCGGCATCGTGATCATCCACCAGGAGCTGGCGCTGAGCCCGTACCTGTCGATCGCCGAGAACATCTACCTCGGCAACGAGCGGCGCGGCCGGTTCGGGCTGATCGACTGGAACCGGACGAACGCCGACGCGGCCGCGCTGCTGGAGCGGGTGGGGCTGCACGAGAACCCGGTGACGCCCGCGATGGACCTGGGCGTCGGCAAGCAGCAGCTCGTCGAGATCGCGAAAGCGCTTTCGAAGGAGGTGCGGCTGCTCATCCTGGACGAGCCGACGGCGGCGCTGAACGACGCCGACTCCCAGCACCTGCTCGAACTGCTGCGCGGGCTGCGCGCGGACGGCATCACCTGCGTGATCATCTCGCACAAGCTGAACGAGATCCGGTCGATCGCCGACTCCACGACGATCCTGCGGGACGGGCGGACGATCGAGACGCTCGACATGCACGGCGACGAGGTGTCGGAGGACCGCATCATCTCCGGGATGGTGGGCCGCGACCTCGGCAACCGCTACCCCGAACGCGTCCACGACGTGGGCGCGGAGGTGTTCCGGATCGAGGACTGGACGGTGCACAGCCCCACCCAGCCGGGCCGCGTCGTGGTGGACCGCGCCGCGCTCAGCCTGCGCCGCGGCGAGGTCGTCGGGCTGGCGGGACTGATGGGCGCGGGCCGTACCGAGCTCGCGATGAGCGTGTTCGGCCGCAGCTGGGGCGACCGGATCACCGGCCGCGCGTTCAAGGACGGCGCGCGGGTGCGGGTCCGGACGGTCGGCGAGGCGATCGGCCACGGCCTGGCCTACGCGACCGAGGACCGCAAGACCTACGGCCTCAACCTCATCGAGAGCATCACCCGGAACGTGTCGGCGGCCGGGCTCGGCAAGCTCGCGCGGGCGGGCTGGGTGAACGACAACCGCGAGTTCGAGGTCGCCGAGCGGTTCCGCAAGGAGATGAACATCAAGGCGCCGAGCGTCCTGTCGGCGGCCGGGGAGCTGAGCGGCGGCAACCAGCAGAAGGTGGTGCTGTCGAAGTGGATGTTCACCGACGCGACGTCCTGATCCTGGACGAGCCGACCCGCGGCATCGACGTCGGCGCGAAGTACGAGATCTACTCGATCATCAACGCGATGGCCGAGCAGGGCAAGGCGGTGCTGGTGATCTCGTCCGAACTGCCCGAGCTGATCGGGATCTGCGATCGCGTCTACGCGATGGCGGCGGGCCGGATCACCGGTGAGGTGTCGCGGGCGGACGCCACGCCCGAGCGCCTGATGCAGTACATGACACAGACCGAGGAGGCCAGTCCATGAGCAGCGTCGCCAAGGCCGGGGAGGCCGTCTCTCCGCCGGCGGCCGAGCCGCCGAAGACCGGGCGCGGCCTGCCGGTCAACCTGCGGCAGAGCGGGATCTACATCGCGTTCGCGGTCATCGTCGCGCTGTTCGCCGTGCTGACCGACGGGCAGTTGCTGTCGCCCGGGAACATCTCGAACATCATCGTCCAGAACTCCTACATCCTGATCCTGGCGATCGGGATGATCCTGGTGATCATCGGCGGGCACATCGACCTGTCGGTGGGGTCGGTGGTCGCGCTGACCGGCGCGATCGCGGCCGTCCTGATGGTGAACCACGACGTGCCGTGGCCGCTGGCGCTGGCGCTGACCCTGCTCGCCGGGGCGGCGATCGGGGCGTGGCAGGGCTACTGGATCGCCTACTTCGGGATCCCGGCGTTCATCGTGACGCTGGGCGGGATGCTGATGTTCCGGGCGCTGACGCTGACCGTCCTGGACAACCAGCGCATCGGCCCGTTCCCCGACGACGTCCGGACGATCGCCAACGGCTTCCTGTCGGGCTACCTCGGCAACATCGGCCTCGGGTTCCTCGGCGGCGCGACCTGTTCACGCTGCTGGTGGCGCTGGCCCTGGTCGGCGGGTTCGTCGTGCTCGGCTGGCGGCGGCGGCAGGGCCGCATCGGGTACGGGCAGCAGGTCGACCCGATCGCGGTGTTCGCGGCGAAGAACGCGCTGGCCGTCGTCGTGGTGATGTTCATCGCGGTGCAGCTCGCGCGGTTCAAGAACCTGCCGTGGGTCCTGGTGCTGCTCGGCGCGCTGGTGCTCGCCTACACGACGCTGACGAACCGGTCGGTGTTCGGGCGGCGCATCTACGCGATGGGCGGCAACCCGCTGGCGGCGCGGCTGTCGGGCGTGAACGTCAAGTCGGTGTCGTTCTGGCTGTTCGTGAACATGGGCGTGCTGTCGGCGGTCGCCGGGATCGTGTTCGCCGGGCGGCTCAACCAGGCGGGCCCGACCGCGGGCAACATGTTCGAGCTGGACGCCATCGCGGCGGCGTTCATCGGCGGCGCGGCCGTGCAGGGCGGCGTCGGCAAGGTCATCGGGGCCATCACCGGCGGCCTGATCATGGGCGTGATCAACAACGGGATGTCGCTGCTCGGCGCGCCCAGCGAGCGCGTCATGCTGATCAAGGGGCTCGTCCTGCTGGCCGCCGTGGCGTTCGACATCTGGACGAAGCGGCGCAGTGGCACGGCCCGGTGAGCGGCGAGCCGGTATCTTCGGGGTGACATGACCGCCACGCCACCCACGCGCCCGGGGCTGCGCGACGTCGCCCGGCTGGCCGGGGTCTCGCACCAGACGGTCTCCCGGGTCTTCAAGAACCATCCGATGGTCAGCCCCAAGACCCGCGACCGGGTCCTGGCCGCCGCCGCGCAGCTGGACTTCCGGCCCAACGCGGCGGCCAGGGCGCTGGCCACCGGACGGTCGCGCACCCTCGGCGTCGTCAGCTTCGACACCGCCCTGCACGGCCCCGCGTCGATCATCGCGGCGATCGAGCGGCACGCCCGCGAGGCCGACTTCTTCACCAGCGTGGCCGGGCTGGGGTCGGCCGGCCGCGGCACGGTCGCCGGGGCGGTGGACCGGTTCCGCGACCAGGGCGTCGACGGGCTCATCATGATCCCGGGGCACGTACCGCCGGAGGAGGCGGTCGGGCATCTCCCCCGCGACCTTCCGACGGTCCTGCTGGGGCCGCCCGCGGGCGTCCCGACCGTCCAGGCCGACCACTACCGCGCCCCCGGCGAGGCCACCCGGTACCTGCTGGGCCTCGGGCACCGCACCGTCCACCACCTGCCGGGACCGGCGGACTGGTCGGAGGCCACCGAGCGCACCCGCGGCTGGCGGGACGCGCTCGCCGCGGCGGGCGCCGAGGTCCCCGGCTGCGCGCCGGGCGACTGGAGCGCCCGCTCCGGTTACGAGCGCGGCCGGGTGCTGGCCGCCGACCCGGACGTGACGGCGGTGTTCGCCGCCAACGACCAGATCGCGCTCGGGCTGCTGTGGGCGATCCACGAGAGCGGCCGGCGGGTGCCCGAGGACGTCAGCGTGATCGGCTTCGACGACATCCCGGAGGCCGCGTTCCTCACCCCGCCGCTCACCACCGTCCGGCAGGACTTCGCGGCCCTCGGCCGGCACTGCGTCGAACTGCTGGTCGCCCAGCTCACCGACCCGGACGGCCCGCCGCCGGAGCCGCCCGGCGTGGTGCCGAGCGAACTGGTGATCCGCCGCAGCACCGGCCCCGCCGGCTGACGATCGAGGCGCCGAAGGCATGGAAAGGGCGGCGGCCCGGCCGGGCCGCCGCCCTTTCCATGCGCCCGATGCGGTGTCGGGCCGCGCCGGGGTCAGCCCTTGCGGCGGATCTTCGCCCAGGCGGCCTTGATGTAGCCGTAGGCGCGGTCGCTGACGCGCTTGGCGGCGGGGAACTCGGTGCCGAGCAGCCCGATGCCGGCGAGGATGACGACCACGCCCGGGCCGGGGATCACCAGCATCACGATGCCCGCGGCGATCACCACCGTCCCGGCGACGGCGACGGCGATCTTGCGCACCGGCCGCAGCCGCCGCCGCGGGGCCGGGGACGCGCCGTTCGCGGCGGTCTCGGTCGGGATGCCGGTCGGCGCGTCCGCCGTGGTCTCGGGGGCGGGACGGTGCGGCGCGGCGGTGGTCACATGGCCTCCTGCGGAGCATCGGGAACGGTCCTTGTGTCGTATGACGCACGGAACCGGCCGGATGCGCCCGATCACCACCCGAATGTGACGAGTGCCACTCAGTGCCGGTGGTAGCGGGGCCGCGGCTTGAGGCGCGCGTTGGGCAGTGCGGGCGCGGGCAGCGCGGGGCCGTCGTAGCCGGTGACGGGCGCGAAACGGGAGTTGGCGGGCGCGTCCGCGCGCTCGCGCTCCCAGTCCGTCCGGGCTTCGACGATGTCGTCGTGGCTGCGGCCGACGAAGTTCCACCACATGACGAGGTCCTCGGCGAAGGGCTCGCCGCCCAGGAGCAGCGCGTGCGCCGGACGGTCCGCCGCGAGCGCGAGTTCGGTGCGTCCCCGCCCGAGGTACAGCATGTCGCCCGCGGGCACCTCGCGGCCCTCGACGGTCGCCGCCGCCGACAGGACGAGCACCGCGTACTCGAACCCGGGCACCAGCGGCAACCGGAGCCGGGCGCCCGCGTCGAGGGCGAGCGCGGCGCCCGCGAGCGGCGAGTGCACGGTGGCGGGCGACGCGGCCCCGGCGATGTCGCCGATGAACACGGTGACGTCCGCGCCCGGGACGTCCAGGCGGGGCAGGTCGGTGTGGAACTCGTACGCGGGCGCGGTCCTGCGGGCGGCCTCGGGGAGCGCGACCCACAGCTGGGCGCCGTGCAGCACCGGCGAATGGTCCGGCGGGGACTGCTCGGAGTGCGCGATGCCGGGGCCCGCGGTCATCAGCGACAGGTCGCCGGGCCGGACGAGCGCCCGGCTGCCGAGCCCGTCGCGGTGCAGCACCTCGCCCTCGACCAGCCACGTCACGGTCTGCAGCCCGATGTGCGGGTGCGGCGGGACCTGCATCCCCTCGCGGCCCGCGATGTCCTCCGGGCCGTAGGAGTCGGCGAAGCACCACGCGCCGACCAACCGCCGGTCCCGGTTGGGCAGGACGCGCCCGACCCGCATCGCGCGGGGCCCGCCCAGCGGGACGTCGCGCGGGTGCAGCGGTTCGAGGTCCGGTTCGGCCGCGACGGCCGCGTCGGCCGAGCAGACGTCCTGCTCGACGGGTCGTTCCTCAACGTTGCTCACGAACCGCTCCCCCCATCGCCATGTCCCGGAGATTACCGCCCCGCCGCCCCGGGCCGTCAGAGGCCGCGGACGGCCGCGACGGTGAACGGGGTCTCCGGGGTGCCGGAGCCGAGCGGGCCTCCCTCGTCGAACTGGGAGCGGACGACGTAGAGGGTGCCGCGGACGCGGACGAGCGTCGTCGGCGCGTCCAGTTCGGCGTCGACGACGCGGCGCCGCAGCCACGCGGCGCGCCCGTCGGCGGAGACGCGCCAGCGGGTGATCGCGTCGCTCACGTTGTGGGCGGCCCACAGGCGGCCGTGCCGCAGGTCGAGGCCGTCGGCCAGCTCCATGTCGCCGCCGTGCAGCGCGACCTTCGCGACCGCGCCGGACGCGGTGTCGACGCGGTAGAGGTCGCCGCCGGTCGAGTCGACGACGAGGAGGTAGCGGCCGTGCGGGCCCGCGACGACGCCGTTGAGGGTGTAGGCGCCGGGCTCGTACGGCTCCAGGGCGGGGCCCATGTCGACGTACGGCTTCAGGTCGGCGCGGCCGCCGCGGGCCGCGGCGAGGTCGCGCGGGGCGACGCGGTAGACGACGGCGCGCAGGCTGTCGGTGAGGTAGGCGGTGCCGTCGGGCGTGATCGCGAGGTCGTTGACGAAGCCGGGCCCGTCCCCGGGCAGGTCGAAGCGTGCGAGGAGGCGGCGGGTACCGGCGTCGTAGACCGCGACGCCGGTGTTCGAGTCGGTGACCCAGAGGCGGCCGCGCCGGTCGATCTCCAGGCCGTTCGCGGTGTCGCGGCCGTCGGCCCCGGCGGGCAGGAACACCTCGGCGACGCGGTCGCGGCCGGACATGCGGTAGACGGTGCCGTCGCCGAAGGAGCCCGCGTACAGGACGCCGGTGCGGGGGTCGGCCGCGATGCCCTCCGGGTAGACGCGGTCGCCCGGCAGCTCGTACGCCGTGGTCACGCGGACGTGCGGCGCGGCCGGTGCGGCGACGGCGGACGGGGCGGCGGCCGGGAGGGCGATCGCGGCGAGAGCGGCGACGGCGGCGGAACGGTACAGGCGGGACATCGTTCTCCATATGTAGTGATCTATTCGAACGCGTCGATACAGTAGTTAGAGCTCTAATGCTTGTCAACGGTCTCACGTTCGAGGACGGCCGTCCCGCGCGGATACCATGCGCGAATGACCTCGATGCCCGCCCCGGAGCGGATCGGCCACCACGTCAAGCGCGCCGAGCAGGCGCTCAACGCCGCCAAGCACGCGGCGCTGAAGCCGAGCGGGCTGACGGTGCCGCAGTACGCCGCGCTCCTGAAACTGGCCGACAGTCCGGGCATGTCGGCCGCCGCGCTGGCGCGGGCCTGCTCGGTCACGCCGCCCACGATGAACACCGTGCTCAGGAATCTGCAGGAGCGCGGACTGATCGAGCGCACGCCGCACGAGTGGCACCGCAACATCCTCGAGACCCGGCTGACCGCCGAAGGCGAGGCCGTGCTCGCGAACGCGGACGAACGGGCCGTCCGGGTCGAACGGGGGCTCGCCGCCGAGTTCACCGAAGCCGAACGCGAATCGCTGATCGAACTGCTGGGCCGCTGCACCGCGTTCCTCGACGCCGACCGCGCGTCCCGTCCCGTCGCGGACTGACAAGACGAACCGGCACATTCCGTTGCGCGGAGCGTGCACACCGTGATCACGATGACCTAGACTGCGAAGCCCCCGTTCCTCGACCCCCGCCCCGCTCACTCGTCGAGGTGATCACGATGCTCGACCACCCCGGCGCCGCCAGCGCCCGGATCTACGACTACTCGCTCGGCGGCAAGGACAACTACGGCCCCGACCGCGACGCCGCCATGGCCGCGCTCGCCCTGCACCGCGTCGCGCGGCTGCTGCCCCGCGAGAACCGCAAGTTCATGCGCCGCGCCGTCCGGTACCTGCTGGACGCCGGCGTCCGGCAGTTCATCGACGTCGGCTGCGGACTGCCCGGCAAGGGCAACGTGCACGAACTCGCCCACCGGACCGACCCGGACGCCCGCACCGTCTACGTCGACCACGACCCGGTCGCCGTCGTCCACTACCAGTCGCTGCTGCACGCCGTGCCGACCGCGGCCGCCGTGCGCGGCGACGCGCGGCGCGCCCGGCGTCCTCGCCGACCCCGACCTCACCGCGGTCATCGACCTCGACCGTCCGGTCGGGGTGCTGATGATCGCGATGCTGGACCAGATCCCCGAGGCCGACGACCCGGACGGCGTCGTGCGGGCCTTCCGCGACGCGATGGCGCCCGGCAGCCACCTCGTGATCTGCGACCTGGCGTCCGACCGGCTCACCGCCGCCGACTTCGACCGGCACGCGAAGATCGTCGAGCTGCTCGGCTTCCCCGTCGAGTTCCGCCCCGCGTCCCGCCTGGCCGGGTTCTTCGAGGGCCTCGACCTCGTCGATCCCGGGCTCGTCCCCGCACCGGAGTGGCGTCCCGACCGCCCCTACGACCCGCCGTCCGGCTGGCTGATGGCGGGCGTCGGCCGCAAACCCTGACCCGGCGTCACGCCTGCCGGGCCGCCGCGCCGACGAGCCGCACGACGTCGGCGACGGCCTCCGACGCGAGCGCGGGATCGGCCGCGTCGACCGTCAGCCCGCGGACGAGCCACACCTCGTCGAACGTCCGCTCCAGGGCGAGCACCGCCCGTCCGCCGGGGTCTTCGCGGATCAGGCGATGGTCGCGCGTGAGGGTCCATCCCCGGCTCCGCATTCCGCCGAGCCCGCGATCGGGCACCGTCATGCCGTCGAACCGCTCCGTCCGGCCGGACGCGCGCTCGTCGCCGGTGAGGACGTGGACGTCCCGGTGCAGCTGGCCGAACGGCTGGACGAGCTCGTAGTCGTCGAACGCGTCCTGCCAGGTCCGCAGGTCGCCGCCCAGGTCGACCGGGTGCGCGAGCCGCACGGCCGCCGCGCCGGGCAGGACGAACGCGTCGTCGCGGACGTCGGCGAACGTGCCGTCCTCGGCGATGCGGAACGCGGCACCGTCGGCCGTCCAGACCAGGCGGCGGGCGATGTGCCGGACGATCGGATGGTCGGCGAACAACGCGCGGAACTCGTCCGGCGTCCACGCGTACCGCCGGGCGAGGGCCGTCTCCAGCGCGTCGGCGACGGCCGCGGACGCCGTCCGCACCTCGGCCTTCATCGCGGTGAAGCGGCGGCGCGCCGCCGCCGCGAGTGCGGCGTCGTCGCGCGCGCCGGGCCGGGCAGCGCCTTGAGGCGGCGCCCGGAACCGTCCGCGACGAACGGTTCGAGCCGCTCGTCGAACCCCGCGCGGAACCGGCGCGGACCGTAGTCGACCGCCAGGGAACCGTCACCGTCGAGGCCGTACCGGGGGACGACGCGTTCGGCGAGCCGTTCGGGCGGGACGCCCGCACGTCCCGCCGCCTCTTCGAGCAGCGCGCGCGCCGCTTCCTGACCCCGGGGTACTTCGCCTTCCGTGCGATCTCGTGCAGGTGCAGGACGGCGATCGGGGTGCCGAGGGCGGCGAGGACGTCCAGCCCCTTGACCGCGCGCGAGTGCAGCCCGTCGCCCGGCCACGCACGGATCGGCGGAGCCAGCCGCCGCACGGTGTCGTCGTCGCCGAGCAGGCCGAGCGCCGCCATCGCCCACGCGTGCCGGGGCGGCGCCCCGTGCCCCTGCCAGGCTTCGAACAACGCCCACCCGAACTCCGCCAGCGACCCGCCGTCGCAGGCGTCGCGGACGTCCGACAACACCCCGCCCCCGCCCCCGCCCGCCGAACCTTCCGAAACGCGGTCATCACGGGCGTCCGAGGTAGTGGCCTCGGCGACCACCGAAGGCCCCACGCCAGGGGCAGCCGACGCGCAGGCTCAGCGGGACCCCGGAGTCGCCGCGTTGCGGGGCTCGGAGGTTGTGCGGGCGGCGACCATCGAAGGCGCCACGC
>NZ_MKJY01000152.1 GCF_001942465.1 Actinomadura sp. CNU-125
CCGTGCGGCCCGTACCCGTTCGGCCTGCGCGGCGGCCCGCGCGGCCGTCCGTTCGGCGGTCCGTTCGGTGCCGTGCGCCGCTTCGCGCCTGCCCGCGCGGCCGCCCTCTCTCGCGGGCACCCGGTCAGCCGCCGTGCCGGCGGGACGGCCCGGGGCGACGCGGCCCGCCGGTTCTTGCGATGCTGGAGGCGTATCCGAGGCGGTTCATCCTGTGTCGGAGCACATGCAGAATGTAACAGGAGCAGGTCACAGGGGAGGAGGAAGCGGCGATCACGCATCGCCGGCGGGCGCGCCGCACGGCGGGCGTCCCCGGCCGCGGGCGCCGCGACCCGCGAAGATGGAGACGGATGTGACGACGGAGTTGTATCCGCGCGAGCGGCGCGGGACGCGTTCGGGAGGCGACGGCGCGGGCCGGGCTGGGGGCGGTGCTGCTGACCCCGGGGCCCGACCTGCGCTACGTGACCGGCTACGACGCGCTGCCGCTCGAGCGGCTCACCTGCCTGGTGGTGCCCGCGTCCGGCGACGCGTTCATGATGGTCCCCCGGCTGGAACTGCCCGCCGCGCGGGAGTCGCCCGCGGGCGGCCTCGGCGTGGAGTTCGTGCCGTGGGACGAGACCGACGACCCGTTCGCGCTCGCCGCGGCCCGGCTGCCGCGGGACCTCGCGAAGGTGGGGGTCGCCGACCGGATGTGGGCGGTCATGGCGCTGCGGTTCCGGGCGGTGCTGCCGGGCGCCGAGCAGGTCGCCGCGGGGTCGGTGCTGCGCGAACTGCGGATGCGCAAGAGCGCCGCCGAGGTCGCGGCGCTGCGCGAGGCGGGCGCGGCGATCGACCGGGTGCACCGCCGGGTGCCGGAGTTCCTGCGTCCCGGGCGCACCGAGCGGGAGGTGGGGCGCGACATCGCGGACGCCATCATCGCCGAGGGCCACGAGAGGGTCGACTTCGTCATCGTCGGGTCGGGCCCGAACGGCGCGAACCCGCACGCGGAGCTGTCGGACCGGCGGATCGGTCCCGGGGAGCCGGTCGTGGTCGACATCGGCGGGACGATGCCGTCCGGCTACTGCTCGGACTCCACCCGCAACTACTGCGTGGGGGAGGCCCCGGCCGACTACCGCGCCTACTACGCGGTGCTGGAGGAGGCGCAGCGCGCGTCGTGCGACGCGGTCCGCCCGGGGGCGACGCCGGAGGCGGTGGACGCGGCGGGCCGCGACGTCATCGCGGCGGCGGGCCACGGCGAGCACTTCTTCCACCGCACCGGGCACGGCATCGGGCTGGAGTCGCACGAGGAGCCCTACATCGTCGCGGGCAACACCGAGCCGCTGGAGCCCGGGATGGCGTTCTCGATCGAGCCGGGCATCTACCCGGGCCCGCACGGCGCCCGCATCGAGGACATCGTGGTGTGCACCGAGGACGGGTACGAGCCGATGAACGTGACCGGGCGCGGGCTGGTGCTCGTCGACTGACACATCATCGCCTGATCAGGCGAATCCCTTGAAATGGGGTTTTCCGATCAGGAAAGCAGGGAGGGCGGGGCGTTTTCGTCCCGCCCTTCCGGCATTTCGGACGTCCTCGAATGGGCCGCCCGGCGACCCCGTCAACGACCGGGATCGCCTCGATAACGATCTCTGCACCAAATGCGTTCCACGGCACACCGCGTATTGCGGTGGGAGCGTTCCGCCCTGTACCACCTTGTTTCAAGTTACGCCGGGGTAGGGTCCGTTTCTCCTGCCGTGCGGTCGGGGCCGAGCCCTGCCCGGGCCCCGCCGGCGAACCCGTGCCGGAAGAAGAGGAGACGCCGTGGCAGAGGTCGACCTGACCAGCGTCGGGAAGGTCTATCCCGACGGCACGCGGGCCGTGACCGACCTGAACCTCCACATCACCGACGGGGAGTTCCTCGTCCTGGTCGGCCCCTCCGGCTGCGGCAAGACGACCGCGCTGCGGATGGTCGCCGGCCTGGAGGACATCTCCGAGGGCGAGGTCACCATCGGCGGACGGGTCGTCAATCGGGTGCCCGCCCGCGACCGCGACGTCGCGATGGTGTTCCAGAGCTACGCCCTCTACCCGCACCTGTCGGTGCGCGACAACATCGGGTTCGGCCTGTCGCTGCGCAAGATGCCGAAGGCCGAGATCCGCGAGAAGGTCGACCGGGCCGCCGAGACCCTCGGCCTCACCGACCACCTCGGCCGCAAGCCGCGCAACCTGTCGGGCGGCCAGCGGCAGCGCGTCGCGATGGGCCGCGCGATCGTCCGCGAGCCGCAGGCGTTCCTGATGGACGAGCCGCTGTCGAACCTCGACGCCAAGCTGCGCGTCCAGATGCGCGCCGAGATCGCCCGCCTGCAGCGCGACCTCGGCGTCACCACCATCTACGTCACCCACGACCAGACCGAGGCGATGACGCTCGGCGACCGCGTCGCGGTGATGAAGAAGGGCGAGCTGCAGCAGGTCGCGCCGCCCCAGGAACTCTACGACCGGCCGGCGAACCTGTTCGTCGCCGGTTTCATCGGATCACCGGCCATGAACCTGCTCAAGGGCGCCCTCACCGGGGACGCGGAGAACCCGCGCCTGGAGATCGGCGCCCGCACGCTGACGCTGCCGCCCGGGGTGCTGACCGAGCGCCCCGACCTGGCGTCCTACCTGGGGCGCGACGTCGTCGTCGGCATCCGCCCCGAGGACATGGAGGACGCCGAGCTCGCCGAGGCCCCCGAGGGTGCGCGGCTGGAGGCCGCCGCCGATCTGGTGGAGGCGATGGGCTCGGACGTGCTCGTCCACTTCGCGGTCGAGGCGGCGCCGGTCGTCACCGAGGACACCAAGGAGCTCGCCCGCGACGCGGGAGCCGACGTGCCGGACGGCGCGCGCGAGGAGCGCACCGATCTGGTGGCCCGGTTCAGCCCCCGCACCCGCGTGAAGGCGGGCGACCCGGTGACGATCCGCGTCGACACCGGCCGCCTGCACTTCTTCGATATCGAGTCCGGCGCGTCGATCTGGGGAGCAGACGACGGGGCCGGTCCGCTCAGGAAGGATGAGGGATGAGGGTCTCATGGTTCGGCCGCCGGGCGTTCGGCGCGGCCGTCGCGGCGGGGATGCTGGTGTCGTCCGCCGCGGCGTGCGGCGGGGACGACGACGGCGGCGGCAACGGCCCGCTCAAGGGCGTCCAGATCGAGGTCGCGGCCAAGTGGACCGGCCCGGAGGAGGAGAACTTCCGCAAGGTCCTCGACGCGTTCGAGAAGCAGAGCGGAGCGACCGTCACCTATGCCTCCACCGGCGAGAACACCGACGCCTACCTCGGGCCGCGGCTGTCGGCCGGCACCCCGCCGGACGTGGCGATCCTGCCGCAGCCGGGCCTGATGCGGCAGTACGCCGAGGACGGCAAGCTCAAGCCGCTCGGCGGCGACGTCGTCGCGGAGGTCGAGAAGAACTTCGAGCCGTACTGGAAGGACCTCGGCTCCAGCGACGGCAAGACCTACGGCGTGATGATCAAGGCCGCCTACAAGTCGATCATCTGGTACTCGCCGGAGGCGTTCTCCACCGCCGGCGTCCAGCCCCCCAAGACGTTCGACGAGCTGGCCGCGGCGTCCACCACCCTGCTGAACTCCGGCACCACCCCGTTCACGCTGGCCGCCGGGCCGCAGGACTCCTGGACGCTCACCGACTGGTTCGAGAACGTCTACCTGTCGCAGGCCGGGCCGGAGAACTACGACAAGCTCGCCGACCACGAGATCAAGTGGACGGACAAGACCGTCGCCGACGCGCTGAAGACGCTCGCGAAGATCTGGGGCGAGCCCGACTTCCTCAACGGCGGCGTCGCCACCGCCACCAAGACCAAGTTCGACGAGTCGGTGACGCAGGTCTTCGGCCAGCAGAAGGCGGCCATGGTGTACGGCGGCGACTTCGCCGCCGCGAACATCGGCACCACCGACGCCAAGGTCGGCACGGACGCCAAGGTGTTCGCCTTCCCGCAGGCCGGCGACACCGCCCCGGCGATCCTCGGCGGCGACGTCGCGTCGCGATGACCGAGGAGAAGGGCACCCAGGAGCTCATGAAGTTCCTCGCCTCCCCCGAGGCCGGGAAGACCTGGGCCGGGCTCGGCGGCTACCTCACCCCCAACAAGAACGTGCCGCCGGACTCCTACGCCGACCCCATCGCCAAGCAGCTGATCCAGCAGCTCCAGGCCGCCGGGGACGCCGCCCGCTACGACATGTCCGACCTGACCCCCGCCGCGTTCGGCGCGACGCCGGGCGACGGCATGTGGGAGGCGCTGCGGCAGTTCGTGCAGAAGCCGACCGACGTCGAGGGGACGCAGGAGAAGCTGGAGGCCGCGGCCGCCGAGGCGTACGGCAAGTAAGGGACCCCCATGAAGGCTCCGAAAGACGGGACGCCGCCGGCCGTCACGGCCGGCGCGCCGCCGCCGACGACGGCGGCACCGGTGGCGCTACGGGCGGCACGGCGGGCGCGGGCGCGGGCTCGGCCCCGCGCGGCCGCAAGGGACGCGAGCGGCTGACGCCGCCGTCGTGGCTGGCGCTCACGTTCCTGCTGCCCGCGCTGCTGCTGCTCGGCTTCCTCGTCGTGTACCCGATCGTCTACTCGGTGATCCGCAGTTTCTTCGACGCCACGGGCGACTTCGCGGGCCTCGACAACTACACCGGGGTCTTCCAGGGGCACGACAACATCGTCGCGGTCCGCAACACCGCGATCTGGGTGGTGGTGGCGCCGACGATCGTCACCATCGTCGGCCTGGTGTTCGCCGTCCTCACCGAGCGGATCCGGTGGGCGACGGCGTTCAAGCTCGTGGTTTTCATGCCGATGGCGATCTCCTTCCTCGCGTCCGGCGTGATCTTCCGGCTGGTGTACCAGCAGGACCCCGACAAGGGCGTCGCCAACGCCGCGATGGTCGCCGTGCACGACATGTTCAGCACCGACCGCACCTACCCCGGCGCGGGCCCCCGCACCGCCGGTGACCAGCCGGTCCGCGACGACGGCGGCGCCGTCGTCGCCGCGCGTCCGGTGACGGCCGGGCAGACCGTGATCCTGCCGCTGGTGAAGGTCAAGCCCGAGTACCTGCCGGAGACGGCCGAACCGGCGGCGAGCCCGCCGAAGGCCGGGTCCGGCGAGATCACCGGCACGGTGTGGTTCGACTTCACCCGCGGCGGCGGCGGTGCGCTCAACCAGCCGAACCAGGGCGAGAGCGGGCTGCCGGACGTCCGCGTGGAGGCCGTCCGCGGCGGGGAGGTGGTGGCGACCGCGACCACCGGCCCGGACGGGACGTTCACGCTGGAGGACGTCGGATCCGGGCAGGTCACGGTGCGGCTGCCGCAGGACAACTTCACCGAGGCGTACCGGGGCGCCGAATGGCTCGGCGGCACCCTCATCACCCCCGCGATCATCGGGTCGTACCTGTGGGTGTGGGCCGGGTTCGCGATGGTGCTGATCGCCGCCGGGCTCGCCGCCATCCCGCGCGACGCGCTCGAAGCGGCCCGCGTGGACGGCGCGACCGAATGGCAGGTGTTCCGGCGGGTGACGATCCCGCTGCTGGCGCCGGTGCTGATGGTCGTGCTGGTGACGCTGACCATCAACGTCCTGAAGGTCTTCGACCTCGTCTACATCATCGGCGGCGGCGACCCGAACGCCAGCGTGCTGGCGCTGGAGATGTGGACCGAGTCGTTCGGCGGCGGAAACGACCAGGGGGCCGGCAGCGCGATCGCCGTGCTGCTGTTCCTGCTGGTGCTGCCCGCCATGCTGTTCAACATCCGGCGAATGCAGCAGGAGCGGAAATGAGCACCGCGGACGGCACGGACAGGTCCGCCTCGGACGAGACTCCTCCCGACGAGACGGCCGCGGACGAGACGGCCGCGGCGGAGAACACGGAGCCCGCGAAGGCGGAGGCCGTCGCGGAACGGGCGGGTGCGAAGGGCGCGTCGGGCGCGCCGCGCCGGAGCGTCGCGGCGCGGATCGTCGGGAAGCTCGGCGGCGGGGCGGCGCAGGCGCTGCTGGTGCTGATCGCGCTGTTCTGGCTGGTGCCGACGCTCGGCCTGCTCGTCGCGTCGCTGCGCTCCACCGAGGACAACAACGCCGGCGGCTGGTGGAACGTGTTCACCGAGCCGTCCCAGCTGACGTTCGACGCGTACTCGTCGCTGCTGGGCCGGGGCGACTTCGTCGACTCGTTCTGGAACACGATGCTGATCACCGTCCCGGCCACGGTGCTGGTGGTGGTGATCGCCGCGCTCGCCGGATACGCGTTCGCGTGGATGGAGTTCCCCGGCCGCGACTGGCTGTTCCTGATCGTGGTGGCGCTGCTGGTGGTGCCGGTGCAGGTCGCGCTGATCCCGGTGGCGAAGCTGTACGGCGTCATCGAGGTCGGCGGGTTCCAGATGTTCGGCTCGGTCACCGGCGTGGTCCTGTTTCACGTGGCGTTCGGGCTGCCGTTCGCCATCTTCCTCCTGCGCAACTTCTTCGCGGCGATCCCGCGGGACCTGCTGGAGGCGGCGCGGATGGACGGCGGCTCGGAGTGGACGATCTTCCGGCGGGTGATCTTCCCGCTGGGCGGCCCGGCGATCGCCTCGCTCGGGATCTTCCAGTTCCTGTGGGTGTGGAACGACCTGCTGGTGGCGCTGGTGTTCGCCGACACGCAGGCGCAGCCGATGACGAAGTGGCTGCAGTCGCAGATGCGGCAGTTCACCGGCAACATCGACATCCTGGCGCCGGGCGCGTTCCTGTCGCTGATCGTCCCGCTGGCGGTGTTCTTCGCGTTCCAGCGGTACTTCGTGCAGGGCGTCCTCGCCGGCTCCGTCAAGTGAGCACGTCGAGTGAGCACGTCGAGTGAGCGCCGTCGAGTGAGCGGGCGGAAGTAACGCACGGACGGGCGGTGCCCGCGGCCCCACCCCGAGGCCGCGGGCACCGCCCGTCCCGTCCGTCGCGTCCGTTCCCCAGGGGGCCGGCCGTCAGGCGTCGGTCTTGGTGACGTCCGCGGCGCCCGGCGCGCGGCCGGGGCGGCCGATGGCCAGGCCGCTGGCGGGGTCGAAGAAGTGCAGGCGGCCGGTGTCGACGGCGAGGTCGACGTGCTGGCCGGGCCGCACCTGCGAGCGGGAGTTGACGCGGGCGGTCCACAGCGCCTTGTTCTCGGCCAGCGGGATCGCCATGTCGTCCTCGCCCTCGGACTCGTCGCGCGCGAGGTCGGCGGTGTCCTTGTGCTCGACCGGCGGGGCGTCGATGGTGAAGATGACGTTGATCTCGCTGCCGAGCTCCTCGGTGACGCTGCTGCGCACCGACATCGGCGCCCAGTCGGGCTTGGCGTGCGCGGCGTCCTCGAAGTCCGAGGGGCGGATGCCGAGGATGATCTGCTTGCCGAGGTAGTCGCGCAGCGCGGGCTTGGCGTCGAGCGTCGCGTCCGGGACGGGCAGCGTGTAGCCGGCGAACGAGACCTGCGCACCGCCGTCGGCGCGCGCGAGGTCGGCGGTGACGAAGTTCATCGCGGGCGAGCCGATGAACCCGGCGACGAACAGGTTGACCGGGTTCTCGAACAGCCGCTGCGGCGTGTCGACCTGCTGCAGGACGCCGTCCCGCAGCACGCACACGCGGGTGCCGAGCGTCATCGCCTCGATCTGGTCGTGGGTGACGTAGACGGTGGTGACGCCGAGCCGCTCGTGCAGCTGGCTGAGCGCGCGCGCATCGACACGCGCAGCTTGGCGTCGAGGTTCGACAGCGGCTCGTCCATCAGGAACGCCTGCGGCTGCCGGACGATCGCGCGGCCCATCGCGACGCGCTGCCGCTGGCCGCCCGACAGCGCGGCGGGCTTGCGGGACAGGAACTGCTCGAGGCCGAGCATCTTGGCGGCCTCCTGCACCTTCTGCTTGATCTCGGCCTTGGGGGTGCCGCGCAGCTTCAGGCCGAACGCGAGGTTCTGCTCGACGGTCATGTGCGGGTAGAGCGCGTAGTTCTGGAAGACCATCGCGATGTCGCGGTCCTTGGGGGCGAGGTCGTTGACGACCTGGTCGCCGATGGAGATCTTCCCGCCGCTGATCTCCTCCAGCCCGGCGATCATCCGCAGCGCGGTCGACTTGCCGCAGCCGGACGGGCCGACCAGCACCATGAACTCGCCGTCGCCGATCTCCAGGTTCAGGCCGTCCACGGCCTTGACGCCGCCCGAGTACACCTTGTCGACCTGGTCCAGCGTGATCTTCGCCATCGGATCCCTCGTGCTCCTTGTGGAAACGTTTCCTCAATACCCTGGCGAGCAGGGCTTTTACTGACTTGAGTGGAGTAAACATCATGGAACCGTTTCCAGGGGAGAATCCGTTATGAGAAGATGATCGAAAACCTCCCGAAGGAAGGACGGCCGATGGCGGAACGCCGGTCGGCGACGATCAAGGACGTGGCGGCCGCCGCGGGCGGGCATCGCCACGGTGTCGCGCGTGTTCTCCGGGACGGGCGCGGTCGCCGAGGCCACCCGCGAGCGCGTCCTGGCCGCCGCCCGCGAGCTGGACTACCGGCCGAGCGCCCTCGGCCGCGGCCTGAAGCTGCGGCGCTCCGGCGGCATCGGCCTGATCGTCCCGGACGTGACCGACCCGTTCTGCGCCGAGCTGACCGCCGGGGTGCTCGCCTGCGCGCGGACGCTCGGCGGGCACGTCATCGTGGACGCCGCGCACGGCGACCCCGAACGCGAGGCGGAGATCGTCGACCGGTTCGTCGAGCAGCGCGTCGACGGGATCATCGCCCGCCCGGCGGGGGAGACCGCCGACTGGCGCGCCGCCGCGCGCGTCTGCTCCAGCGTCGTGTTCGCCGACCGGGTGCTGCCGGGCCTCCCCGAGATCCCCACCGTGCTCGCCGACGACGCGGGCGGCGTCCGGTCGCTGGTGGAGTACCTCGTCGGGCTGGGGCACCGGCGGATCGCGTTCCTCGGCGCCGCCGCCCCCGGCGGCGAGCCGGGCGTGCGGGAACGGGCGTTCCGCGACACCCTCGACCGGCTGGGCGTCCCCGTCGAGGAGGACCTCGTCGCGGCCGGCCCGCCCGGCCCGCGACGCCGCCTACGCGGCCGCCGCCGGGCTGCTGCAGCGCCGCTCCGACGTGACCGCCGTCGTCGCCGCCGAGCACCTGCTCGGCGAGGCGGCCGTGCTCGTGGCGCGGGAACTGGACCTGCGGGTGCCCGCCGACCGTGTCGATCGCGATGGTCGACGACGTCCCGTGGGCGGAGCTGTGCGACCCGCCGCTGACCGCCGTCGCCCGGCCCGGCCGCGACATCGGGTACCGGGCGTGCGAGCTGCTGCTGCGCGAGCCGCGCGGCGCGCGGCGCGGCGGGCCGGTCCGGCTGCGACCGAGCTCGTCGTCCGCGGGTCCTGCGGGGCGCTGCGCACCGGACGCCGCTGACGGGGCGGAATCCCGTGAGGTGAAATCTCACGAATCATCCGGGATCGGCGGAGGATGGCGCCGATCTGTGATCTGTGCGGGCACCGGCGGTCCCGCGGGCGCGCTAGATTCCCCTCGTGGAGGAGATCGATCGTCAGATCCTTGCGCTGCTGGCCGACGACGGGCGGATGAGCTTCACCGACCTGGCCAAGGAGACCGGCCTGTCGGTGTCGGCGGTGCACCAGCGGGTGCGGCGGCTGCAGAAGCGCGGCGTCGTCCAGGGGTTCACCGCGCGGCTCGACCACGCGCGCATCGGCCTGCCGCTGACCGCGTTCGTGTCGATCAAGCCGATCGACCCGTCGGCGCCCGACGACGCCCCCGAGCGGCTGGCGCACCTCACCGCGATCGAGGCGTGCCATTCGGTGGCCGGGGACGAGAGCTACATCCTGAAGGTGCGCGTCGGATCGCCCAACGAGCTGGAGGACCTGCTGCAGCGGATCCGGGCGGCGGCCAACGTCGCCACCCGGACCACCGTCGTCCTCAGCACCCCGTGGGAGGGCCGGCCGCCCCGGCCCGACGGCCGGGCGACCGGCCCCGAGGACTGACGCCCGGCCCGGGACCGGGCCGGGGGATCAGCGCGGGGCGAGCGCCTCCAGCGCTTCCCGCGCGATGTACATCGAGTCCCACGGGTCGGCGTCCGGGCCGGTGAGCCGCGGGTCGAAGTTCAGGTCGAGGAACAGCTCGGTGACGCCCTGCTCGGCGAGCGCGTCGAAGTCGCCGACGATCTGGTCGTAGGTGCCGGTCAGCGGCCTGCGGTCGGCGCCCGTCCCGATGTCGGACGCGTCGTCGCCCTCCTCACGGATCCGCACCGCCCCGCGGCAGACGAACCGCAGCGCGGCGGCGTCCCGCCCCGCCTTCTCGGCAGCCTCGCGGACGATGTCGATCGAACGTCCGATGTCGGCCAGTTTCGCGCGGCTGGAACTGACCCAGCCGGCGGCGAGCCGCCCGGCGCGGCGCAGCGCGGGCTCGGACGCGCCGCCCAGCAGGATCGGCGGCTCCGGATCCTGCAGCGGCCGCGGGTCCATGGTGACCGGCGGGACGTCGTAGAACTCGCCGTGGAACTCGCTGACCTGCCCGGCCTCGCCCGTCCAGAAGGCGCGCAGCGCCCCGATGAACTCCTCGGCGCGGGCGCCGCGGCGCTCCATGGACGCGCCGACGGCGGCGAACTCCTCGGGCATCCAGCCGAGGCCGAGCCCGAGGTCCAGCCGCCCGCCGGTGACGTGGTCGAGCGTGATCGCCTGCTTGGCGAGCAGGGCGGGGGAGTAGAACGGCAGGTTGACCACGGCGACGCCGAGCCGCACCCGCGCGGTGTACCCGGCGAGGTACGCCAGGGTGACCAGCGGGTCGGGGACGTTGCGGTACGTCTGATCCGCGGAATCGGCCGGGTTGACCACGCGCTGCAGCGTCCACAGGGAGTCGTAGCCGAGCTCCTCGGCGCGCTGCGCGATCAGCACCTGGTTGGCCGGGGTCGACCACGCCCCCGCCACCGGTACGGCGAACCCGATCTGCACGGATTGTCCTCCTCGTCGTCGCGCCCGGCCACCACCCGAACCGGGCGAACCTTACTGTGTCAAGGCGCCCGCCCCGCTCAGGACCGGCAAAGCGCCGAATCTACCGGATGCGGACCGCGCCTCCGCTCCCACCCGCGCACATCATGTCCGCGATATGAACTCCCTGTCGTGCCATGTTCGGTCATACCGGGCATCCGGCCGGACGCGGTTCCGGACCCGGGGTCAGTTCGCGGTGACGATGAAGCTGGAGTCGCCGAAGCCGACCTCGTCCCCCGGACGCACCCGCGCGGCGCGGCCAGCCGCCAGCCGTTCACTCTGGTGCCGTTCATCGACCCGAGATCGGAGATCATCCAGGTTTCGCCGCTGCGGTAGATCTCGGCGTGGAAGCGCGAGACGGTCAGGTCGCTCAGCACGAACTGGCAGGCGGGGGCGCGCCCCACCACGATGCGCGACGGCCCGCCCGTCGGCAGCGCGAACCGGGGCAGCCGCGGCGCCCGCCAGGCCGCCTCGATGCGCGCGGTCGCCTGCGAGAACGAGGACACCAGCCCGGTCAGCCGGCCGACCACCCGGCCGGGCGGCGGCAGGTCGTGGACGATCTCGTCCAGTTCGGCGCGGCTGCGGGCCTGCAGCGCCATGTCGACGCGCCGCTCGAACGTCTCGTGGGAGATGCGGCCTTCGGCCACGCGGTCGCCGAGGACGCGCAGCACCCGGTCGCGTTCGCCGTCGGACGCCCGCACCGGGTATGAAGGCCCACCGTCCATGTCCGTGAGTATCCAGTTCGCGTCGTCGGCTGTCCAGAAAAGATCTCCGGAGGGCGGCCGACCGGATCGCCCGCCCTCCACCAGTTCGATGCCGCCGCTTTACCGTAAGTTCGCCCGGAACGGACGGGTTTTAGGGCGCTCCGACCGGTGACCCGATCGGCGACCGGGTGCGAAGCCCGCGGGCCGGTCCGGCGAACGTCGGGTCGCCGGTCCCGGCGGCCGTCTCGCCGAGCCGGCAGCACGCCTCCGCGACGCGTTCGGGCAGGTCGGCGACCTCCAGGAATCCGCTCACACCGGTGCCGGGCGCCGTCGCGTCGTCACTGTGACTTGATCTTGTCCTTCATGCCGTCGAGCTTCATCAGGATGGGGTAGCCGCCGACGCTGAGGGCGTTGCCGTGCCCGGTCTGGTGGGTGTCGAACACCGACTGGATCGCGGCGTAGAAGCCTTGGACGTCGAGGGTCTGGTTGACGGCGCGCTTGGCCTGGCGCAGCGCGAACGGGTGCATCTGCGCGATCTGCCCGGC
>NZ_MKJY01000153.1 GCF_001942465.1 Actinomadura sp. CNU-125
CCCCTGGGGCTTCGCCCCTAGACCCCCCTTGTTTTCGTTAGGGCGTCTTCTGCGGCTTGGGCCAGGCGGGCGGCGTCTTCCTCGTCGTGGGGACCTACGGTGAGCGGACGGGCTTTGGCGCCGCGGTAGGCGGCTCTGCCCGGGATCGGGGCGTCGATGACGTCGATGATCGGCCGGATCGCGTCTTCGGGGTGTTGGCCCAGCAGCGGCCCCAGGACCGCGGCGGCGACCCTCATGCCCGCCCCCACTTCGCCCGCGAAGCTCGAACGGACCAGCCGGGCCGGTCCCCAGGTGACGTAGCCGAGGTCGGGGTTCCGGTCGGTGGCGAGGATCCCGAGCAGCTCGTTCGCCCGGCGCTGCTGAGCGTTCGACCGCTTGAACGTGAACCCGTCGACCATCTCCAGATCGTCGAACGCGATGGCGTCCGGGCGGGCGCCCGGGACGGCGGTGTTCACGATGACCGGCCTGTCGGCGGCGTGCAGGAGGTCGGCGAGCCGCGTCACGAACAGGTACTTGCTGAGGAAGAACAGCGCCCAGGACGCCTCGTGCCCCTCGGGGGTTTCGTGCCGGCGCTGCCGGACGAACGACGCCGCGAGGACGAGCGCGTCGATGCGTTCGTGGCTCCGCTTCAGCCGGTCGACCACGCGGCGGCCGTCCGCGAGGAGGGAGAGGTCGGCCGCGACGAACTCCGCCCTGGACGGTGCCGCCGCAGCCAGCGCCTCGAACTTGGCGCGGCTGCGACCGATCACCGTCACCCGGTCGCCCGCCGCGAGGTGGTGGCGCGCCAGGGCGGCGCCCATCCCGTCCGTGCCTCCCGTGATCACGATCGTCCGCACGGCCCGCTCCCGTCTGTTTCGGAACATGTGTTCCGGAACAACCTAGCATCGATGCGGAACATGTGTTCCGGATTGCTAGGGTGGGGACATGGCGGACGGGCGCAGGCGGCGGCGCGATGCCGTGGCGAACAGGGAACGGATCTTGAAAGCGGCGGAGGAGGCGTTCCGGCAGCACGGCCTCTCCGTCGACATGCGCGCCGTCGCGGCGGCGGCCGGAGTCGGCATCGGCACGCTCTACCGGCACTTCCCGACCAGGGAAGACCTCGTGCAGGCGGTTACCGGGGCCGACCTCGCCGCCCTCGCCCACCTCCCCGCTCGGACGTCCGCGATCGACGGGCTGCGCGAACTCTTCACCGGGGCGCTGGCCCGGCTCACCGCCAACAAGGCCATGATCGACCTGCTCGCGGGCGGACCTCCCACCGGATCCGATGTCGAGCGCTGCCTCGCCCATCTGCGGACCGTCGGCCGCGAAGCCATCGAGCGGTCCGCCACCGACCGCACCCTCGCCCCGGACGTGACCGCGGACGACATCGCCTACCAGCTGCTCGGCCTCATCCGGATCGTGCAGCTCATCCCCGATCCGGCGCCGGCCGCGATCGAGCATCAGGTCGACATCGCGCTGCGCGGACTGACCATCTCGACGCGTCCTTAGGAGTGTCTGCATGGCTCATTCGGTCGAGGACGCGTGGGCGCAGGGGGTCGCACGCAATCCGGCGGCCCCGGTGGAGATCCTGCTGAGGTTGCTGGAGAGGGGAGATTCGGACGTCCGATCCTCGTTGTGCAGCCGACGTGAGATGCCGGACGCCCTGTTCGAGGCGCTTCTCGGGCATCCGGACAGATCCGTGCGGAACGCGCTGGTCTTCAACTTCTCGATCGGCGTGGAGCGGCGCTCACGGCTCGCGGAGGATCGTGACGCGGGCGTCCGGGCTCGGCTGGTCGAGGAGTGCGGTTTCTGGTGCCGCTGGACCGCCGAGCGACCGCCGCTGACCGTCGAGGCGTACGAGCGGCTGGCTGCCGACCCGGTCGTCGGGGTCCGTGCGGAGGTCGCCATCCACCCCTACACCCCCGGTCATGTCCGTGCACTGCTCGCCGCCGATCCGGATCCTCGGGTGCGAGGTTGGCTCACGGTGAACTGGCGAAGCCTCGCCGACGAGGTGAAGGAGACGCTTCGCAACGACGCGGACGCCGAGGTTCGGGCCTTCGCCCGTCAAGCGGCGGGCGGGGTCGTGCCGCTCAAGCCCGTGGGCGCGGTGTCCGAGGAGGAACTGCGCGAGGGCGTCCTGCCCAGGCCGCTCGCCGAGAGCCTCGCCCGGGACGGCGACGCGCGCAGGCGCGCCGGGGCGGCGGGCAATCCGCACCTGCCCGCGGACCTCGTGGACGAGCTCGCCGCGGACCCCGATCCGGCCGTGCGGCTCGCGGTCTCGACACGGCCTGGGTTGAGCGAACGGGAGCGGGCGGAGATCGACTATCGCGACGACCCGAAGGCGAGGTTCAGTCCGCTGCCCTGGGTGCGTGCGTTGTGCGACGACATGCGGGCCACGCGGGAATGCGCGGTGTCGGCGCATCCCGCGCTGCGGCGCAGCGCCGCGTTCTGCCCGCACCTTCCGCCGGATCTGGTCGATCGACTGGCCGCCGACGAGGACGCGCTCGTCCGGTTGTTCCTCGCCGAGAACCACCCCGACCCGCCCGGTTCCGTGCTGCTCGGGGCGGTGCTCGAATTCGAGAGCTACACGGTCGACTCCCTGCCGCGGCATCCGAACTTTCCCCGGGACGCTCTGCGCCGTTTCGCCGACTCCCCGGATCCGCGGTTGCGGCGCTTCGCGATGCTCGACCCCGATGCCGCGCCCGGCGTCATCGAGCGGCTGAGCCATGACGAGGATCGGAGCGTCCGCGCCGTGGCGGCCGGTGACGTCCGGCTGCCGCTCGTCCGGCTGCTCGCCTTGCTGGACGAGCCCGAGACGGCGAGTGCCGCCGCGGCGAACGCCGCGCTGCCGGTCGAGGCGATGATGCGGGTGGTCGGCGGCTGAGGCTGGTTCGTGTCCGGCTTGCGTGGTTATGATCGCCGCACACGGCCCTAAGCAGCGGTTTCATGGAGGCGCCCATGTCCGGTTCGGTCGCTCGTGCCCGGCGGCACTCGTACGGGGATCTCCTGCATCGGACGGCGCGGCGGCGGCCGGCGAAGACGGCGATCATCGACGGGGACGTCCGGTGGACGTTCGCGGAGTTCGACGCCGCGGTGAACCGGACGGCGCACGCGCTCGCGGCGCGGGGGATCGGGAAGGGCGACCGGCTCGCGCTGGTGAGCCACAACCGCAGGCAGTACGCGGTGCTGGTGTTCGCGACGGCGAAGCTCGGGGCGGTGCTCGTCCCGGTGAACTTCATGCTCAACGCGGACGAGATCGGCTACATCGTCGGGCATTGCGGGGCGTCGGGGATCGTCGCCGAGGACGCGCTCGTCCCCGTGGCCGAGAAGGCGCTCGCGATCGCGGGCGTCGAGGGCGGCGTCCGCGGCGTGATCGGTGCGCCGGTCGAAGGGTGGGAGGACGTCGACGCGTGGGCCGCCGAGGGCGACGCGTCCGCGCCCGACGTTCACGTGGCGGACGACGATCCGCTGCGGCTGATGTACACCTCGGGGACCGAGTCGCGGCCGAAGGGCGTCATGCTGACCAGCCGGTCGCTGATCAGCCAGTACGTGAGCTGCATCGTCGACGGCGAGATGTCCGACACCGACGTCGAGGCGCACGCGCTGCCGATGTACCACTGCGCGCAGCTCGACTGCTTCTTCAGCGTCGACGTCTACCTGGGCGCGACGAGCATCATCCTGCCGGGGCCGGACCCCGCGCTGCTGCTGGAGACGATCGAGCGGGAGAAGGTCACGAAGCTGTTCTGCCCGCCGACCGTGTGGATCTCGCTGCTGCGGCATCCCGACTTCGACACCCGCGACCTTTCCAGCCTCCGGAAGGGCTACTACGGCGCGTCGCCGATGCCCGTGGAGGTGCTGCGGGAGCTGCAGCGGAGGCTGCCCGATGTCCGGCTGTGGAACTTCTACGGGCAGACGGAGATGGCGCCGCTCGCGACGATCCTGGGCCCGGACGAGCAGTTGGAGCGGGCGGGCGGCGCGGGACGCGCGGCGATCAACGTCGAGACGATGCTGGTGGACGACGACGGGAATCCGGTGGCCCCCGGGGAGATCGGCGAGATCGTCCACCGCAGCCCGCACGCGGCGCTGGGCTACTACCGCGACGAGGAGAAGACCGCGGAGGCGTTCCGCGGCGGCTGGTTCCACTCGGGCGACCTCGGGATCATGACCGAGGACGGCTACCTGACGGTCGTCGACCGCAAGAAGGACATGATCAAGACCGGTGGGGAGAACGTCGCGAGCCGGGAGGTCGAGGAGGCCATCTACGAGCTGGACGGCGTCGCCGAGGTCGCCGTCTTCGGCATCGGCCACCCGCACTGGATCGAGGCGGTCACGGCGGTGGTGGTGGCCAAGGCGGGGGCCGAGCTGGGGGTCGACGATGTGAACGCGCACGCCCGCGAGCGGCTCGCGCCGTACAAGCGGCCCAAGTACGTGGTGCTCGCCGAGGCGCTTCCCAAGAACCCCAGCGGCAAGATCCTGAAGCGGGAGTTGCGGGAGCGCCACGCCTCGTTGGCTCAGGAGTAGTCGAGGTGGGGGCCGAGGGTCAGGGCCAGGTGGAGGGTCAGGCGGTCCTGGCCGTCGGCGAGGTTGAGGGTCGTCAGCTCTTCGATGCGCCGTAGGCGGTGGTAGAGGGTCTGGCGGTGGACGTTCAGGGTGCGGGCGGTTTCCTGGACGTTGCCCGCGTGGTCCAGGTACGTGCGGGCGGTGGCCTCCAGGCCGGGGTGTTCGCGGAGGGTGCCGGGGATGCGGACGGCGTCGGCCAGCGCGTCGTCGGGGGCCGCACGCAGGAGGCGGAGGGCGCCCAGGGACGTCCAGTCGCGGGTCTCGCCCGGGGGTGCGACGCGCGCGGCGACGCGGGCGCGGAGCCAGCCCTCGTGGACGGCGTCGAGCGTGGACGATCCGTCGTGCAGGCCCGCGCGGACGGGCGTGCCGCGCTCTTCGAGGAGCCGCCGGGCCCGGTCGATGACGGGGCGGGGCGCGATGCCGGACGGGACGAGGAGGACGTGGTCGCGCTGCCAGAGGGTCGTGAGCACCGAGTGGGGGAGCATCCACGGGTTGAGGGGTTCGGGGGTGCCGGTGCGCAGGACGGCGACGGCGAGGGGCGGTTCGACGGCGGCCGACTCGGTGAGTTCGGCGGCGGCCTGGGCGCGGACGTCGGGTTGCGCGGAGAGCAGGTCGGCGACGCGCCAGCCCAGGTCGTCGCGTTCGCGGGCGCGGCGGGCCATGAGGAGGCCGGCGCGTTCGCACAGCGGCATGGCGCGGGCCGGGTCGGCGATCTTCTCCTCGTCGTCGAGGAACCACAGGTAGCCGTAGGTGACGTTGTTCCACCGGACGGGCAGGCAGAGGCGGCCGAGCTGGCCGAGGGCGGCGTCGGCGGGGATGCGGACGGGGCCGGTGGCGCGGGCGATGCCGTGCCGTTCGAAGCGGGTCCGGACGTCCTCGGTGGCGCGGCGGTGCAGGATCGACTCCATCCGGATCGGGTCGATCGTGTCGCCGTGCGCGGCGTAGGCGACGAGGTGGAAGTCGCGGTCTTCGAGGGTGGCGGGCGCGCCGAGGAGATCCGCCGCGAGTTCGACGATCTCCTGGAGATCTTGGGGCATGGGTCCTTGTGACGTTCGTATGAACTACTCGGCTGCCGAAAGTGGCATCTGACTATACGTGCTCGGACAGGGCCGGACTTAACGTGCGAAGTGTCCGCACGTACTTCGGAGGCCCTGATGCTGAGTCCGCTCCTTCTGGCGGCCGCGCGCAGTGAGCGTGCGCGCGGTCTCGTGACCGCGATACCCGTCACGCGGGGCGTCGTCGACCGGTTCGTGGCCGGCGAGCGGCTGGACGCCGCCGTCCGGACGGTCGGGGAGCTCGACCGGGACGGGCTGAAGGTGACGCTCGACCATCTGGGCGAGGACACCCTTGACCGGGCGCAGGCCGAAGCCACCCGCGACGCCTACCTGGCGCTGTTCGACGCGCTTGGCGAGCTGGCGCCGGGCGCGACGCGTCGCTGAAGCTGTCGGCGCTGGGCCAGGCGGTGGACGAGCGGCTCGCGCTGGACAACGCGCGCGAGATCTGCCTCGCCGCGAGCCGGGCCGGCATGACGGTCACGCTCGACATGGAGGACCACACGACCGTCGATTCGACGCTCGGTGTGCTGCGGGAACTGCGCGACGACTTCCCGTGGGTCGGCGTCGCGATCCAGTCGATGCTGCGGCGGACCGAGGGCGACCTGCGGGACCTCGTGGGGGAGGGGTCCCGGGTGCGGCTCGTGAAGGGGGCCTACGCCGAGCCGTCGTCGGTCGCCTTCCACGGACGGCACGAGGTCGACCGCGCCTACGTGCGGGGGCTGAAGCTGCTGATGGCGGGCGACGGACGCCCGATGGTCGGCAGCCACGACCCGCGGATGATCGACATCGCGCTGGCGCTGGCCGCCGAGCACCACCGCAAGCCCGACTCGTACGAGTTCCAGATGCTTTACGGGATCCGCGCCGCGGAGCAGCGGCGGCTGGCCGCGGACCACACGATGCGGGTCTACGTGCCCTACGGCGCCGACTGGTACGGCTACTTCATGCGCCGCCTGGCCGAGCGCCCCGCCAACCTCGTCTTCTTTCTCCGTTCGTTCGTCTCACGCTGACCAGGAGGCACATTCATGGACGCCGTCACCAACGTCCCGACGCCGGTGAACGAGCCGGTGCGGAGCTACGCCCCCGGCAGCGCCGAGCGGGCCCGGCTGGAGGCGAAGCTCGCCGAGCTCGACGGGGCGGGGCCGGTGGACCTGCCGATGACGATCGGCGGGGAGCGGCGGCTCGGCGCCGGCGCGAAGGTCGCCGTCGTCCGGCCGCACCGGCACGAGGCCGTCCTCGGGACGTTCGGCACGGCCACGCAGGACGACGCGCGCGACGCGATCGAGGCGGCGCTGCAGGCCGCGCCGGCGTGGCGGGCGCTGTCGTTCGACGACCGCGCCGCGATCTTCCTGCGGGCCGCCGACCTGCTGTCGGGGCCGTGGCGCGAGACGATCCTCGCCGCGACGATGCTCGGGCAGTCCAAGACCGTCCAGCAGGCCGAGATCGACAGCCCGTGCGAGCTGGCCGACTTCTGGCGCTTCAACGTCCACTACGCGCGGCGGATCACGGCCGAGCAGCCGATCTCCGGCGAAGGCGTGTGGAACCGGTCGGACCTGCGGCCGCTGGAGGGGTTCGTTTACGCGATCACGCCGTTCAACTTCACGGCGATCGCGGCGAACCTGCCGACCGCGCCCGCGATGATGGGGAACGTCGTGGTCTGGAAGCCGTCCCCCACGCAGACGTACGCGGCCGTCCTGACGATGCGGCTGCTGGAGGAGGCGGGGCTGCGCCGGGCGTCATCAACCTGGTGACGGGCGACGGGCTCGCGGTGTCGGAGGTCGCGCTGGAGCACCCCGAGCTGGCCGGGGTGCACTTCACCGGGTCCACGGCGACGTTCAAGCACCTGTGGAAGACGGTCGGCGCGAACATCGACAAGTACCGGAGCTACCCGCGGCTCGTCGGCGAGACCGGCGGCAAGGACTTCGTCGTCGCGCACCCGTCCGCCGACCCGGACGTCCTGCGGACCGCGCTCGTGCGGGGCGCGTTCGAGTACCAGGGGCAGAAGTGCTCCGCCGCGTCGCGCGCCTACGTGCCCCGGTCGATCTGGGAGAACGGCCTCAAGGAGCGGCTCGCCGAAGAGGTCGACGGGCTGACGATGGGCGACGTCGGCGACCTGTCGAACTTCATGGGCGCCGTCATCGACGAGCGGTCGTTCGCCAAGAACAAGGCCGCGATCGACCGGGCGAAGGACGACCCGTCGATCGAGATCGTCGCGGGCGGCACCTACGACGACACCGTCGGGTACTTCGTGCGCCCGACCGTGCTGGTGTCGGACGACCCGGAGAACGAGATCTTCCGCACCGAGTACTTCGGGCCCGTCCTCGGCGTCCTGGTGTACGAGGACGAGCGGTACGACGAGATGCTCGCGCAGATGGAGTCGGTGTCGGCGTACGCGCTGACCGGCGCGATCATCGCGAACGACCGCGCCGCCGTCGCGCACACCGCGCAGGTGCTGCGGTTCGCCGCGGGCAACTTCTACGTCAACGACAAGCCCACCGGCGCGGTCGTCGGCCAGCAGCCGTTCGGCGGCGCGCGCGCGTCGGGGACGAACGACAAGGCGGGGTCGGTGTTCAACCTGCTGCGGTGGACGTCGCCGCGTTCGATCAAGGAGACGTTCGTCCCGCCGGTGGACTACCGCTACCCGCACATGGGCTGACGCCCGTCCGGCGGCGCCCGCGCCCGGGAGAGGTCCCGGACGCGGGCGCCGGGCGGGTTCCACGAGTCAGATGGACAGAGCCGTTCGAGTGACCGCATAATCATTGATCGTGTTCACGAGATGCCGTCCCGCCGACAGTTCCCCGCCGTGCGACCGGGCACGGGCCGTCCGGAGGCGGGCGTGACGGACGGGCCGGGACTCGAAGCCGGCACCGAGCTCGACGGCAGGTACCGGCTGGAGAGCGTGATCGGCCGCGGCGGCATGGGCGAGGTCTGGCGCGCGGTCGACGGGAGCTGCGCCGCACGGTCGCGGTGAAGGTGCTGCCCGCCGAACTGGCGGACGTACCGGGCGCGATGGAACGTTTCGAGCGGGAGGCCGAGGCCACCGCCGCGCTCCAGCATCCCGGGATCATGGTCGTCTTCGACGTCGGCCGCACCGACGCCGGGCTCGCCTACCTGGTGATGGAGTTCCTCGACGGCGAGGACCTGCGGACGATCATGCACCGCAACCCCGACGGGCTCCCGGTGGAGGAGGCCGTCGACTTCGCCGCCCAGCTCGCGGACGCCCTCGCCGCCGCCCACTCGCGCGGCATCGTGCACCGCGACATCAAGCCCGCGAACCTCTTCGTCCTGCGCGACGGACGCCTCAAGCTGTGCGACTTCGGCATCGCGGGCCTCGCCGACGCCGCCACCAGGCTCACCCAGGACGGCGGATCCGTCGGCACGCCCCTCTACATGGCCCCCGAGCAGTTCCGCGGGGGAGCCGCCGACTTCCGCTCGGACCTGTACTCGCTCGGCTGCGTCCTCCACGAACTCCTCACCGGAAGCCCGCCCTTCCGCTCCGGGACCGGACTGCCCGGCCTCATGTACGCGCACCTGAACGAGCCCCCGCCGCTCGCCGGCGCCGCCCGTCCCGAGGTGTCCCCGCAGCTGGAGCAGCTCGTCCTGAACCTGCTCACCAAGGCGGTCGACCAGCGTCCGGCGAGCGCCGAGGCCGTCGCGTCCTTCCTGCGCGCGGGCGGCGAGGGCGCTTTGCCGACCGCGCGACGGCCGTCCCGCTGCCGCCGCCCGCGGGATTCCCGCCCGCGCCGCCGCCGCCCATGACGCTGCCGCCGGGCGTGCCGGCGAACACCGGGACCGCGATCCTGCCCGGGCGGCCCAACAGGGGCGGGCCGCCCGTGCGGGTGCTGGTCGCGGCCGGTGCGGCGCTCGCGGGCGTGCTCGTCCTGATCGCCGTCGCCGCCGTCGTCCTGCTCAACGTCCCGCCGGACGACAAGGCCGTCGCACAGACGCCGCGGACGACACCGCGGTCGACCTCGGCGTCCCCGAGCTCGACCGAGCCGCGCGTCCGCGAGGTCGTCTACAAGGTGACGGGGAGCGAGCCGAAGGTCTCGGTGATGATCATGCATCCGGACGGCGGCATGTCCAGGAAGACGGTGAAGACGCCGTGGAGCGAGAAGTTCGAGGTCACCGGGTTCACCTTCCTGAGCGTCACCGGGACGATCACGGGGCTGGAGGGCGGCGAGGTCGGCTGCAGCATCAGCGTGGACGGCGAGGTCGTGCAGAAACGTGACTCCGACGGGCAGTTCGCCAGCGTGAGCTGCCAGTACCAGGGGACGTTCTCCTGGAACGGCTACGGGAGCACCGCCCCGCCGACCGGCTGAGCCGCGCCCCGGGCCGTCCGGCTCAGCCGACGCCCGTCGCCGGGAGCGACACCCAGCCACGGGTGAACGGCGACGAGATCCGTTCCGCTTTCTCCAGGTCCACCCCGATGTGGGGGTGGGCCCGGAGCAGCTCCTCCATGGCGACCCGGGCTTGGAGCTTCGCCAAGTGCGAGCCGATGCAGAAATGGACTCCGCTGGAGAAGCCCAGATGGCGGGGGATCGACCGGGTGACGTCGAGCCGGTCCGCGGACGGGCCGAACTCGCGCTCGTCCCGGTTCGCCGACCCGTACAGCATCATCACCTTCTCGCCCGCCGGGATCTCCGTCCCGTGCAGCGTCACCGGACGCGTCGTCGTCCGGCCCAGCGCCTGCACCGAACCCTCCAGGCGCAGGAACTCCAGCAGCGCGTTCGGGATCAGGGACGGGTCCGCGGCGAGCCGCTCGCGCTGCGCGTGGTCGCCGTCCAGCAGCGCCACCCCGTGCGAGATCAGGTTCCCGGTCGTGTCGTTGCCGCCCGCGACCATCACGAAGCAGAAGCCCAGGATGTCCCAGTCCGTCAGCCGCTCGCCGTCCACCTCGGCGGCCGTCAGCGCGCCGATCAGGTCGCCGGACGGCTCCGCGCGGCGCGCCGCGATCACGTCGGTGAAGTACGCGAACATCTCCGCGACGGCGTTCGCCGCGTCCCCGGCCACCGACTTCAGCGCGAACCCGTCGTCCTGCAGCGTCGTCAGCGCCCGCACCCACGGGCCGAACCGGGCCCGGTCCGCCTCCGGGACGCCCAGCAGGTGCGCGAGCGCGAACGTGGGGAGCGGCGAGGAGAAGTCGCGGTGCAGGTCCGGGGTCCCGCCGTCGGCGGCCGTGCGCTCCATGTCCGCGATGCGCGCCCGGACGAACTCGCGGAGCGTCCCTTCGAGCGCGGCCGTCCGCCGCGGGGTGAACCCGTGGCTGACCAGCCGCCGCAGCGCCGTGTGCCGGGGCGGATCGAGCATCACGATCGTCGGCGCGAGGCCCAGCGTGCCGATCTCGTCCGGGTAGAACGTGAGGCCCTGCGCGGACGAGAACGTCTCCGCGTCGCGCGTCGCCGCCCACACGTCGTCGAACCGCGACAGCGTCCAGAACGGGGGATCGGCGTGCCGGTGGACGGGCTCGTCGTCGCGCAGCCGCCGGTACGCGGGGTACGGATCGGCCTGGAAACGCGGATCGAACGGATCGTAGGCGTCCGCCATCGCGGCCCTCCCGAGGTTGTAACGACCTCCGTTATTAACGTCCCCTGTTAGTATCATCGGGTGCCCAGAGACGCAAGCGCCACCCGCGAACGCCTCCTCTACGCCGGCGCCCGGCGCTTCGCCGTCGACGGCATCGACGCCGCCCGCACCCGCGACATCGTCGCCCACGCCGGCCAGAACAACGACTCCGCGATCACCTACCACTTCGGCTCCCGCACCGGACTCCTCGAAGCGATCCTCCGCGCCGGCGTCCACCGCATGGAAACCATCCGCCGCACCGACCTCGATCCCGCCGACCTGCCCCGCATCGTCGCCGCCATCGTCGAACCCACCGCCGCCGAACTCCGCACCGACCACGGCCGCGACTTCCTCCGCATCACCGCCCAACTCGCCGGACGCGCCGGAATCCGCGACCACCGCCTCCCCGAACTCCTCCACGGAACCGGCCTCGCCCGCCAACTCCAACTCCTCGAAACCGCCTGCCGCGCCGCCCTCCCCGAACCCCTCGCACTCGAACGGATCTCCAACGTCATCGGCTTCCTCACCACCGCCCTCGCCGACCGCGCCGTCCGCGCGACCAAGGCTCCCTCCTCCCGCACGACGCCTTCGTCACCGACCTCACCGCCATGCTCACCGCCGCCCTGCAAGCCCCCGTCCAGACCACCGCAACGCCCCGCCCCTAACCAATTTGCGCAAGCCCCCCGCGCCCCATAGAGTTAAGACATCAACGCGACGCGGGGTGGAGCAGTTCGGTAGCTCGCTGGGCTCATAACCCAGAGGTCGCAGGTTCAAATCCTGCCCCCGCTACGAATCTGGGAATCCCCTGGTCGGAAGCTTCGCTTCCTTCCAGGGGATTCTTCGCGTTTTGCAG
>NZ_MKJY01000154.1 GCF_001942465.1 Actinomadura sp. CNU-125
GTCGCGGCGGGGCCACCGGCGGGTTCGCCGCCTCGCCCGCCCGGTGCGCGAGCCGCTGCGTGCACCGCGTGCGGCCACGCGGCCGGCGGCCCGTCCGCCAGCAGCGCGGCCAGTTCCGCGAGGCCGGGCCGCTCGGCGGGTTCGGGACGCGAACAGCCCTCGATCACCGCGCGGAGCCGCTCGTCCGGCTCGGCGCACGCGTACGCCAGCGTCGCACCGAGCGAGAAGACGTCGCTCGCCGGGCCGACCGGGCCGCCCGAGGCCTGTTCGGGAGACATGAACCCCCGGGTCCCGGCCGGTTCGCCGGGCGGGGCCGCGCGCAGGTCCGCGGCGATCCCGAAGTCGACCAACCGCGGCCCCTCGCCCGTCAGCAGGATGTTCGCGGGATTCACGTCGAGATGGACGATCCCGGCGTCATGGACGGACGCGAGCGCCTCGACGAGCCCGGCGGCGAGCGGCCGCACCGGCTCGGCGGGCAACCGGCCGAGCGTCTCGACCGCCTCCCGCAGCGACACCGACGGCAGGAACTCGGTCGCCAGCCACGGAAGTTCGGCCTCCGGATCGGCGTCCACCACACCCGGGCTGTACCGCCCGCCGACGACCCGCGTGACCGCCACCTCGCGGCGGAAACGCTCCCGGTACTCCGGGTCGCGGGCGAACTCCGCGTGCACCACCTTGACCGCGACCGGACGTCCGCTCCCGGAACGCCCGAAGTAGATCATCCCCATGCCGCCCGCGCCGATCCGCGCCAGGATCCGGCACCGCCCCGCCGACCGGGGATCGGCCGGTTCAAGAGCCCGCACCGGCACCTCCCCCGACGGCCTCCACATCGCCCTCCCGGGTGCTGAGGAAGACCAGGCCGCCCGCGCCGACCACCCCATCGGTCCCGTCGGGCCCGGACCACGTGCCGACCCGGGCGCGATGGCTCCACCGGACTCGCCCGTCCGCCGTGTCCAGCGCGAGCACCGTCCGGGTACGCGTGGACGCGGCGAACAGCGTCCCACCGGAAAGCGCGAGGTCGTGCCCGCCTTCTCCGACGGGCCGCGACCAGCGTTCCGCACCGGTCGCGGCATCCATGGCGACCACGGTCCCGTATCCCGAATCGGCGTACAGGACGCCGCCCGAAAGCTTCAGCGACGACCCGTTGAACCACCTCTGGGCGTGCCCCTTCCGCCAGACCGGGGACCCGTCGTCGGCGCGCACCGCGTGCAGCACCCCGTCGTCGGCGCCGATGAAGACGAGGCCGGCGCCGACGAGGAACGCGGCGAGCGGCGGCGCGTGCCGCAACCGGAGCGCGCTCGTCCACCGCTCGCGTCCGCCGCGCGGATCCAACCCCACCAGCGAACGCGGACCCGCCGCGACCACCACCCGCGAGTCCGCCGCGAGCCCCAGCTCGGGCGGGACGTCCGCGGACCAGCGCGTCCGCCCGTCCCGCACCCCCACCGCCGTGGTCGGCCCCTCGTAGCCGAAGCACACCACCGACCCGGCGACCGCCATGTTCACCACGGCCGAGAAGTCGCCCCGCCACCGCGTCTCGCCGGAGGAGGCGTCCACGGCGGTCAGCCACGGCCGGATGGGATTGGACAGGTACACCGCGCCGTCCAGGGTGTGGCTTTCGTTCTCCGCCTTCCGTTTCCACAGGACGTCGCCGGTTCGGGCGTCCAGGGCGTGCACCTCGCCCGTCCGCCCCTCCGCCACGACCACGCCGCCGGTCGCGGACAGCTTCTGGTAGTAGTCGCCCACCTTGGTCTTCCAGCGCGGCACGCCCGCCGGGGGCGCGGAGCGTTCCGGGGACCGCGAGACGCTCGCGCGCGGCCGTCCGGTATCGCGCGTCCGGACGAACCCCGCCGCACCGGCGCCGCGAGCACGACGGGCGCGGCGACGAGCAGGGCCCGGCGGCCAACCGGAGCGGCTCCGCGTCCTGCGGCTCGGCCGTCTCCCCCTCCACGACGGACGCCGCGTCCCCGCCGGGCGCAGGGCCGGGCCGTCCGTCCCCCGCGCGGCGACCGATCGCGTCCACGAGCACGTCCGGCAACCACCCGGCACCCGCCGGAGCCGCGTCGAACCGGTCGAGCAGCTCGACCGCCGAAGGACGCTCGTCCGGCTCCTTCCGCAGGCAAACCGCCACGAACTCGGCCAGCCCCGGATCGTCGATCCCGCCGAGATCCGCCTCCACCTCCACCGCCGCCACACGCCGCAGCACCGCGTCCCTCGCACCCGCGCCGAACGGCTCCTCCCCCGTCGCCGCGTACAGCAGGACGGCGCCGAGCGAGAACACGTCGCTCTTCGGCCCCGCGACCCGTCCGGCCGCCTGTTCGGGCGACATGAACCCGACCGTCCCGAGAAGCGCGCCGACCCTCGTGATCGCCGTTGCGTCCTCGGGCCGCGCGATCCCGAAGTCGATCACCCGGGGCCCCTCGGCGGTCAGCATCACGTTGCCGGGCTTCAGGTCCCGGTGCGTGAGGCCCGCCCGGTGGACGTCGGCGAGCGCCTCGGCCAACCCCACGGCCAGAACGCGCACCACCGGCACCGGGAGGGCCCCGGCCGTCCCGACGGCCTCCCGCAACGTCAGCCCCGGCAGGTAGGCGGTCACCAGCCACGGCACCGCCGCGTCCGGATCCGCGTCGAGGACCGGCGCGGTGAACGTCCCGGTCACCCTGCGCGCCGCGGCCGCCTCCCGCCGGAACCGGGCACGGAACGAAGCGTTGGCCGCGAACCGCTCCTGGACGACCTTGACCGCGACGACGCGCCCGCCCGGCGACCGCCCGAGGTACACGACGCCCATCCCGCCCGCGCCCAACCGCCCGAGCAGCCGATAGCCCCCGACCTCCCGCGGATCCCCCGGCTCGAACCCGTCCACACCCGCCCCTCCGGTAGCCCCGATGCCTCGACCAGAGCCTCCCACCAGGCGCCCACCCCGGCCACCGCCTCACCCGAGCCACTGCGATCGCATCCGAATCCAGGCACAACTGGCGAGCCCCCACTCACGCAGTGCGAGCCCACACTTCATAGGCACCCACCCCAGCAAAGCCCCAGCCACAGCGGACCGGAACCACTGCGATTGCGTGCGAAGCCAGGTGCGAGCGAAGCGAGAACCTGATCGCGCAGCGAGCCCTGGGCGAGTCGGAGCGATGCAGCAATCGCACGCGGTGCCGGAGGCGGAAGGCCGCCTAGCGGCCTGGAGCCGTAGGCGACGCCATAAGCAGGTGAGCCCCCTGGGCGAGTCGGAGCGATGCAGCAATCGCACGCAAGGCCCGTTGAAGGAAGGCCCCCTGGGGCCTGACGCCAAGGGTCTTGCTAGATAACAGGCGGCCGGCCTGTTCTCGTCATGCGCCAGGCGGTGCGCCAGGAGATGGGACGGCGCGGGCCCGCGGGCTTGCGCCAGCCTTCGGCGAAGCCCTTGAACCAGGGCTTGAGGGCTTTCGGGCTGCGTTCGCGCAGGAGGGTCATGCCGACCCACACCGCGAGGTAGGTGAGCGCGAGGAGCCACGGGAGGTTGCGGCGGGCGAGCCAGACGCGGTTGCGGGCGTTGTACCGGTAGAACATGTCGTGCCGGGTGGGCAGGACGGCCGGGTGGTACATGACCGCGGACGCGTCGTAGGCGATGTGGTAGCCCGCGTTGAGGATCTGCCAGGCGAGGTCGGTTTCCTCGTGGGCGTAGAAGAAGTCTTCGGGGAGGCCGCCGCCGAGGTCGTAGGCGGCGCGGCGGATGGCGCAGGCGCGCCGAGGAAGGTGGTGACGGCGGACGAGCGTTCGGGGTCTCCGGCGCGGAGCCGGGGGACGTGCCGGCGTTCGCCGGGGCCGCCCTCGGGGTCACGGACGCGGAACGACACGACGCCGAGCTTGGGGTCGGCGGAGAACCGGTCGCGCAGGTAGGTGCCGAGGCGGGTCGAGCGGTACCAGCCGTCGTCGTCCAGGAAGAGGACGATGTCGCCGCTGGACGCCTCGACGCCGCGGTTGCGCCCGGCGGGGATGCCGACGTTCTTCGGGAGCGCGACGGTCTGCACGCGCGGGTCGTCGAAGGGCGGCTGCGCGCCGCGGTCGGCGACGGGGTCGACGCCGTTGCCGACGAGGACGACCTCGATGTCCACGTGCTCCTGGTCGAGGGCGCTGCGGACGGAGCGGGCCAGTTCCTCGGGCCGGTTGCCCATGGTGAGGACGACGACGCTGAGTTTCACTTGAGTCTCCGGGAGGCGAGGATGCTCACCAGGTGCAGCAGGGTCTGCAGCACGGCCACTGCGGCGACGGCGACGGTGAGGACGCGGATCGCGGCGGGGGTTTCGCTGCCGAGGACGGTGTCGAGGGCGGCGGCGGCGAGGATCAGCAGGGAGAGTTCGACGGCGCCGATGATCCGGTGGAAGCGGAGCATGGACGCGGCCTGGCGGGCGAGCGCGATGCGGGTGGAGCGGGGACGCAGCGCGCGGTCGCCGCCGGTCGGGTCGGCGGCGAGGCCCGACTTGGCGCGGGCGACGACGACGTTGTCGGTCTCGGCCTTGATCAGCGCGGCGCCGAGGGCGGCGAGCATGCCGAGTTCGACGTAGCCGCCGGTCTCCCAGCCGCCCTGGGCGGCGAAGCCGAGGCCGACGAGGAGCGACACCTCGGACAGGTAGTGGCCGATGCGGTCGAGGAAGACCCCGGCGACGGACGTCTGCCGCAGGTAGCGGGCGACCTCGCCGTCCACGCAGTCGAGCAGGAGGTAGATCTGGATGAGGACGGCGCCGCCGACGGCCGTCCACAGGGGCGACAGTGGCAGCGACACGACGACGCCCGCGGCGATGCCGCTGAGCATCATCAGGTAGGTGAGCTGGTTCGGGCTGAACCCGAGGCGCATCGCGAGCCACGCGAAGTACGGGGAGAGGGCGCGCATGTAGAGGCGGCCGGCCCAGTGCTCCTCGTTGCGCCGGTCCTTGAGGCCGGGCGGCTGCCCGTGGGCGCGGACGTCGGCGACGCGGGCGCCCTTGCGGGGCGCACGCTCGTCGCCGTCGGTCTCGGGGCGGTCCGGCGCGGGCACCTCAGCCTCCGTGGGCCTGGACATAGTCTTCCACCGCCTTGCGGGTCTCGTCGGCGTCGAGGCCCAGATGCTCCAGGATCGTGTAGCGGCCGGGGCGGGTCCGCGGCGCGTACAGGACCGCCTCGGTGAACTGCTCGACGGTCAGGCCGACGTCGCCGGGCAGTTTGGGGAGGTCGTGCCGGTCGAGGCAGGTGAGGATCTCGGCGAGCCGTTCGGCGCCGTCGCCGAGGTGGAGGGCGCGCAGGTGGTAGCAGAACGCGGCGCCGATCCCGGCGAGTTCGCCGTGGTTGGCGGTGCCGGGGTGGAGCTGGTCGATGGCGTGCAGGATCTCGTGGTCGCCGCCGGACGCCGGGCGGGAGTCGCCCGCGAACGCCATCGCCATCCCCGACAGCACGAGGCTTTCGGCGAGGACGGTGAGGAACCGGTCGGACTCGATGGATTCCGGCTGGTGCAGCAGCGCCTCGGCGGCGGTGCGGGCGACGGTGAGGGCCATCCGGTCGACGCGCTCGCCGCATTCGGACGCGGCGAGGAGCCAGTCGTCGACGGCGGAGAAGTTGCTGAGGACGTCGCCGATCCCGGCGCGGACGAGCCGTTCGGGTGCGGCGTGCACGTAGTCGAGGTCGACGACCATCGCGAGGGGCATGACGACGCCGAAGGAGCCCTTGCCCTTGTCGTGGACGAGGGACGCGACGGGCGAGCAGATCCCGTCGTGGGACAGGTTCGTCGCGACCGACACCATCGGGATGCCCGACAGCGTCGCCGCGTACTTGGTGGCGTCGATCGTCCGGCCGCCGCCGATCCCGACGACGGCCTCGTAGGAGCCGCCGCGCAGTTTGGCGGCGAGGTCGACGGCCGCGTCGACGGTGGCGCCCGCGACCTGGAACACCTCGCAGGCGGCGAGGGACGGGCGGACGTGCTCGGCGATGTGGTCGCCCTGGCCGGGGCCGACGGCGATCGCGACCCGTCCCTCGGTGGCGATGCGTCCGTCGGCCAGCAGCTCGCCCAGCTCCGCGACGGCTCCGCGCCGCACGTCGATGGACAGCGGCGCGTTCAGCATCCGCGTCAGCAGGGGCATGGGCCTCCTCGCTCGGTGGCCCGCGCCGCCCGGACGCGGGCCGTTCGTCTGCCTGCCGTTCGTGCGTCCGCTCAGTACGTGGTGGCGATCTTCCGTGCCTTTTCGAGGTCGTCGTGGTTGTCGACCTCGACCCACCGGACGTCGCCGATGGGGGCGATGGAGATGCGGCCGCCGCGGTTGACGAGCTCCTGGTAGCCGTCCTCGTAGTACTGGTCGGGGTTGCTCTCCCAGGTGGCCTTGAGGGCGTCGGCGAGCGCGTCGGCGGCGGCGGGCTCGATGAGCGTCGCGCCGATGTACTCGCCGTTCGCGGTCTCGGGCTCCATCAGCTTGGTGATGGTCTCGAGGTTGCCCTCGCCGTCGAGGATCACCTTCATTTCCTCGTCACCGAGCGTTTTCACATCGTCCACGGCCAGGAGGATGTCAGGTCCGCGGTTCGCGAGTAGCGTCTTTTCCACACTCACGGGATGGACCGTGTCGCCGTTGACCATGAGGACGCCCTTGGAGAAGTGCTCCCGCGCCAGCCACATGGAGTAGGCGTTGTTCCACTCCTCGGCCTTGTCGTTGTGCACCAGGGTGATCGAGACGCCGTACCGCTCCTCCAGGGCGGCCTGGCGTTCCTCGACCGCGCCGGCGCGGTAGCCGACGACGATCACGACGTCGGTCAGCCCGACCTCGGCGAGGTTGCCGAGCGCGATGTCCAGGATGGTGGTCTCGCCGTCGACGGGGACCAGTGCCTTGGGCAGCGTGTCGGTGTAGGGCCGCAGCCTCCGGCCCGCGCCCGCCGCCAGCACCATGCCGATCATGCTTCCTCTTCCTCCAGGTCGACCTGCACGCGTGCGCCGAGTCCGGCCCGCGCCCACGCGGCGACGCTCTCGCCGCCGAACAACACGCCAAGGTAGGCGGCCAGGGCAGCGTACGCGAACGGGAGGCTCCCGGAGAGGCCCCCGCAGGCCACGATGAGCATCCGCCCCTCCCAGCCGAGCCCGGCCCGGAGGAGCCGCTGCCGCCGCGGCCCCCTGCGGGTGCGGTGCACGGTGTCGTGGTGGTGGAGCGCGAGGAGGGCGACGAGCGCGAAGACGAGCGGCGCCGCCACAGCGTGCGCGAACCCCAACACGGTGAGGTAACCATACTCGATCCCGCGGATCATGGGCGGCGCCGTCCAGTCGAGCCTGCCGCCGTGCGGGTGCGTCGACGCGGGGCCGATCAGCAGCACCGCGATGACCGGCGCGAACAGCGCGGGGGCCGGGTCGCCGTCCGGCCCGGCTGCCAGCAGGATCCCGGTCAGGACGGCCGCGCCGACGGCTCCCGGCACCGGCGGGAGCCCCCCGCGCGCAGCCGCACGCCGAGCGCGCGCGCCAGCGGCCCGTCGTCCCGGTAGACGCGCAGGATCCCGCCCCGGAGCGTCATGGGGTCACCGGCCAGAGGGAGCGGAGGACGCACCCGGCCAGGACGGACGCGGCCGCGACGCCGCCCCTTCACGATGAGGACGGCGAAGACGAACGCGGGGTCGCCGAGGGCGGCGGTGACGGAGACGACCGCGAGGGCGTTCGGGCCGAGGGAGTGTGACGATCCTCGCGAAGCCGACGGGGTCGCCGGGGGCGGCGGCGGGGTGGCGCACCGCGAACGACGCGGCGATCGCGCGGTGGAGCGCGGGCAGCGCGAGCGCGACCGCCGCCATCGCCCACACCCCGCCGAACGCCGCGGGCTCGGCCCAGGCCGCCCCGCCGGTCCCGGCGGCGCCGGCGGCCAGGCCCGCGTAGACGTCGTCTCGGCCCGGCGCAGTACGGCCGACCGCCACGCCTGCCGCGGTTCGGCGGCTCCGACGCGGACGAGCCGGGCGTCGACGCGGGCGAGGACGACCGTGACCGCGAGGAGCAGCGCGCCCGCGACGGCCCCGGCGCGCGTGGCGTCGGAGAACCAGACGGCGGCCAGCCCGGCGACGGCGAGCGAGATCGGCGCCGTCGTGGCGGGGGTGAGGCCCCACCGGGCGGCCCGGCGCACCGTCCGCTGCTCCACGGTCGCCTCCCCGGTCGGTGCGCGGGCCGAAGCTCGCGGTGCGTCTTCACGGGGCGCCCCCGAGGCCCCCGGGACCGGCTCCGCGCTCCGGACGCGCAGGCCTGCGCGGCTTCCTTGTCGCGCCTCACGTGCGTATGTTGCGTGCGACAGGCCAGGCGGTACGTTGAGCGTGAGCCGTACGGTAATGGCAGAGCGTAATGCTTCGATGACCTGTTGTGGCGAGAACGGGGAGACATGGGTACGCGGACGGTCGCGGTGGTGCTCGCCGGTGGTGTCGGCGCGCGACTGGGCGCGGGGCGCCCGAAGCAGCTCATCGAGATCGGCGGCCGTTCGATCCTGGGCCGGGCCGTGGCCGCGTTCGACGGGCATCCGCGCGTCGACGAGGTGCTGGTGGTGATGGCGCCGGGGCATCTGCGCGCGGCCGCGACGATCGCCGCGCCGTTCGGCAAGGTCACGGCCGTGATCGCGGGCGGTGACACGCGCACCGCGTCGACGGTGGCGGCGCTGGAGGCGCTGGCCGACCGTCCGGACGACGCGCGGGTCCTGTTCCACGACGCGGCCCGCCCGTTCGTCGACGCGGCCGTGATCGACCGCGTGCTGGACGCGCTGGACGGGGACGCGGCCGTCGCGGTGGGCGTCCCGAGCCCCGACACGATCGTCGTCGTGGCGGACGGCCGGGTGGCGTCGATGCCGCCCCGGGAGTCGATGAGCCGGTTTCAGACGCCGCAGGGGTTCGTCCTCGGGACGGTCCGCAAGGCGTACGAGATCGCGCTGGCCGATCCGGGGCTGCGCGCCACGGACGACTGCGGGATCGTGCACCGCTACCTGCCGGACGTGCCGATCCGCGTGGTGGCGGGCGACGATCGCAACCTGAAGGTCACCCGTCCCCTGGACATCGCCCTCGCCGAGCACATCGCCGCGGAGGAGACCCCTTGATCTTCGAAGACGCCCCCGTGGTCATCGGCCATCGCGGGTTCGGGTCCGGCGAGCGGCCGGTGCCCGGGACGGGCCGGACGGTCGCGGAGAACACGCTCGACTCGATGCTGGCCGCGGTGGACGCGGGCCTGGGCTGGGTCGAGGTCGATGTGACGCGGACGGGCGACGACCATCTCGTGCTGCGGCACGACCCGACGATCCCGGACGGGTCGCACGTGGTGGACCTGCCCGCGACCGACAGCGGACTGCCGCGCCTCGCGGACGTCTTCGACGCGCTGCCGCCGCATGTGGCGGTGGACGTCGACGTCAAGACCGTCCTGGAGGACGCGCTCGACGACCCGGACCGGCGGACGAGCGCGCTGCTGCTGCCGCTGCTGCGCCGGGAGGCCCGGCGGCGGCCCCTGCTGGTCACCTCGTTCGACCCGGCGCTGCTGGTGCAGCTGCGGGACGAGCTGCCGGGCGTGCCGCTCGGGCTGCTGACGTGGCTGCGGTTCCCGCTGTGGCACGCCGTCCCGGCGGCGGCGGGCCTGGGTCTGCAGGTGGTGGCGGTGCACACCGGCTCGTGCGGGTTCGAGCATCCGGACTCGCGGCTGCGCCCGCTGGACCACTGCGTGAACGCCGCGCACAAGGCGGGCCTGGAGGTCGTCGCGTGGTGCCCGGCGGCCGAGCACGCCCCGCGCTACGCCGAGGCCGGGATCGACGCGATGGTCGTCAACGACGTCCCGGGCGTCCTCGCGGCGCTCTGACCGGCACCGGCGGTCCGTCGCCGGAATTCTCCCGAAATGGATCGGTCCATTTTGGGGGGAGAAGCAACCTTCGGTAAACGTGAGCATTATTTACCGCTCATATGTCGACGGTTCGGCGGACGTTCACCCCGCGGCGCGACGGTCGTGCGGTCCGTCACGTTCGACCGAACGGAGCCCGCGTGCGCGCCTATCTCGCCGTGGTGAGCAAAGCCCGAAATCGCCGAATTTCACCGCATATCCTGGAATCCGCGGGCCGGGCCGCCGCCGAGGCGATCCCCGTTCCCACCGACCGACTGACCCCCTCCCGATGGACCTCCGGCGACGGCGCGACCGTCCTGCTGGCCTGGTCGAACGAGCCCGAGCACCGGCTGCTCCCCCGCCCGCTCACCGGCGGCGACGAGCGCGTCCTCGGCTACACCGGATACCTCGCCGATCCGGACATCGCCGAGAAGGAACTGCTGAAAACCGCCGATCCGGCGGCGGCCGTCGAGTCGATGGGCGGGGTGTTCGCGGTGTTCCGCGCACATCGTGACGGTTTCGAGGCGGCCACCTCGATCGCCCGCGTATGCCCGGTCTATTTCACCGAAACCACCGATTTCTGCTTTATCGGCAGCCGCGCGCTCCTCGTGCATCTCACCGCGCGCGCCGCGGAAACCGGCCTGGCGGACCCACCGGTGGCCCACGACGTCATGGCGCTCCAGCCGATGATCCGGCACGGCTTCTTCACCAACGACGACACGCCGTTCGCGGGCGTCCGGGCGCTGCCCGCCGACGCCGTCCTGACCGCCGCCCCCGGGCGCGGCGTCGCGGTGAGGGGTGCGCGACGTCCCGGCGGCCGGGCCGATGCCCGCGGACGCGCGGGAGCGCGCGGGCGCGGTGCGGCGGCTCGGCCGAGGCGCTCGTGGACGCCGCCGCGCCGCTCGCCGGGCACGGCGTCCCGGTCGAGCTGGCCCTGTCGGGCGGGCGCGACAGCCGCCTCATGGCGGCCGTGCTGACCGCCGCGGGCGTCCCGCTGGTCGCGACGACGCACGGGTCGCCGACGACCCGACCGTCGCGCTCGCCCGGGAGATCTGCCGGACGGCCTCGGCATCGAGCACCGCGTCGACCTCACCTCCACGACCGCCCCCACGACCGCGCGCGACGACGCGCCGGGCGCCGTCGCCGTCGGGCACCCGCTGCTGCGGGCGTACGACGTGATCCGCCGTTGCGAGGGCATGACGTCGGCGTACGAGCGGGTCAACGGGTGCGCGCCGTACCGGGTCGTCCCGAGGACGTCGGGGTCGGGCGGCGAGACGCTGCGCGGCGGGCACCTCTACGACCAGAAGGACCTCGGCCCCGAGGCGATCCGCAAGCGGCTCCGGACGATCTTCATGTCGGCCGAGGCGTTCTGCACGCCGGACGCGAACGCCGCCGCCGCGGAGCACCTCCGCGGGTGGGCGGCGCGGGCCGCCGCGGACGGGCCGCGCGTCCTCGACCTGCTGTACCTGCTCTACCGGTCGGGCCGCTGGATCGTCGGCGCGCACACCGCGACGCTGCTGAACTCGCCGTACTACCACCCGTTCTTCGACAACCGCGTGGTCCGCGAGGCGCTCGCGCTACCGCCGCAATGGCGGGCGAGCGAGGAGGTCGTGTACCTGCTGATCGAGACGCTCGCGCCGAAGCTCGCGTCCGTCCCGCCCGAGGGCAAGCGGTGGCGGTTCGAGGCGGACGGGCCGCGCCGCCTCCGCGAGTGGCCAGCGTGGCGGCGCCGCGCGGCCGTCCTGCCGAAGGGACGGACGTCCGGGTTCAACTGGCGGCACGGGTTCGACGAGCCGTTCCTCGCACTGCTGCGCGACCGGGTGCTGGACGGGCCGTCCGAACTGTGGGACATCGTGAACCGGCGCAAGTTCGAGGAGCACTTCGCCACGGTGCCGAAGGGCTGGACGAACCAGCTCTGGCACGTCTACACGCTGAGCGTGCTGCTGTCGGGCGTGTGGCGGGAGCCGAGGCCGGACCTGCCGGACGTCCGGATCCCGATCCCGGGCCGGGGCTGAGCTAGCGGCCGTCGCGGCGCAGGTCGTCCTCCCCGTACATGCGGGTCCACTCGCCGCCCTCGGACTGGCCGGGGCCGCGCGGCGGCTCGGACTCGCGCCCGAACGGGACGGCGCCCGACGGCGGTCGTCTCCGGCGCGGGCGGCGCCTGCGGCGGGCCGGGCTGGACGGGCGGCCGCGAGA
>NZ_MKJY01000155.1 GCF_001942465.1 Actinomadura sp. CNU-125
CGGCGGACGGCGGCGCCCGCGGCGGTCGCCGGCGGCGGCCTCCCGGCCCCCGACGCGGCGGCCGACGACCGCGTGCCGGCCGGCGATCTCGTCCATCAGCCCGCGCAGGGCGGCGGCGTTGTCGTACATCGGTTTCCAGCCGGCGGCGCGCAGCCGGGCGCAGTCGACGACCCACGGGTAGGCGACGTAGCGCAGCTCGGTGGCGGGCGCCGGGGTCATGCCGAGGCGGTGCAGGCGCTGCGCCGTCCCGAAGGTGAGGGCGGCGGGCAGTTCGAAGCCGCGCTTGCCGGTGATCTCGGTGACCTCGTCGAGCCCGATCCAGCCCTCGCAGCCGACGGCGACGGGGCCGGCGATGTTCTCGGTGACGATCACGTCGAGGGCGGACGCGAGGTCTTCGAGGTGGCAGAACTGCCAGCCGGGGGTGCTGCCCTTGACCGACAGCAGCCGCGGCGCCTCGAAGTGGCGGGTGACGAGCGTGTCCACGCCGGGCCCGACGAGCGCGGCCGGGCGGACGACGGTGATCTCCAGCCCGGGATGGGTGAGCGGCGCGGCGGCGGCGAGCTCCTCGATCTCCAGGTGGTCGCCGGCGATGCCGGTGTCGGCCTCGGCGAGCAGCGGCGCGTCCTCGGGCAGCGGGACCTCGTTGCCGGGTTCGGCGCCGTACACCATGGCGCTGGTGACGAGCACGACCCGGCGGACGCGCGCGGCGGCCGCGGCGGTCACGACGGTCTGCGCGCCCCGCACGTTGTGGGTGCGGCGTTCGCGCTGCTCGACCTCGGGCGACTGCTCGACGTCGAGGTGGACGATGACGTCGACGTCCGACAGCCGCCCGGACAGCAGCGGGTCGCGGACGTCCATGACGCGCCAGGTGACGCCGGGCACGTCTCCCCGCTGCCCGTCGATGGCCACGACCTTGCGGATCTCCTCGCGCTCGGCGAGCCGGGCGGCCAGCAGCCGCCCCGCCCCGGTGGCCGCGCCGGTGACCGCGACGACCGGGCCCTTGCTACGCCGAGGGCGAACCTTGCCCGTTGCCACGGAGGTGCCCCCTTCCTTTTGTTCGCGACCTTGCCTGGACCGGCTAACGTTGCGGATATGAGCCCATCATGCATCCCAGGGGCGAACCGATATGAGTGACACACCCTTCGGCTTCAACCGTCCCGGTGACGGAGACGACGACCGGCCCCAGGATCCATTCAAGGGCATGGGCGGCGACATGGCGCAGTTCGCCGACATGCTGCACCGGTTCGCCGACATGATCGGCGGCCAGGGCGCCGCCGGTGCGGGCGGCCCGGGCGGCGGCCCCCTGAACTGGGATCTGGCCAAGAACATCGCGCGGCACGCGGTCGCCGAGAAGGGCGACCCCTCGATCGTGGACGCCGAACGGCGCCAGGTCGAGGAGGCGCTCCGGCTGGCCGAGCTGTGGCTCGACGAGAGCACGACGCTGCCCGCCGGTATCCGGACGCCGCAGGCGTGGAGCCGCTCGGAGTGGATCGAGCAGACGCTGCCGGTGTGGGCGAAGGTCTGCGACCCGATCGCGACGCGCATGGTCGAGTCCATGGGCGGCGCGCTCGGCGGCGGCGAGATCCCCGCGGACGTCCAGGCGATGGCCGGGCCGCTGATCGGCATGGTCAAGCAGATGGCCGGGGCGATGGTCGGCGGGCAGGCCGGGCAGGCGCTCGGCGAGCTGGCCCGCGAGGTGACCGGTTCGGCCGACGTGGGCCTGCCGCTGGCGCCGGACGGCGTCGGGGCGCTGCTGCCCGCGGGCGTCGAGGCGTTCGGGTCGGGCCTGGAGGTGTCGGGCGACGAGGTGCGGCTGTACCTGGCGCTGCGCGAGGCGGCCCACCAGCGGCTGTTCGCGCACGTCCCGTGGCTGCGGTCGCATCTGCTGGGCGCCGTCGAGGAGTACGCGCGCGGCATCACCGTCGACCTGTCGGGCATCGAGCAGGCCGTCCAGGGCCTCGACCTGAGCAACCCGCAGGCGATCCAGGACGCGCTGGGCGGCGAGCTGTCGCTGCAGCCGGAGGAGTCGCCGCGGCAGAAGGCGGCGCTGGCCCGGCTGGAGACGGCGCTGGCGCTCGTCGAGGGCTGGGTCGACACGGTCGTCAACGAGGCGGCGCGCAACCGGCTGCCCGAGTCGGTGAAGCTGGCCGAGGCGGTGCGGCGGCGCCGCGCGACCGGCGGCCCGGCGGAGCGGACGTTCGCGACGCTGGTGGGGCTGGAGCTGCGGCCCCGGCGGCTGCGCGAGGCGGCGGCGCTGTGGCGGACGCTGACGGACGTGCGGGGCGTGCAGGGCCGCGACGCGCTGTGGGACCACCCCGACCTGCTGCCGACGTCGGACGACCTGGACGACCCGGAGGGGTTCGTCCACGGCCGCGAGGACGCCCTGTCGGACTTGGACCTGTCGAAGCTCACCACGGGCGAGGGCCCGTCCGAGGCGCCGTCCGAGCCCAAGGACGAGCCCAAGGACGAGACCGACGCCAAGGGCGACGCCGACGACGACGAGAACGGCGGGGACGGCGGGTCCGGCGACGCGGGGCCGCAGCGGTGAGCCGGCAGCGGCAGCACCGGGTGGGCGGCTGCCGGTACGAGCCGGGATCGTCCACGAACGTGATCCGGCGGCGGGTCGAACGGGCGAGCCTGTGCTGGCAGCGCCCCATCGACCAGGAGCGCCGGCGCCGCCATCTCGTCAACTCCCGTTATCCGCGCATCGGCCGCGCGTGACCGGCGACACCGAACGCCTGCTCGCCACGGTCCGGCTCGGCAAGGACGTGGTCGACGTGCTGCACCGCTGGCGCCCGCCGGACGACGCGCAGCGCGACCTCGCCCTCGATTTCATGCGGCACCTGCGCGATCACACGCAGGACGGCGTGTGGCGGGAGTGCGCGGCCGGGCACATCACCGCGAGCACGCTCGTCCTGGACCACACCCGGACCCGGGTGCTGCTGACGCTGCACTCGAAGGTGAAGGCGTGGCTGCAGCTCGGCGGTCACCTGGAGCCGGGCGACAAGACCCTGGAGGCGGCGGCGCTGCGCGAGGCGCGGGAGGAGTCGGGCATCCGGGGCCTGCGGTTGCTGGGCGAGGGCCCCGTCCAGCTCGACCGGCACTCCGTGCGCTGCCACCCCGAAGGGTCGTGGCACCTGGACGTCCAATACGCGGCGATCGCCCCGGCGAGCGCGCGGCACGTGCGCAGCGACGAGTCCGACGACCTCGCCTGGTGGCCGGTGGACGCGCTGCCCGAACCGACGGACGACGCGCTCCGGCGGCTCGTCGCACGGGCCGTCGCGTCCTGAGGCCGGGTCAGCCCCGGAGCGGGTGGCCTTCCAGCAGGGCGCGGGTGTTCTCCCAGCCCTCCAGTCCCGGGTCGAGGAAGCGCAGGTCGGCGGCGGTGCGGATGCGGTGCCAGCCGGGTCTGCGGGACGAGCCCGGGGCGGGGCGCGGCGGCGCGGAGCCGGGCGAGCGCGTCGGGGGTGTCGAGGTCGACCTCCGCGAGGATCCCGGCGAGCCAGCCGGGCAGCGGGAGCCCGTGGACGGCGAGCGCGACGAGCCCGTCCGGACGGGCGGCGCACGCGGCCGCCGGGGCCTGCCCGAGCGCCCGGAACAGCTTGCCGATCAGCAGCGGCGGCAGGTCGGGGGCGTCGCCCGCGACGAGCACCCGCTCCGCCGCCCCGGCCGCGTGCAGCGCGGCGAACGCGTCCGGCGGGGTCGCGGCGCGGACGATCTCGGTGCCGGGCCACGTGACGGCTTCGGCGTCCGGCTGGTCGGGCGGGTCCAGCACGAGGGCCGGGACGACCAGTTCGAGTCCGGCGACGACCTCGTAGGCGTCTTCGAGCAGCGCGAGCCGGAACTCGGCGGGTCGACCCCGGGCGGGGCGGCGGGCGCGTCCGGACGGCCGCGGAGCTTCGACAGCACCGCGGCGTGGCGGGCGGAGCTCAACCGGCGACCCCGTACCGCTGGTCGCGGTGCAGGACGTCGCCGCTGTGGGCGTCCTTGCCGGGGTCGTCGCCGGGCGCGTCGGCCTCCATCGGCAGGTGCGCGGCGGCGGCGACGCCCTCCAGGTAACCGCGGGCGCGGTCGGCCTTCGGGTAGTTGCCGACGAGTTCCCAGAAGTCGGCGCCGTGACCGGGGATCAGCAGGTGCGCCAGCTCGTGGACGAGGACGTAGTCGACGACCCAGCCGGGCATTCCGCGCAGCCGCGTGGAGAGCCGGATCGTCCCGTCGTCGGGGGTGCACGATCCCCAGCGGTGCCGCTGGTTGTCCACCCAGCGGACGCTGACGGGATCGGCACGGCCGTCCAGGTAACGGCGGGAGAGCTCGCGAGCGCGCGATTCGAGGTCGGCGTCGCTGGGACGCCGTTTGCGTTCGCGCTCCTCCAGCCGTTCCAGGATGGTCGCGATCCACTGTTCCTCTTCGGCCTTGCTCAGCCTGGACGGAACCATCACCACCACCTTGTCCCCGTCGCGGTAGGCGGACACCGTCCGCCGGCGGCGGGAGCTGCGGCGGACCTCAACGTTTGGGGGCACGCCAGAACCGTACCCAAAAATTTGCGTCCGCCACAGGGGGTGTTTGGTGTTATCGCAGGTCAGACACCATCTTTTAACTGCCTCATTGGGCCCGGAACACGCCCGCGCAACCTTGTGGAGACCGTTCTCGGCGGTCGCACCGCCGCGAGCATGGTATTGATCATTCGCCGGTGAAGCGCGGAGTGCGGCGCTCCCGCTGTGCGGTGAGGCCCTCGATCATGTCCTTGGTGGCCATCGTGACGGGCTGCGCGAGCGATTCCCAGCGCAGCGCCGATTCCATGTCGGGGTGGCCGCCGCCGGCGAGCGCGACCTTGGTGAGCCGGGTCGCGACGGGCGCCTGCGCGGCGATCCGTCCGGCGACCTCCAGGGCCGTCTCCAGCACGTGCTCGCGCGGGACGGCCCGGTTCACGAATCCGGACGCCTGCGCCTCGTCCCCGGTGAGGACGCGTCCGGCGAGCAGCATCTCGCGGGCGATCGGCAGCCCGGCGACCTCGGGGAACAGCCAGGTGGCGGCCATTCCCGGGTGCAGGCCGAGGGCGGTGAACGGGGCGAGGAGCTTGGCGTCCCGCGCGGCGTACCGCAGGTCGCAGGCCAGCGCGAGGCACAGTCCGGCGCCGACGGCGTGCCCGTTGACGGCGGCGATCGTGGGGACCTCCAGGTCCCGGATGGCGAGCCACGTCCGGTAGAAGGTCAGCATCCGGTCGCGCAGCGCGGGGACGGCCACGGAGTTCGTGTCGGCGAGCCACGAAAGGTCGCCGCCGGAACTGAACGCGCTGCCCGTTCCGGTGACGACGACGCAGCGGACCGCCGGGTCCTCGCGCAGATCCGCGACGGCCTTTTTCCAGGCGGCGGTCATCGCGTCGGCCATCGCATTGCGGCGGTCGGGGTCGTTCAGCGTGAGAACGGCGATTCCGTCCGGGCGGCGTTCGACGAGCAGCTCTTCGGGCACGGGACGCACCGTACCCTGCGGGCCCGCGGCGCCGGGCGGCGGGGTTCGGCGACGCGTGAGAAAGCGCACACTTACCACATTCGTACTGGTCACGCGAGTGCACCGTTTCCGGCCATCCTGATTATTCGCGCCGCACTGTGGCGGAATCGGCGGCGGATCACGGAGAATGGCCGGGTGAGCGATCTTCCCCGCCGCGCGGTGACGCGGTCAGCAAAGCTGGCGTCCCTCCCCCTCGGCTTCGCGGGGCGTACCGCCCTGGGCGTGGGGAAGCGGACCTTCGGTAAGCCCGCCGAGGCCGTCGCGATGGAGATCCAGACGCGAACCGCCGAGCAGTTGTTCAAGGTGCTCGGCGAGCTCAAGGGCGGGGCGATGAAGCTCGGCCAGATGCTGTCGATCTTCGAGGCGGCGCTGCCGGCGGAGATCGCCGGGCCGTACCGCGCCACTTTGACGAAGCTGCAGGAGGCCGCGCCGCCGCTGCCCGCCTCGGCCGTCCACAAGGTCCTGGCGCAGGCGCTCGGGGAAGACTGGCGCGACTCGTTCGCCGAGTTCGACGACGAGCCCGCCGCCGCGGCGTCCATCGGGCAGGTCCACAAGGGCGTCTGGCACGACGGCCGCGTGGTCGCGGTCAAGGTGCAGTACCCCGGCGCCGGGAAGGCCCTGATCAGCGACTTCAACCAGCTCGCCCGCGTCGGCCGGCTGTTCGGCGTGCTGATGCCCGGCCTGGACGTCAAGTCGATGCTCGCCGAGCTGAAGGAGCGGGTGGCCGAGGAGCTCGACTACGAGATCGAGGCCGAGTCGCAGACGATCATCCGCGAGGCCTACCTCGACGACCCCGACTTCTACATCCCCGAGGTGATCGCCCAGGCCGGCGACGTGCTGGTCACCGAGTGGATCGACGGCACCCCGCTCTCGAAGATCATCAGCGAGGGCGACCAGGAGACGCGGAACCACGCGGCGCTGCTGTACTGCCGGTTCCTGCTGTCCGGGCCGAAGCGCTCCGAGCTCCTGCACGGCGACCCGCACCCGGGCAACTTCCGCCTGATGGAGGACGGACGCCTCGGCGTCCTCGACTTCGGCGCGGTCGACCACATCCCCGGCGGGTTCCAGAAGCGGCTCGGCCTCCTGCTGCGCATCGGCACGATGGCCGACATCGACGAGGTCGAGGAGGCCCTCCGCCGGGAGGACTTCATCCGCGACGACGTCGAGATCGACGCCGAGTCCCTGCAGACGTTCCTCGGCCCGATCACCGAGCCGTTCGTCACCGAGACGTTCGCGTTCAACCGCGAGTGGCTGCGCGACCAGGCCGCCCGCGTCACCGACCTGCGCCCGACCAACGTCGTCCGGCAGCTCAACCTCCCGCCCGAGTACGTGATCATCCACCGCGTCCTGTCGGCCGGCACCGGCGTGCTCTGCCAGCTCGACTGCGAGATCCCCGCCCGCGGCGAGTCCCTCAAGTGGATCCCCGGCTTCGCCGACGACGAGGACGAAGAGCTGGCCGTCGGCTGAGCGGCCCGAGCCCACGAAAAGGGCCCCGCGCACCGGACCGGTGCGCGGGGCCCTTCTTCGCGGCGTCCGGCAGTGGGTCCGGACGCCTCCCGAGGCCCGCCGGGAGGCCGCGCGCCCCCGTCCATGTCCGTAGCCGGACATGGACGGCGGGCGCCGCCTGCGAACCGGACGGGCCGTCGACGCCTCAGGCCCGGCCGTGCCTCCGAGGACGGCCGCGCGGCGGCGGGTGGGGGTCGCCGGTCGCCGTCGGGGCGAGGAGCACGCGGCGGACGCGCGACGCGCGGATCTGCGCGTCCCGGCGGGCGCGGCGCAGGGCTCGCACCCGCACGGCCAGTTCGTCGGCGGCGATCGTGGTCGTCGGCTCCGTGGTCGTCGGCTCCGGCCCGATACCGGGCCCTTCGGTCATCGTCGTCATTTCGTCCTCCCGGGTCCGTATTGCCTTCCCGGGTGTTATTTCCCCTTTGGGGTATTTGCGTTTCGGTTCGGCCGGCGGGAGGCGCGTATCGATTCGGAAACGCGCCTCCCGGCGGCGGTCGGGACCGGGTCGCGACCTGGGCATATCACCCACGGTCGCCGCATCGGTGCTCGACGAGTGAGCGGCTGCCGCCGTCCCGTCCGTCAGACGGTCACGTCTTCCGGGCGGGGGTGCTTGCGCGGGCGGCCACGCGGCCGCTTGCGGGGCACGATCACGCCGCGGACGAACAGCTCACCGCCCCAGACGCCCCAGGGCTCCTTCCGCTCGAGCGCCCCGGCGAGGCACTGCTTGCGGACGGGGCACTCCTGGCACAGCGCTTGGCGAGCTCGACGTCGGCGGGGTCCTCGGCGAAGAACAGCTCCGGGTCGGTCCGGCACGGAAGCGTGAGGTCCTCCTCGCTCACTGCGAGAGCCCCCTGCATCACAGTCACCCTTGTTCCTCTCGTTGGATCTTGGCGGGCGTGTCGGTGGGTCGTCTGGGCAAATGAAAAGGCCGCGGATCCGGTGTCTGGATCCGCGGCCTGGGGGCTTGCCGGTGTCTTGCTAGACCGGTCGCCTCCAGGGGTACGGACCCGACACGCCGCCCATCAGGGGGGCGCCCTCGCGGGCCTTGGCCGAAGCCTGGATGGTCACGTCTTCGAGAAGCCGTTCGAAGACACTCCACCCCTGCTCGTCCTGGAATCGCTGCGCACGACGGACGTCGCGCAGATCGCGCGAGTCATGCCGCTTGCCGCCGAGTTCGGCGCAACGCTCATCGGTGCGAATCGACTCGTTGCCGAGCGCCGATCCGCCGATCCGCCCGTTGCCGCCGACGGCGGACGCGCCGCGTAGTCTCGGCGTGCGCGGGGTGACGGACATCGGGGAATAGGCCATCGAGGCACCGGGGCGCGTGGCGTTCCGGGACGGCGTGTTCACGAACAACGTGTTGATCACCGGACTGCGCACCACCTCTCTGGTTCCTCGGGCCGGTCCGGTCGGATCAAGATCCATCCGGCGGCCGCCTGATTGCTCGCGTACGAGACTACGGGGACTTCGGCAAATCGAGCAAGGTATTTTTGACCTGCGCTTTTGTGGGTCACTTCACCACATTTCCCGGGAACCCGCGCCGCCGTGCCGGCGTCGAAACTCTCGGGAGACCCTTACGGGACGATTCAGTCCGACACGCGGATGAGCCCCTCCTGCATCACCGACACCACCAGTTCCCCTGAGCGGGTGAACACCTGTCCCCGGGCGAGCCCGCGCGCGCTTCCGGCGAACGGGGTGTCCTGGTAGTACAGCAGCCAGTCGTCCGCGCGGAACGGACGGTGGAACCACATCGCGTGGTCGAGGCTGGCGCCCATCGTCCGCTTGTCGCCCCAGGCGAGACCGTGGTTGAGCAGGACGGTGTCGAGGAGCGTCATGTCGGACGCGTACGTCATCAGGCACACGTGCAGCAGCGGGTCGTCCGGCAGCTCCCCGTCCACTTTCAGCCACACCTTCGACTCCGGCGTGGTCAGCGACGGGTCCTTGGCCGCCTCCCACGTCAGCGGGGTCGCGTGCCGGATGTCGATGGGGCGCCGGTTCACGAACTCCTCCGCGCCGCGCCGTCCGAACAGGGGCGTCAGCCGGGTGAGGGAGTCGGGGAGGGTTTCGGGGGCGGGCGCGTCCGGCATGGACGCCTGGTGCGCCGGCCCATCCTCGACGATCTGGAACGACGCCGACAGCGTGAAGATCGCCTTGCCGTGCTGGACGGCGGTGACGCGGCGCGTGGTGAAGGACCGGCCGTCGCGGACGCGGTCGACGGTGTAGACGATCGGGACGAGCGGGTCGCCCGGCCGCAGGAAGTAGGCGTGCAGGGAGTGCACGGGACGGTTCACCGGGACGGTCCGGCCGGCGGCGACGAGCGCCTGCCCGGCGACCTGACCTCCGAAGACGCGTTGCCGGTGCTCGTCGGACGTGCGGCCGCGGAAGATGTCGTTCTCGATCTGCTCGAGGTCCAGCAGGTCCAGCAGTGCCTTCAGAGTCTCCTTCACGCCCGACAGTCTCCCCCATCCGGCCGTGTGACCGCCCTCTCACCCCGCCGGAACCCGCGACCGGACGCCGCGACGCGCCTGCTCAGCCGCCGCAGAGCCCGAGGACGGCGGTGCCGTACCGGTCGAGCTTGACCTTCCCCACACCGGGGATCCCGGCGAGTTCCTCCATCGACTCCGGGCAGCGCTCGGCGATCGCCTGCAACGTGGCGTCCGTGAACACGACGTACGCGGGGATCCGCTGCTCGGACGACACCCCGGCGCGCCAGTCCTTGAGGGCGACGAGCAGTTCCTCGTTCAGCTCGGCGGGGCAGTCCTCGCAGCGGCCCAGCTTGCGCTCGACGGCCGCGGTCAGCGGGCGTGCGCACACCCGGCACGGCTGCGGCCCCCGGACCGGACGCCGCTTGGTGGACCGGTCGAGACGGGCGGGGGTGTGCGTCGCGGTCTTGCTCGTGAGGCCGTCCAGGAACCGGGACGGGCGCCGCGCCTGGGCCCCGCCGGGCGAACGCGCCAGCGCCCACGACAGGTTCAGGTGGACGCGCGCGCGCGTGATGCCCACGTAAAGCAGGCGGCGCTCCTCCTCGACCTGCGCGGGCGTCTTCGCGTAGATGATCGGGAGCGTGCCCTCGGCGACCCCCACGAGGAACACCGCGTCCCACTCCAGGCCCTTGGCGGAGTGCAGCGACGCGAGCGTGACGCCCTCCAGCGGCGGCGCGTGCTGCGCCGCCGCCCGCTCCTCCAGTTCGGCGACGAAGTCGGGCAGCCCGGCCTTCGGGTTGTCGGCGGCCATGTCCTCGGAGAGCTGGGCCAGCGCCGCCAGCGACTCCCAGCGCGCCCGCGCCGCCCCCGCCCCCTCGGGCGGCCGGTCGGAGAACCCCGCGCCCGACAGCACGTGCCGGACCGTCCGGATCAGCCCGGTGCCGTCGGTCTCGGCGTCCGCGCCCGCGCGGGCCGCGCCGCGCAGCCGCACGACCGCCTCCCGCACCTCCGGCCGCTCGAAGAACCGTTCCGCGCCCCGCAGCACGTACGGGACGTTCGCGGCGGCCAGCGCCGCCTCGTACGCCTCCGACTGCGCGTTCACCCGGAACAGGATCGCGATCTCGCGCGCCGGGACGCCCTCGTCGACGAGCTTGCGGACGCCCGCGCGGTGTCGTCGGCCTCGGCGATCTCGTCGTCGTACTCGTTGAACGCCGGCTCCGGCCCGTCCGCGCGCTGCGCCACCAGCTCCAGCCGGTGACCGGACGCGGGCGACCGCCCCAGCAGCCCGTTCGCCAGCCCCACGACCTGCGGCGTCGACCGGTAGTCGCGGACGAGCCGGACGACCGTCGCGCCGGGGTGGTCGGCGGTGAAGTTCAGCAGGTGCGCGGCGCTCGCGCCGGTGAACGAGTAGATCGTCTGGTTGGGGTCGCCGACGACGCAGATGTCGTCGCGGTCGCCGAGCCAGACGTCCAGCAGCATCTTCTGCAGCGGGTTGACGTCCTGGAACTCGTCCACGACGAAATGCCGGTACTGGTCGCGGACCTGGGCGGCGACCTCCCGGTGCTCGGTCAGCACGGCGGCGGTCAGCTCCAGCATCCCCTCGAAGTCGAGCAGGTTGCGCTGCCGCCGCAGCTCCTCGTACATCGCGTACACCCCGGCCACGTCGGCGATCTCGACGGACGGGCGCCGCGCCGCCTTCGCGGCGGCCGCCGCGTAGTCCTCGGGGCGGTTCTGCGTGACCTTCGCCCACTCGATCTCGCCCGCCGCGTCGCGCAGCTCGCCGCCGCCCAGCGACACCCCGATCTCGCGCGCCGCGTCCGCGACCAGCCGGATCTTCGACTCCAGGATCTTCGGCGGCTCGCCCCCGACCACCCGCGGCCAGAAGTAGGTGAGCTGCCGCAGCGCCGCCGAGTGGAACGTGCGGGCCTGGACGCCCGGCGCGCCGAGCGACCGCAGCCGCCCGCGCAGCTCCCCCGCCGCCCGGGTGGTGAACGTCACGGCCAGCACCCGCTGCGGCGCCATCACACCGGACCGCACCGCGTACGCGATCCGGTGCGTGATCGCCCGCGTCTTGCCCGTCCCGGCCCCCGCCAGAACGCACACCGGCCCCCGCACCGACTCCGCGACCGCCCGCTGCTCGGGATCGAGTCCCTCCAGCACCGACTCCATCGACATCCCCCCATGGTCGCAGGAGTCACCGACCGGGTCGGCCCGCCGCCGCGATTGTGGACGGCCGATCCCCGCACGGAATGCGAACCGGACGTTTAGTGTTCTTCGGTACGCGCGATCTCGCGCATCACACGAACGACGAGGGAGGACGACGCACCGATGGCGACGCCCACCGCCGACCGGGCCGAGGTGCCCGCCGGACAGCTCACCATGTACACGACGACCTGGTGCGGCTTCTGCCGGCGCCTCAAGAGCCAGCTCGCCCGGGAGGGCATCGAGATGGTCGAGGTCGACATCGAGAAGGACCCGAAGGCCGCCGAGTTCGTGATGAGCGTCAACGGCGGAAATCAGACGGTACCGACTGTCACCATCTCGGGCAGCGACGTCGTCCTCACCAACCCCAGCGCGAAGGAAGTCAAGCGCCACCTGGCGGAACTCGCCGCCGACGCCTGAGGCCGAGAACTTTCGAGAAAGGCCCGCCGACCAGGCACCAGCCCGGTCGGCGGGCCTTTCCATCCCCGCATGCGGGGGGAGCACGTACCGCCAATGGTCACCGTCGGGACGGTTTGCGGAACATCCCCGCAGCGGCGGGGAACTCACGCACCGTTCACCCTAGGTGAACCCTCCGTCAGAACGGGGGCATCTTGGGGAGTTCGCCGCCGTACCAGCGCATGATCAGCTGGGCGGCGATGGACAGGATCCCGGGCGCGACGATCTCGTCCGCTTCGATCGCGGCGCGCAGTTCCTCGCGGGTGTACCAGCTGGCGTCCAGGATCTCCTCCGGGTCGGGGCGCAGCGCGGTCTCGTCGGTCACGGCGGTGAAGCCGAGCATGAGGCTCCGCGGCAGCGGCCACGGCTGGCTGCCCAGGTAGCGGACGTCCCGGACGTGCAGGCCGACCTCCTCGTGGACCTCGCGGGCGACGGCCTGTTCGAGGGATTCGCCGGGTTCGACGAACCCGGCGAGGATCGAGCGGCGGTCGGCGGGCCACTGGGGGCCGCGGGCGAGCAGGATGCGGTCGTCCGGGTCGGTGACCAGCATGATCACGGCCGGGTCGACGCGGGGGAAGTGCTGCGAGCCGTCCCGGGGGCAGGTGCGGACGTGTCCGGCCTGCGTCTCCCGCGTCTCGGCGCCGCAGCCGGGGCAGAACCGGTTGGTGGCGTGCCAGTGTTCGAGCGCGACGGCGTGGGTGAGCAGCCCGGAGTCGCGGTCGCCGAGGACGGCGCCGACGCGGCGGAGCCCGGCGGGTTCGGCGCCCTCGACGGCGAACTCTCCGGCGACCGTGAAGTAGGCGGTGCCGTCGCGTCGACGCCGAGCAGCGGCGGACGCCGGGCGGGGCCTGGGCGGGCGGGACGAAGACGAGCGCGGGCGCGGGGTCGAACACGACCGGGGCGCGGCCTTCGTGGATCGGCAGGACGCGGGTGCGCGGGTCGTCCCACGCGGCCGCGAGCCAGGCGTCGTCGCCGCGCCGCAGGGCGGCCCGGTCGAGCGTGCCGCGGGCCAGCGCGAGCCATTCGAGCGGGCCGTCGGTCACCGTCATGTATCTCCCCCCAAGGTTGGTGTCAGCGCAGGGCGCCGGCGAGTTCTTCCCACAGGTGCGCGGCGGCTTCGGCGCCCTTGAGCAGCAGCGGGATCTCGACCTTCTCGTTCGGCGCGTGGATGCGGTCGTCGTCGAGGCCGACCGCGACGAAGATCAGCGGCGCGTCCAGGACGTCGGCGAGGTCGGCTTCGGGGCCGCTGCCGCCCTCGCGGGTGAACAGCACCTCGCGTCCGAACGCGCGTTCCATGGCGCGGCGGGCGGCGAGCACGCCGGGCGAGTCGATCGGGGAGAAGCAGGGCCGGACGCCGCCGCCGGGGATCCGGACCTCGGCCTCGACGCCGGGCGGGGTGCGTTCGGCGACCCAGGCGCGGAAGGAGTCCTGCACCTTGACCGGGTCCTGGCCGGCGACGAGCCGGAACGAGATCTTGGCGTGCGCGTCGCGCGGCACGATCGTCTTGCCGCCCGCGCCGGTGTGCCCGCCCCACATGCCGTTGATCTCGGCGGTGGGGCGCGCCCAGATGCGTTCGAGGGTCGTGTAGCCGCGTTCGCCGTGCGGGGCGCGGCTGTTCCCGGCGGTGCGGAGCCATTCGTCCTCGTCGAACGGGAGTTTGCCGAACAGGGCGCGTTCCTCGTCGGTGAGGGGGACGACGTCGTCGTAGAAGCCGGGGAGGGTGACGCGTTCGTCGGCGTCGTGGAGTCCGGCGAGGAGCGTCGCCATGGCGTGCAGCGGGTTGGGGACGGCGCCGCCGAAGGAGCCGGAGTGCAGGTCGGTGGCGGGGCCGCGCAGCGTCACCTCGGCTTCGGTGAGCCCGCGCATGCCGGTGCACATGGACGGGACGTCGGCCGCCCACATCGTCGTGTCGCTGATGACGACCGCGTCGCAGGCGAGCCGGTCGCGGTGTGCGCGCAGCAGGTCGGCGAAGTGCACGGAGCCGGACTCCTCCTCGCCTTCGACCAGCAGTTTCACGGTGACGGGCGGGGCCTGCGCGCCGGTCGCGGCGAGCAGGGCGCGCAGTCCGAGGGTGTGGAAGAAGACCTGGCCCTTGTCGTCGGACGTGCCGCGCCCGATCAGCCGGTCGCCGCGTTCGACGGGGACGAACGGGTCGGTGTCCCATTCGTCGAGGGGTTCGACGGGCTGCACGTCGTGGTGGCCGTAGACGACGACGGACGGCGCGTCCGGGTCGGCGGCGGGCCATTCGGCGTAGACGGCGGGCAGTCCGGGGGTGTCCCAGATCTCGACGGTCGGCCAGCCCTGTTCGCGCAGGTGCGCGGCGAGCCAGTCGGCGGACCGCCGGACGTCGGCGGCGTGCGCGGGGTCGCCGGAGACGGAGGGGATCGCCAGCCATTCCTTCAGGTCCGCGACGAACCGGTCGCGTTCTTCGCGGATGTATCCGACAACGTCGATGTTCTCGACCGCGTCGTTCACCACTTGCCATGCCCCTTTGCATGTCGTCGTACTGTCGTGCACAGTACGGGATCGCCGTACTCGCCCACGGGAGGGCCTCTTGATCCTCATCGATCCGCCGCTGTGGCCCGCGCGCGGCCGGGTGTGGTCGCACATGGTCAGCGACGTGTCCTACGCGGAACTTCACGCGTTCGCGGAGGAACTGGGTATGTCGCCGCGCGCGTTCGACCGCGACCACTACGACGTCCCGTCCGAGTTCTACCAGGCCGCGGTCGCGCGGGGGGCGGTTCCGGTGGGTTGTCAGGAACTGCTGTTGCGTCTGACGCGTGCGGGGCTGCGTCGCCGGAAGGTCGTGCGGGAGGCGCTGCGCGCGCGCACGTCCGTCCCGGGGGCGGCGTCAGGTGCCGAGTAGGGCCAGTTCTGTCTGCATGTTGTGCCGGGCCGTTTCTTCGAAGCGCGCGCGGGCCGGTGGCGTGTTGAACAGGGACGGCAGCGCGAGCAGCGATTCGAGCACCTGGGCGCGTCCGGCCCGGTAGAGCTCCTCGGGGACGAACGCGTACTCGTCGCGGACGGCGGCGGCGTAGGCGGCGTACCGGTCGGGTCCGGCGCCGAGGATCGCGAGGTCGGCGTCGCAGAGCACCTGCCCGTCGCGGTCGCCGGGCTCGGGCGCGTGCGCGGCGGTCAGTTCGACGAGCCGGACGACGCGGGCGATGTCGTCCGGGGGCAGGTCGGTGTCGGCGAGCATGCGCTCGGCGAGGCGGGCGCTGCGTTCCTCGTTGTCGGCGCGCTCGGGGTCGTAGACGGCGTCGTGGAACCAGGCGGCGAGGCGGACGGCGTCGGGCGAGTCGGCGTGGCCGGCGAGCTCGTCGACCAGGTCGAGGACGGCGGCGAGGTGCTCGCGCGTGTGGTAGCGGCGGTGCGGCTCGCCGTAGCGGGCGTCGAGTTCGGTGCCGATGTGCCGGGTGTGCGGCCCGGCCAGCGCGACCCACCGCTCGATGAGATCCATGGCTTCATCTTGGCGGATCGCGGGACGGCGGGGGACACGCGGTGTCATCGTTCTTGCCCGGGCGGCGCGGTCCGGCCAGTATGGTGACGATTCTTGAGTTAGGCAAGGCTTACCTCACTGGAAAGGGCCCACTTGGCCGCCTCCCTCTACCTGGTCGCCGGGAAGGCCACCGACTCGGTGACGCACGGATTCCTGCCCGCCGCCGCGCGCCTCGGTCTCGACGTCGTGCTCCTCACCGACCGTCCCGCGGAGCACGCGGAGGCTCCACCGCCGGTCGGCGCGGTCGTCGAATGCGACGTCTCCGACTTCCGGGACATCATCGACCGGATCCGCGACCGGCCCGCCGCGATCTTCTCCAACAGCGACTTCCTGCAAACACCGGCCGCCCTCGCGGCGGCGTACTTCGGGCTGCCCGGCAAGGACTGGCGGGCGGCCGCGCGGGCGAAGAACAAGGCGCTGATGCGCCGCTGCCTCGCGCACCTCGACCCGGTCTTCTCCGCGGACGCCCGCGCGGTGCCCGCGGACGCGCCGTACCCGCTCGTCCTCAAGCCGCGCGAGGGCGTCGCGAGCGAGGACGTCTTCCTGGTGCGGGACGCGCCGGAGCTGCGCGCCCGCGTCGCGGAGATCGCGGCGCGGCGCGCGGACCCGCTCGTCGCCGAGGAGTACCTGCCCGGGGAGCTGCACACCCTCGAAACCCTCGGGGACGGGCACGAACTGCGGGTGCTCGGCTCGTTCCGCACGCGAATGTCCCCGCCGCCGCACTTCGTCGAGGAACGCCTCGAATGGGCGCCTCCTCCGCCGGAGACGCCGCAGGTCCTCGCGTCGCTGGAGGCGCTCGGCGCCGGGTTCGGCGCGTGCCATACCGAGTTCGTCGTCCACGCGGGCCGCGCCCGGATCATCGAGGTGAACTACCGGCTGATCGGCGACCACTGCGACTTCCTGCTCGCCGACCTGCTGGGCGTGCCGCTGCACGAGCGGATCCTGCGGGTGCACCTCGGCGGGCGGCTGGACGCGGCCGTCCCGCGCCCGCGCGGGCACGCGGTCGCCGAGCCGGTCATCGCCGACCGCGCGGGCCGCCTCACCGCCGCGCCCGGCCCGGTCGAGCTGGACGACGGCGACGTGCGGCTCGCCTACCGGCCGCAGCGCGCCGTGGGCGACGAGATCCCGCTCACCCGGACGAACCGGGACTATCTCGGCACCGTGCGGGCCATCGGCCCGGACCCGGACGGCGTCCGGGCGGCGCTCGCCCGATTCCGCGCGGCCCACGAGTGGACGATCGCGTGACCGAGCCCGACTCCCCCGGCGCATCCGCACGCGACTCTTCGGGCGCATCCAGGCCTGTCGCCGCTGCTTCGATGGACTTGGAGGGTCCCCTGGCGGCGCGTGTCCTGGACGCGTTGCTGCGGGAGAACTACGGAGGCTTGCAGGAGCTGATCCGGGAGGAGACCCTGCAGTTGCCAAGTCGTCGAATACGGCTTGTGGCGGCGCGCCCGGCGTTCCTGTCGGACGTCAAAGTGGACCCTGCGCAGATCCTGAAACTGGACGACGTGTTCCGCGCCGTACGGCACCTCGCCGACCCCACGGACGACGTCGCCGCGTTCGAGCGCGAATGCCGGGACGCCCTGGCCGCCGCCAAGCTGCACCGTGACGCGCGCCCCGCCGTGTACCGGCGTCTGGCCCGCATCCCGGACGAACTCCGCACCGGCCCCGGCACCTTCTACGACACCCTCGCCGCGTACAACGAGCACCCCGTGCACCCCACGAGCCTGGGCCGCGCCGGGCTGAGCCTGGCCGACCTGAGCCGGTACGCGCCCGAGTTCGGTCCCGCGTTCCCGCTGCGCTGGGCGCTCGTCCGCGACGCGATCCTCGCCGGGGCCCCACCGCCGTGGTGGCCCGCGCCGTCCGACGTGGGCCTGCCCCCCACGGACGGCGGCGCACTGTTCCCCGTGCACCCGCTCGCCGCCCCGCACGTCCGCCGCCGGCCCGGCGCCGTCCTCGCCCCGGACCCCTACCTCCGGGTCGGCCCCACGCTGTCGATGCGGACGGTCGCCGCGGCGCGGCTCGTCCACGTGAAGGTGCCGCTGCCGACGAGCACGCTCGGGCTGCGCAACCGCCGCACGATCACGCCGGGCACGCTGCCGGACGGCGCGCTCGTCGAGCGGATCCTGCGGCGCGTCCTCGACCGCGAACCGTCCCTGCCCGTCCTGCTGGCGGACGAGCAAACCTACGGGCACGCGCAGAACCCGCTGCTGGGGTACCTGGTGAGGCGATTCCCGGACGAGACGGCGCGCGCGCACGTCGTTCCCGTCGCCGCATTACTGGCCGAGGCCCCCGAACACGGTCACGTCATCGAACGCTGGGACGTCGAGTCGCTGTTCGCCTCCTACCTCGACGCGCTGTTCGCCTGGAACGTCACCCTGTTCCGCTACGGCATCGCCCTGGAGGCGCACCAGCAGAACGTATCCCTCGTCTTGGACGACGGCCCGCTCCGCCTCCTCGTCAAGGACAACGACGGCGCGCTCATCGACCCGGCCCGCCTCCGCGAACGCCTCCCGCCGGACCCGGACGCCGACCCGCGCGACCTCATCGACCGCCGCATGACGACCGCCGACCCCGACGCCCTCGCCCGCGTCTTCGTCACCATCACGCTGCACCTGTGCGCGGCGGCCCCCGCCCTCGGCCTGGCCGAACGGGGGCTCCTGCCCTGGCGGACGGGACGCGCTGCTCGTCCGCGACCGGCCTCGCCGCGGCGCTCGGCCCCGGCGACGCGTTCCTGCGCTCCCGGACGCTCGACGCCGCGACGCTGCCGGGCAAGGCCATGGTCACCGCCGGAACCCTCGTCGACAAGGCCAGGACCGGCGCCGCCGACATCAACAAGCACTACGGCCCGGCCGGGCCCAACTATCTACGGGACACCACGTGCTGCTGACCGGATCCGCGACCCCGGCCCTCACGGCCGACGACGCCACCTCGACCGCGCTGCTGAACTGCCTGATCCGGGAGGTCTGCGCGCCCGAGCAGCAGGTCCGGGCGGACGGCGCGCACCTGGTCGTGCGGCTCCCCCGCGCCGACGTCGTGCTGCGCACCGGCCTCGCCAGACCGCCCGCCGGGCCCACCTACCGCCTGGAACCCCCGTACGAGGAGCGGCGCGGCGACGCCTGGACGCCCGCGCCGTGGAACCGGCTCGCGGGCCTCGTCGCGGGCGAGCTCGAACTGGCGACCGGACGGGCGAACCCCGAGTTCCTCGCGCAGGTCGGCGACAGCCGCACCGCCCTCGCCGCGATCATCGCGGCCCGCACGGGCGCCGCCGGCCCGCCGGACGACCGGTACATCGCGTCCGAGCAGTCGCTCGTCGCGGGGCACCGGTTCCACCCGTCCCCGAAGTCGAGGCAGGGCGCGCCCGACGACTGGCTGAAGTACGCACCGGAAGCCCGCGCGCGCTTCCGCCCGCACTGGCTGGCCGTCCCCGAGGACCTCCTCGCCGAAGAGGGCGACCCGGACGCGTTCGCCACGCTGGAGAAGTACGGCCCGCCCCCGGGTCCCGGCCGCCGCCTGGTCCCCGCGCACCCGTGGCAGCTCGCGCTGCTCTCCGAACGCCTGCACCGCGCCCTGCACACCGGAATGGTCACGGACCTGGGCCCGTCCGACGCGGAGGCCGTGCCCACGTCGTCCGTCCGGACCGTTTACCTCCCGGACGCCGACGTCTTCTGCAAGTTCAGCCTGGACGTGCGCATCACCAACTGCGTCCGCAAGAACGCGTGGTACGAACTCTCGGGTGCGGTCGCGTTGAACGACCTCCTGAACCCGGTGTTCGCGTCCATGGGGGCGACCCTCCTGTCCGAACCCGCCTACCGCACGACCACACTCGCGGACCGGCGCCTGTACGAAGGTTTGGGCGTGATCCTGCGGCAGGGCGTGAAACACCTTCCCGGCACTCCACTCCTCGCAGGCGCCTTGGCCGACCCCTACGGCGACTTCCTCTCCTCCCTCCCCGCCCTGTCGACCCCCGACGGCGCACTCGCCTGGTGGGACGCCTACGTGGCCCACGTGGCGCCGCCCGTCCTGCGCGCGTACCTGGACCACGGGATCGTCCTGGAGCCGCACCTCCAGAACGTCCTCGTATGCGTGGACCAGGACGGCATGCCGATCCACACCGCGTTCCGCGACCTCGAAGGCACCAAGCTCGTCCAGAACCGCTGGGACCTCGCGCACCTCCCGCCCCGCGTCGCCGAAAGCCTCACGTACGCGCCCGACCGGGGCTGGAACCGCGTCGTCTACTGCCTCCTGATCAACCACCTCACCGAGATCGCCGCCGCCGTCGCCGACCTGCACCCCGACCTCGAACTGTGGCCCGCCGCCCGCCGCCACTTCGCCGCCCACGACCATCGTCCGCAGGTCCGCGCGCTCCTCGCCGGGGTGCCGCTGCCCGCGAAGGCAACCTGCGCACCCGCTGGTCCCGGACGGCCGACCGCGGCGCCACGTACGTCCCCGCCCCTAACCCCCTGGCGCGACCGCTGTGAACCCCGACGACGTCCCCGCCGACCTCCCCGCGTACGTCTACGACCTGCGCGGCCTGAAAGAACACGTCGCGTCCGTGCGCGCGGCCCTCGGCCCCACGGAACTCTTCTACGCCGCGAAGGCGAACCCGGACGCGGAGATACTCCGCACGGTCGCCCCCCACGTGGACGGTGTCGAAGTGTCCTCGGGCGGCGAACTGACCCACGTCCGGGAGACGCTCCCACACACCCCCCTGGCGTTCGGCGGCCCCGGCAAGACCGACGACGAACTGGCCCTGGCCCGACACCACGCGGACCGCATTCACATCGAGAGCCCACGCGAACTGACCCGCCTAGCCGCACTCGGCCCGGCGGACGTCCTCCTCCGCGCGAACCTCCCCTTCCGCACGCCGGGCGCCGCCCTGTCCATGAGCGGCCCGTTCGGCATGGACGAGGACGCCCTCGACGAGTGCGCCCGGCGCCTCCCCGGCACGCCCCTCGCCCTTCGCGGTGTCCACGCGCACCTCGCCTCGGGCCTCGACGCCCCCGCGATGCTCGACCTCGCGGCACAGATCGTCGAGTGGGCCCTCCCGTTCCTCGAAAAGCACGGCGTGGACGACCCGGAGATCAACGTCGGCGGAGGCATGGCCGTCGACTACGCCTCCCCCACCACCCGCTTCGACTGGGAAACCTACGGAAGGGGCCTCCCCGGAAACACGAGACTCCGCGTCGAACCGGGCCGCGCCCTGACCGCCTACCACGGCCGGTACGTGACCGACGTCCTCGACGTGAAGACGACGCGCGGCGAGACCTACGTCGTCCTCCGAGGCGGCACGCACCACCTGCGAACCCCGGTCACCAAGGGCCACGACCATCCCTTCGAAGTTCTGACCTCGAAGCAAGCCCCGACGTCCCGCGCCACCCTCGTCGGGCAGCTCTGCACCCCGAAGGACGTCTTCGCGAGCAACGTCCCCGTCCCGCCCCTGTCCCCCGGCGACATCGTCGCCTTCTCGATGGCGGGCGCCTACGCCTGGAACATCTCCCACCACGACTTCCTGATGCACCCGAAACCCACGTTCCACTGCCTCCGCTGAGCACCGAACCCGGCCGTCGGACGGCTCGAAAGTGCGGCTGCTCGACCAGGGACCCGCCGGACCCATCGTGGACGCCCACACCGGCGCGCTCGCCGCCGAACTACCGCGATCCAGGACGAGCCGACCTGACGGGCGACGCGCTGCGGGTCCGCCACACGGGCTGGACCCGCGACCGCCTGCGGCACCGGCGCCGTCAGCACTCGTCCAGCAGGTGCGCGGACGGCCCGTAGTTGATCTTCCAGTCGGCGTACACCCCGACCGCCCCGTCGGCCACGCATCGGAGCCCGACGCTGATCCAGCGAACCTCGCGATCGGCGTGGAGCGAGAATCCGACCCCGACTTCGAACTCCGCCTCACCGCACGGGCACTCGCAGATGACGAGCTCGGCCTCGTCGAGGTGATCCGCGCCGTCCGCGATGTACGCGGCGGTCCCGCACCGGACGCACGTCCGCTGAGCGACGCCGTTCAGATCGTCCAGAAGCACCTCGAAGACGCGCCCGTCGCAGGTCGCGCACTTCGACTGGACGACCTCGTCAACGCGATATCCCTCGGCCTGGAACGTCCGTATGTACTCCGCGAGACCGGTGGAGTCACCCGACTCGGTCATCGCGGCGTGCCGTTCCAGCGCCAGGTCGTGGGGCGGGGGCGGCCGGGGAGGTCGGCGCGGCCCGTCGCCCAAAGGAGCGTCGGCCACGGGGGCTCGTCGGACGGGGCGTCCGGGAACAGGCGCGCCAGGACGCGCGCGCACACGTCGGCGGGCGGGTCCCACGGCAGGCCGAGGCCCTCGGCGAGGTCGTGCGTGTGGACGAGCGTTTCCACGACGCCCATCGCCGCGAAGCCCTCGGGGTCGGACGCGCCGAACACGTGGTGCGCGCGGACGTGCGGCCGCGTGACGCGGGCCATCGCGACGAGCAGCGCGCCGGACGCTTCGAGCACCTGCAGCAGTCCGGAGGGGCCCGCGTCGCGGTTCGCGTGGACGGCGTTCGCGGGGCCGCCGAGGCGGCGGCTCTCCCACACGAACGGGACGAGCCCGTCCATCGGCGGCGTGCGCGGGCCGATCTGGACGGCGTAGGCGAACAGGTCGTCGGCGAGGTGTTCGACGGTCTCCCAGCAGGTCCAGTCGAGGGAACCGGCCTTGGCGTCCCACGCGTCCGGCGGCGCCGCGCGCAGGGCGGCGACGGCCAGGTCGACCGTCCGGTCGAGGTCGTCGGCGATCACCGCGGCGTGCCGTCCCAGCGCCAGTCCGTGACGCGGGGGCGGCCGGGGAGGTCGGCGCGGCCCGTCGCCCAAAGGAGCGTCGGCCACGGGGGCTCGTCGGCGGGGGCGTCCGGGAACAGCCGGTACAGGACGCGCGCGCACACGCCCGCGGGCGGGGCGTACGGGATGCCGAGGCCCTCGATCAGGTCGTAGGTGTGCAGGAGCATCTCCACGGCGCCCATCGCCGCGAAGCCCTCGGGGTCGGACGCGCCGTAGACGTGGTACGCGCGGGCGTCCGGTGACGTGACGCGGGCCATCGCGACGGTCAGCGCCGCGCAGGATTCGAGGACCTGCAAGAGCCCCTCGGGTCCGGCGGCGGTGTCGGCGCGGATCATGGTCGACGGGGCTGCGGGCCTGCGGCCCGCGCGGGCGAACGGCACGTTGCCGTCCATGGGCGGCTTCTTCGGCCCGAACTGCACGGCGTACAGCATGAGCGCGTTGCACATGTGCTCGACGGTCTCCCAGCGGGTCCAGTCGAGCGAGGCGGGGTCGCCGTCCCACGCGTCGGCGGGGACCTCGCGCAGGGCGTCGAGGGAGACCTGGACGGCCGAGTCGAGGTCGTCCGGGGTCAGGGGTCCGGGGTTCGCTGGCATCGACGTCACCCTAGTCTTTTGCGCGCCGTTGAACATCTCGTCTAATGGGTATGGCGACCTTCCCGACAAAGGAGAGATTTCGGTGCTCGACCGGGTGCGTTCGTTCGCGGGACACGGAGTACGGGCGGCACGCGCGGTCTGGGACGTCGGCGCGCTGCGTCCGGTGCGTCCGGATCGGGCGGTCCGGATGCCGCTGGCCTTCCTGCGCTACGGTCCCGTCCCGGCCACGGTCGGGGCGATGGCCGCGCTGCGGTTCCCCGGACGGACGGCGATCATCGACGAGCGCGGCGAGCTGACGTACGCGGAGCTGGAGGCGCGGGCGGCGGCACTGGCGACGGCGCTGCGCGACCGGGTCCGCGCGGACGACCGCATCGGGATCCTGTGCCGCAACCACCGGGGGTTCGTCGAGGCGGTCCTCGCGGCGTCCCGGCTGGGCACCGACGTGGTGCTCCTCAACACCGACTTCTCCGCGCGGCAGCTCGCGGACGTCGTCGAACGGGAGGGCGTCGGGCTGCTCGTCCACGACGAGGAGTTCGCGCCGGTCGTGGACGACGCCGCGTTCGGCGGCGCGCGGATCCTCGCCTGGACGGACGCGCCCGCACTGGAGAGCATCGACGCGCTCGTCGCGGAGACCCGCGCCGAACCGCTGAACCCCGCCCGGACGAGCAACGTGATCGTCATGACGTCCGGCACCACGGGCACCCCGAAGGGGGCGCGGCACGAGATGTCGGTCGGGGCGATGATCCCGGCCGCGCTGACGCACCTGATGCGCGTCCCGGTCCGGTCGGGCTCGCCGATCGTGATCACTCCCCCGCTGTTCCACCTGCTCGGCTTCGCCTACTCGACGGTCGGGCTCGGCATGGGCATGCCGCTGGTGCTGACGCGCCGCTTCGACGCGGCGGGCACGCTGCGGTCGGTCGCGGAGACCGAGGCCGGAACGCTCGTCGCCGTCCCGATCATGCTGCAGCGCATCTTGGACGTGCCGGACGCGGCGGCGCGTCCCTGCGGACGGTCGTGTGCGGCGGCTCGGCGCTGCACCCGCACGTGTCGGACGCGTTCATGGAGCGGTTCGGCGACGTCCTCGTCAACGTGTACGGGGCGACGGAGGTCGGCTGGGCGACCATCGCTACCCCGGACGACCTGCGCGAAGCCCCCGGCACGGTCGGGCGGCCTTCGCTGCGGCTGACGATCCGGATCCTCGCCGAGGACGGCCGCGAGCTGCCGACGGGCGAGCCCGGCGAGATCTTCGTCGGCGGCGGGCTGCGGTTCGCCGGCTACACCGGGGGCGGCGGCAAGCAGGTGCGGGACGGCCTGACGAGCACCGGCGACCTCGGCCACTTCGACGACGCGGGGCGGCTGTTCGTCGACGGGCGCGCCGACGACATGATCGTCTCCGGCGGGGAGAACGTGTTCCCCGGGGAGGTCGAGGCGCTGCTCGGCGGGCACCCGGACGTCGCCGAGACGTCGGTGACCGGGGTGGACGACGCCGAGTTCGGGCAGCGCCTCGCCGCGTACGTGGTGCGGGCGCCCGGCGCCGGGGTCGGCGCGGACGACCTCAAGGCGTACGTGAAGGAGCACCTCGCGCGCTACAAGGTGCCCCGCGACGTCCATTTCGTCGACGAGCTGCCGCGCACCAGCACGGGGAAGGTCAGGTCGAAGGCCCTCCACGGGTAGCCATGCAGATCCGGGCGAGGTCGTTCAGGGCGTCCGCGCGGCGCTCGTCCAGCGGCCGCTCGTCGCCCGGCGCGGCCTCCGCGAGGGTGTCGATGACCAGGGAGAACAGCGGCCATTCGGCGGGGCCGATGGCGCCCTGGAAGTCGATGCCGTCGGCCAGGTCGTCCACGTCGAGGTTGCGCGCGAACGCGGCGAGGGCGGCCTCGGCGGCCACCACGCCGATGCGCATCGCCAGCGCGGCCGGCTCGCGTTCCAGAGGCCGGTCGAGGGGAAGGGTGCTGGATGCCATGCGCGACAACATAGAACACATGAGCGAGCGACGTCGAACGTTTGCTCGAAAAAGTGCCGCGTGTCGCGCCCGGATCGTCGGGGCGTTCCCGGAATGTCAGCCCGCGATGGCGTGCAGGAAGAGCAGCGAGTGCGTGAAGTGCGGCTCCCCATCCCGCTCGCTCGGACGCATCCCGGTCGCGGCCCGCCGGACAGCTCGTCCCGCAGCTCGCGCCGGATCCCCTCGCGCACGTCCTCCGGCGTGCCGGAGAACTCCAGCCACGGCTCCAGCGGACGGACGACGTCGAACCGCTCGGCCCGCTTGAGCTCCGCGCCCGCGCCGGTGACGAGCTCGCCGATCTGCGACTCCGTCAGGACGGTGCCGTGCGACGGGTCGCGGAGCCGCTCGATCCGGTCGGGGTCGCCGCCGAGGTCGTCCGGGCGGACGAGGTCGGCGATGAAGATCGCCGCGCCGGGTCGGCTGACCCGCGCCATCTCCTGCACGACGGCCTTCGGATCGGCTGCCTGGTGCAGGGAGAACCGCGTCGCGACGAGGGTGAACGACCGGTCGAGGTAAGGCAGGGCGGCGGCGTCGCCGTGCGCGAAGGTGACGTTGGTGACGCCGTCGCGGTCGACGGCGCGCTTGCCCTCGGCGAGCATCGCGGGCGTCAGGTCGAGGGCGGTGACGTGCCGGACGCGCCGCGCGACCGCGCGCGACACCAGCGCCGTCCCGGCGGCGACCTCCAGCACGACGTCCTCGTTGTCGATCTCGGGGTCCATGAACCGGACGAGCCGGTCCAGGTGGCGGGTGAACGCCTCGTTGCGGACGGGGTCGGCGAACCCGGCCGCCTGCTTGGAGAACTCGCGGACCACCTTCTCGTCATGGGACACCGGCACGACGCCTCCCTGGGTCGGTTCCCCGGATCATCCCCGAAACCACCCCCCGGTGAACAGAGGCGGGTGACGATGATCACCCGGTGATCGGCGGGCGGCCGTCCGGTGAACGCCGGGGCGGTCACCCGGCCGGGACGCCGTCCAGCAGCGCCGCGAGCCCGGCCGCGTCCAGCAGGTCGGCCGGACGGACGGTCACGCCCGCGCGCACGTAGTGGAACGCGGCGCTCACCTCCGCGACGGGGACGCCCGCGAGCTGCGCCCACGCGACCCGGTAGGCGGCGAGCTGGACGGACGCGAACCGCGCGTCGTCGCCCGACGGGGGCCGTCCGGTCTTCCAGTCGACGACCTCGTAGCCGGTCCCGTCGCGGGACCGGAACACCGCGTCCATCCGGCCCCGTACCAGCCGGTCCCCGATGATCGTCTCGAACGGCACCTCGATGTCGAGGGGTTCGCGCGCCGCCCACTCCGACGACTCGAACGCGTCCTGCAGCCGCGCGAGGTCGCCGTCGTCGGCGGCGTCCTCGTCGGCGGCGCCGGGCAGCTCGTCCGGGTCGAGGAGGCGCTGCTGCCCCCAGCGGCCCTCCAGCCAGGAGTGGAACGCGGTGCCGCGCCGCGCGTAGGGGGCGGGCGGGCGCGGCATGGGGCGGCGGATCTGCCGGGCGAGCGCGGCCGGGTCGCGGGCGAGCGAAACCAGCGACGACACCGACAGGTGCCCGGGGAGTTCGACGAGCGTCCCGTCGCCGCCGCGGCCGCGGTCGCGCTCGGCGAGCAGCAGCTCGACGTCGCGCGCCCACGCCGACATGCGGGCCCGCTCGGACGCGGCGAGCCCCTCGTCGCCCGCCCACGGCCGGACGCGCCCGGCCATGGCGTCCTCGACCATGCGGGCGCCTTCGACGACAGCCTCGTACCGTTCCCGCGCGGACAGGTCGGTGTGCCCGCGGTCGCCGGGCGCGGCGGGCCAGGGCGCCTCCTCGGGGTCGGCGAGCAGCGGGTTCGTCGCGTCCTGCGGCGGCCGGGCGGCCCACGCGACGATCTTCCCGGCCCCGGCCGCGCACACTTCCCGGACCTCCTCCAGGAACGGCGACGGCCCGAGCGGGCGCCCCGACGACCCCCACCAGTACCCGGTGACGATCAGCAGGGCGGACGCGCGCGTCACCGCGACGTACGCGAGGCGCCGCTCCTCGCGCACGTCCCGTTCGGCGCACGCCTGCTCGAACGCCGCGAGGTCGTCCTTCTCCAGCCCGGCGAGGTGCGGCAGGTCGGCGCGGTCGCCGCGCAGCGGGAACGGCAGGACGCGCGGGTTCGCGGTCCAGCGGGTCGCGTTCGCGGGCGGCGACGGGAAGATCGAGCCCTTCGCCGGGTTGCCGTTCTTCTGCGCGGTGAACGACAGCCCGGGGACGATCACGACCGGCCATTCCAGGCCCTTGGACGCGTGAACGGTCAGCAGCTTGACGCTGTCGGTCTCCCCGACCCGCCCGGCCTCCAGCCCGAACTCCTCGGTCTCGGCGGCCTTGAGGTAGGCGAGGAACGCGCCGAGCGTCGGATCCTCGGCGTCCCCGGCGAACCGCGCGGCGGAGTCGATGAACGCGTCGAGGTCGGCGCGCGCGGTGACCGGGTCGAGCCCGGACCGGGCGGCGACCTCGATGTCGAGCCCGAGCGCCCGCTCGACCTCGTTGACCAGGTCGGGCAGCGGCAGCCCGACCTGCCCGCGCAGCACCCGCAGCTCGTCGCGGAGCCGCCGCAGCCGCCCGAACCCCTCGGGCGAGTACGCGGCGGGGTCGCCGAGGTCGTCGAGGGCGTCGACGAGGCTGCCGGTCTCCTGGTTCAGCTCCCCGACGAGCTGCCGCAGCGGATCGTCCGGCGCCTCCTCCCCCGTTCCGCCGGACGGCTCGGCCTCGACCGCGACCGGCTCGGCCTCCTCGTCGCGCTCGCGGCGCGCGTCACGTCCCGCGCCTGTTCCTGGGCCAGCGCGCCGCCCGCCACCCCAGCGCGACGAGGTCGCGGGGGCCGAGCCGCCAGCGCGGGCCGGTGAGCAGCCGCGCCAGCGACGCCCCGGCGGACGGGTCGTGCATGACGCGCATGGTCGCGACGACGTCCTGCACTTCGGGGACGGTCAGCAGCCCGCCGAGCCCGACGACCTCGACGGGGATCGCGCGGGCCTCCAGCGCGCGCCGCAGCAGCGGGAACTGCGACCGTTTCCGGGCGAGGACGGCGACGTCGGAGAACCGCAGCGGCTCGACCTGCGGGGCGCCGTCCGGGGCGGTGTCCTGGTCGGCGGTGAGCAGCGCGGCGATGCGGGCCGCGATGCGGTCGGCCTCCTCCTCGACGGTGTCGAACAGCGCGCACTCGACGCGCCCGCGCCCGTCCCGTCCGGCGCCCGGCACGAGGACCGGCACGGCCTCGGTGTCGGCGCGCAGCTCCTCCTGGATGCGGGCGGCCGCGTCGAGGATCCGCTCCCCGTTCCGGAACGACCGGCTGAGCTGCACGACCGGCGCCGGAACCGGCCGCCGCCCCCCGATCGAAGGCTGCACGGGGAAGTCGGACGCGAACCGCAGCAGGTTCCCGGCGCTCGCGCCGCGCCACCCGTAGATCGACTGGCAGGGGTCGCCGACCGCCGTCACCGGGTGCCCGGAGGCGAACAGCGACCGCAGCAGGACGAGCTGCGCCTGGCTCGTGTCCTGGTACTCGTCGAGCAGCACGACCGAGAACCGCGACCGCTCGATCATCCCGACCTCGGGGTGCCGGTGCGCGATCCGGGCGGCCAGGGCCATCTGGTCGCCGTGGTCGACGATCTCCTTCACCGACTTGGCCCGCCCGTACGCCTCGATCAGCGGCATGAGCTGCTCGCGGACGGCCTGCTTGGCGAGGACGTCGCGCTGCGCCTTCAGCGGCTTGCGCAGCGCCGCGAACATCTCGTCGAGCCGCGCGCCGACGCCGCGCACGTCGTCGGCCGTCCGCAGATGCTCGGACAGGTCGCCGGAGAGCTCCATGACCGCTTTCGTGACCGTGTCGGGCGACCAGTCGATGCGGTCCATCGGGCCGTTGTAGGCGTCGACGACCCGCGAGCAGATCTGCCACGCGACGGCCGGGGAGATCAGCCGCATCGTCGGTTCGAGCGCCTCGCGCAGCGCGTGGTCGCCGAACAGCCGCGCCGCGTACGAGTGGTACGTCGACACCATCGGCTCGCCGTCGAACAGGGACTCGCCGCCGAGCCGCTCCAGTTCGTCCGCCGGCAGTACCTCGCGCAGCGTGTCGAGCCGCCTGCGGACGCGCGCGCCCAGTTCGGCGGCGGCCTTGCGGGTGAAGGTGAGCCCGAGGACGCGTTCGGGCCGGACGAACCCGTTCGCGACGAGCCACACGACGCGCGCGGCCATCGTCTCGCTCTTGCCGGATCCGGCGCCCGCGACGACCGCCATCGGGGCCATCGGCGCCTCGATCACGCGGGCCTGCTCGTCGGTGGGCTCGGGGATCTCCAGCAGCCGCGCCAGCTCGGCCGGGGTGATCACCGAAGGCCCCCCGCGTCCGCCCGCCTAGTCACCGACCTGCCCGCCCTCGTCGTGGACGGGGCAGCAGGAGCGTACGGGACACGTCCGACACTTGTCGTTGGCGCGGGCCTGGAAGACGTCCGAGGCCATGCCGGTGGCGACGACCTCGATGAGCTTCTTCGGCCACTCGGGATCCGGGTCGTCGGCAGGGGGCGGCTGTTCCTGTTCCCGCGCGCGCGCAGAGAACGCCGCCTTCCCCACCTGGATGAGCTTCGCGCCTCCCGGCTCGATCAGTCCGTGGCGTTCGAACGCGCCCAGCATCACCGCGTACTGGTACACGCCGAGCTGCGGGTGCCGCGCCAGGTCGTCCTTCGGCACCGCCGTCGTGGACGTCTTGACGTCGATGATCACGGCCCGGCCGAGCTCGTCGCGTTCGGCGCGGTCGATGCGGCCCTTGATGACGACGCGGCCGAGGTCGACCTTGAACGACTCCTCCAGCGCCACGACCTCGTTGGGGTTGTCGCGGTGCCAGCTCAGGAACTTGTCGACCATCCGCGTGGCCTGCTCGCGCTGCTTGTCGGAGTACCACGAGCTGCGGAACTCCAGGTCGTTCCAGATGTCGTCGAGCCGCTCGGCGACGTGCACCTCGTCGATCCCGTCGTCGGCGCCCGCCATCTCGGCGACCGCGTGCACGACCTTGCCCATGGTGCTGTACTCGTTCGGGCCGCCCTCCTGCGCGCCGACGGCCGACGCGAGCAGCCACCGCAGCCCGCAGGTCGTGAACGCCTCCACCTGCGACGGCGAGATCGTGATCTGCTCGTCGTCGGTGAACGCCGGGCCCGGGTCCGACAGGGCGGTGATCGCGTACCAGTTCTCCGGACGGGCGCCGCGCACGCCCGCCCGCGCGAGCCGCGCGAGGTGCCCGGCGGCCGCGCGCCGCAGCGTTCGGGACGTCCGGGGTCGGCGACGACCGAGCGCAGGTCGGCGACCAGCGCCGCCAGCGACAGCCACCGCGTCTTCTCGTCGAGCTGCGACTGCTCGATCGCGCCCGGCAGCAGCTCGTTCAGGAAGCGGGACGGCCGCTCCTCGGCGTCGTCGCCGCCCACGGCCGTCACCACCAGCCGCTTGCGCGCGCGCGTCACCGCGACGTAGAAGAGGCGGCGTTCCTCGTCGAGCATCTTCGCCGACATCGACGCGCCCACGGCGGGCCCGTCCGCCGGGCCGTCCTCCTGCGAGCCCGCGTGGTGCTCGACCAGCTCCTCGACGCCCAGCAGCGAGCCGCGCAGCCGCAGGTCCGGCCAGACGCCCTCCTGCACGCCCGCGACGACCACGACGTCCCACTCCAGGCCCTTCGAGCGGTGCGCGGTGAGGATCCGGACGGCCTCGCCCTCCGGCGCCTGCTCGGCGAGCGTGTCCCCGGCGATCTCCTGCGCGGCGATGTTGTCGACGAACAGTTCCGGGCCCGCCTGCGGCAGCCGGTCGACGAACCGGGCCGCGTGGTCGAACAGCGCGACGACGGCGTCGAGGTCCCGGTCGGCGGCGGCGCCGCGCGTCCCGCCCTTGATGCTCTGCGCCAGCAGCCCGTCGGCCTGCCCGCTCTCGCGCCACACCTCCCACAGGACGTCCTCGGCGGTGCCGCCGTCGGCGACGCTCCGCCGCGCCGTCTCGATCAGGTGCGCCACCCGTTCCGCCGGGCCCCGCACCCGCTCATGGACGAGCGACACTTCCCGTGGGTCGTTCACCGCCGCCACCAGCAGGTCCCCCAGCGGACGGTTCCCGCCCGAGAGCTCCTCCAGGTCGCGCAGCGCGCGCTTGAGGCGACGCATACCGAGCGCGTCCGCGCCCCCGAGCGGGCCGGTCAGCAGATCTTCGGCGACGGCGTCGTCCAGGTAGTCCTTCTTCAGCGCCGCCCGCAGCAGCACCAGGAACGGGCGCACCGCGGGCTCCGACACCAGCGGCACCTCGTCGCCCGCGACCACGACCGGCACGCCCGCCTGCGCGAGCGCCCGCCGCAGCACCGGCACCTGCCGGACGGCGCTGCGCACCAGCACCGCCATCCGCGACCACGGCACCCCGTCGAGCAGGTGCGCGCGCCGCAGCTCGTCCGCGACCAGCGCCGACTCCTGCGACTCCGAGTCGGCGATCACCGCCCGGACCTCGCCCTCCTCCAGGTCCTCCGGCGGGATCAGCGCCCGGTGCTCGGCCGCGACCGCCGACCCGGCGGGCAGCCGCCGCGCGATCCGGCGGGACGCCGCCAGGATCTCCGGGCCCATCCGGCGGCAGTTCCGCAGCGCGACGACCGGCGCGGGCTCGCCCTTCAGGGTCCGGAACCGCTCGGGGAACTCCAGGATCCCGCGCACGTCCGCGCCCCGGAACCCGTAGATCGACTGGTCGGGGTCGCCCACCGCGACCAGGTCGCGGCCCCCGCCCGCCAGGTGCCGCAGCAGCGCCTCCTGCGCCGGGTCCGAATCCTGGTACTCGTCGACGAACACGACGTCGTAGGCGTCCTGCTCGCGGATCCGCGCCTCCTCTTCGAGGAGCGCCGCCGCCGCGATCTGGATCAGCTCGCCGTAGTCGTAGGTCGGGACGGGATCGAGCGCGAACCGCTCCTCGTAGCGGTCCATGAACCCGGCGATCGCGTGCCAGTCGTCCCGTCCCCGGATGCGGCCGAGCGCGTCCAGGTCGTCCGGCAGGTAGCCCCGCTCGACGGCCCGCAGCACGAAGTCACGCAGTTCCTCGGCGAACCCGCGCGTCGCCAGCGCCGCCCGCAGCCGCTCCGGCCAGCCGGGCGCGCCGTCCGCCAGCTCGCCCTCCAGCAGCCGCCGCACTTCGAGGAGCTGCTCGGGGCCCGACAGCAGCCGCGGCGACGGCTCCTCGTTGTCGACCGACTCGCGCCGCAGCAGCGCGTACGCGTACCCGTGGAACGTCAGCGCGAGCGGCGTCCGCGTCGTCCGCCGCAGCCGTCCCGCGATCCGCTGCCGCAGCTCCCCCGCCGCCTTCCGGCTGAACGTGAGGACGAGCACGCGCTCGGGGTCGACGCCGCGGTTCTCGATCCGGTCGACGACCGCCTCGACGATCGTCGTCGTCTTCCCGGTGCCCGGCCCCGCCAGGACCAGCAGCGGCCCCCCGGCATGCTCGACCACGCGCCGCTGCCGGTCGTCCAGGACGGGCGCGGCTGCGCGCGCGGGACCGGCGCGGCGCACGAGACGGTAGGAAGCAGGCGGCACAACAGTTCATTGCAGCAGATCAACGAGCATGATCGGACCACAACGCACCCATGTCGCGGAAGTGTGCAGGGTGGAACGCCGAATTGACTTCCTCCCCTCCCTGAAGGGAGGGGATTCCTACGGCTCGCGCCGCAGGGGTTTCTGCTTCTCCGCCGTCGGCGGCCGAGGAACCCCCGGCCGTCTTACATCGGCTCCACAGACATCGCCGGGGGACAGACGCCCGGCTGCGGCGTGACCGGCCGCAAGGATGTTCTTGGCCGCGTTGACGTCCCGGTCGTGCCGGGTGCGGCAGCCCGGGCACATCCAGCACCGGGCGGAAAGACTCAGATGCTCCAGGCGTGCCCGCAGTGCGAGCACGTCTTGGAACTGGGGAACCAGCGATCGATGACGATCAGGGTGCGTCCGGCGCGTTCGGCTTTGTATTCGAGCATGCGGCGGAACTCGCCCCACCCGCAGTCGGAGATCGCCCGCGCCAGGTTCCGGTTCTTGACCATGTTGGCGACGGCGAGGTCTTCGATCACGATGGTGTCGGCGTCACGGACCAGGTTGGTGCTGGTGCGGTGCAGGAAGTCTTGGCGGGCGTCGCGGACCTTGCGGTGGGCGCGGGCGACCTTGGTTTTGGCTTTGCGGCGGTTGGCCGAGCCGGGCTGTTTGCGGGCCATGCGCCGCTGGTACCGGGCCAGGTTCCGCTGCTTGCGCTCCAGATGCTTCGGATTGGGGATGCGCCGCCCGTCGGAGGTCACCGCGAAATCCTTGATCCCCACGTCGATGCCGATCGCGTACCCGACCGGCGGCGCGGGGTCCGGGTCGCAGGTGTCGACGCCGAAGGTGAGGTACCAGCGGCCGTCGGGCTCGCGCGAAACCACCACCATGGTGGGCTCCAGCCCGGCCACGTCCACATCGTCGAACGACCACACGAACTCAAGCGGCGCGGTGGTCTTGGCCAGCCGCAGCTCACCTTCGCGCATGCGGAACGCCGAGCGGGTGTAGTGCGCGGACTGGCGGCCGGTGCGGCTCTTGAACCTCGGATACTTCGCGCGTCCCGCAAAAAAGTTGGCGAATGCGGTGTGCTGGTGCCGCAGCGCCTGCTGCAACGGCACACTGGACACCTCGGAGAGAAACGCCAGATCCTCGGTTTTCTTCCACTCCGTCAGCGCGGCGTCGGTCTCCTTGTAGGACGTGTGCTTGCCCTCGGTGCGGTGGGCATGGGTGCGTTCGGCGAGGGTCTTGTTCCACACCAGGCGCACACACCCGAACGTGCGGCCCAGCATGGCCGCCTGCTCGGGGTCCGGGTACGCCCGGCACCGATACGCCGTCCTCACACTCTGTGAGTTTACGTGTTCATGGGGTTGTCTTGCGGTTGTTCTGAAGATTTCTTCGGGTGTTCCGGGGGTGCGGGAGTGTCCCGGCTTCGCCGGGACGCTCCTGACGGAGTCCGGATTCCTGCCCCGGCCTGAAGGCCGGGGCATCCTCCGGAAGAGCAGGTAAATGTGACCGGACGGGCTCAGGCGGGCTCAGGCGGGGTCGTCCGGGTGCCAGCGGGCGCGCGCCATGTCGACGCGGCGCCCGTCCGGACGCAGCGGCGTGCCCTCCGCCCGCCACTCCTCGTACGCGCGCACCTCATTGCAGCGCGGCGGGCTCCCGTCCGCGCGGATCACGCGCCACCACGGCACCCCGCCGCCGAACAGCGACATCACCCGGCCGACCTGCCGGGGCCCGCCCCGGCCGAGCAGCTCGGCGATGTCCCCGTACGCCAGCACCCTGCCGGGCGGGATCCGCTCGACCGTGTCCAGGACGGCCTCGGAGTACTCGTCGGGTTCCATCACCCGATCGTCTCGCGTCCGCCGGGCGGCCACGACCCGGAACCGCGGACCGCACCGTGACCGGGCACCGGACCGGCCCCGAACCGCGGCGGGCCGAAGCCCGGTCCCGGTCCCGAGCCCGGCGGCGGGCCGGGGACGGGCGGCGCGCCCTCGGCACGCGGGTGGCGGCGGGCGAACAGGGCCGAGATCCACACCGCGGCGACCGTCCCGGCGAGGACGCCGCCCACGACCAGGACCAGCACGCCCGTGAACCAGCCCGGACGCTCGATGACCCGCACCGGCTCCGGCTCCCCCGCACCGAACCGCTGCCCCGGCGGCTTGCCCCCGGTCGTCTTCGCCCGCGCCTGCACCAGCTTCGCCGCCGCCGACAGCGACCGCGCCGCGTGCACCACCCCGAAGCCGGTCTCGGCGTCGTAGGTCTCCGCGGGCCCGTTGCGCGTCCCGTCCACGATCGCCTGCGCGACCAGCGCGGGCGGCAGCTTCGGGTACTCCGCCTTGATCAGCGCCGCGATGCCCGACACGATCGCGCTGGAGTCGCTGGTGCCGCTGCTCAGCACGTACCGTCCGCCCGGCAGCGCGACCGGCAGGCCCGTGCCGGGCGCCGCCACGAGCACCGAGTAGTTGCTGTTGGAGAACGGGGCGCGCGCTCCGCCGGGCCGCGACGCCGCCACCGCGATCACGCCCGGGTACGACGCCGGGTAGGAGTACGGCGCGAACCCGTTGCCGTCCAGGACGCCCGCGTCGTCGCCGTCGTTGCCGACGGCCGACACCACCACGATGCCCTTCGACATCGCGTACGCGATCGCCTCCCGCTCCGCGGGGATCTCCCCCTCCTTGCCGAGCGACAGATTGATGACGTCCGCGCCGTTGTCGGCGGCGTGCCGGATGCCGCGCGCGACGGCCTCCGCCGCCTTCTTCGAGCGGCGGAACGCCGCGTACCCGGCGTCCTCCTCCTCCGCGATCGCCCGGATCGACAGGATGTGCGCCTCCGGGGCGATCCCCATGACCCCGTCGTTGCCGCCCGGCCCGTGCCCGTGCCCGGCGATCAGCGACGCCATGCCGGTGCCGTGCAGCCGCTCCGGCCGCGTCCCCGCGTCCGTCTCCGCGAGCATGTTGGGCCCCTCGGTGACCGAGCCCCGCAGATCGGCCTGGTTCGGGTCGACGCCCGAGTCGACCACCGCGACCGTCACGCCCTCGCCGCGCGTCAGCCCCCACGCCTCGTCCACGCCGAGGACGTCCAGGACCCCCTGCTGCCGCTGCCGCACCTCGTCGGCGTGCGCGGGCCCCGGCACCCACACCACCGCGAACGCGGTCAGTGCCGCCGCCGCCCGCCTCAGCATCGCCACTCGCGCTCGGAGCAGTCCGGCAGCGCCGGCGTCGACAGCGACTCCTCCAGCGCGTTCGCGAGCTGCGGCGCCAGGACGAACGGGCGCCCCGGCCGCTCCCGCTCGACCGCCGCCGCGGGCCGACCGTCGGCGTGCCCGGACGTCGTCAGCAGCACGTACGGGCCGCCGCGGTCGCTGCCCCGCGCCTGCCGCGCCGCGTCGGTGAACCGTCCCGAGGCCGTCCCCGGGAACGCCGCCGCCTTCAGCGCGGGCGCCACGCCGCCCGACCCGTCCGGCTGCTTGTCGCCCGGAAGCTCCTTGAACGCCCGGTCGGCCTTGAACGCGTCCGGGAAGACCACGACGCCGACCGTCGTGACGATCCCGTTCAGCGCGCCCACGTACGTCGCGCGCAGGACCGCCTCGCATCCGTGCCGCTGCAGCGTCGCCACGAGCTTGGCGTCCACGGCGTCCGCGCAGCCCTTGTCCGGGACGATGCCGGTCCGCGTCGCGTACTCGGTCGCGCCCTCGTCCACCCGGTACGGGATCCGGTCGGGGAAGATGCGCTCCGCGGGCCACGCCCGCCACCGCTGCGCGACCTCCGCACGCGACGCGATCTCCAGTTCCGCGTCCGTCGGGTCGCGCGTGTAGGTGTTCCACACGCTGCCCAGCGCGGCCACGGACGCGAGCAGATAGCAGCAGCCGACGACGATCGCGACGACCATCCACTGCCGGCCGCGCAGCCCGAGCACGGTGACACGGGGAGGCGGTTCCGGGGGGAACGGCACTTGGGGGGAAGGGGGCAGGAACGCCACAACAGCCAAGATTAGCTGCGCTTCCGGCATTACGCCCCTCTCGCCGGGGTGACGGGAGGGAATGCGGCCGGTCATGGCAAGGTTGTGCCGAGTGGGGACGACGATGTCCCGCCCCCTTGAACAGCCGAGCGTCAGCACAGGAGCACCCACCGTGTCGTTGCCACCTCTGGTCGAGCCCGCAGCGGAGCTCACCCGTGACGAGGTCAACCGCTACTCGCGGCACCTGATCATCCCCGACGTCGGAATGACCGGCCAGAAGCGCCTCAAGAACGCGAAGGTCCTGGTCGTGGGCGCGGGCGGCCTCGGTTCCCCCGCCCTGCTCTACCTCGCCGCCGCCGGCGTCGGCACCCTCGGCGTCGTCGACTTCGACACCGTCGACGAGTCGAACCTGCAGCGGCAGATCATCCACCGGCAGTCGTCCCTCGGCAAGCCGAAGGTCGAGTCCGCCGCCGACACCGTCCGTGAGATCAACCCGCTGATCGACGTCGTGGTCCACAACACGGCGCTCGACCGCGACAACATCATGGACATCTTCTCCGGGTACGACCTGATCCTGGACGGCACCGACAACTTCGCCACCCGCTACATGGTGAACGACGCGGCCGTCCTGCTCGGCAAGCCGTACGTGTGGGGCTCCATCTACCGCTTCGACGGCCAGGCGTCGGTCTTCTGGGCCGAGCACGGCCCCTGCTACCGCTGCCTCTACCCCGAGCCCCCGCCGCCCGGCATGGTCCCGTCGTGCGCCGAAGGCGGCGTGCTCGGCGTCCTCTGCTCGTCCATCGGCTCGATCCAGGTCAACGAGGCCATCAAGCTCCTCGCCGGCATCGGCGAGCCCATCGTCGGGCGCCTGATGATCTACGACGCCCTGGAGATGACGTACCGCTCGGTCAAGGTCCGCAAGGACCCCGAGTGCCCGCTCTGCGGCAAGAACCCCACGCAGACCGAGCTCCTCGAAGACTACGAGGCGTTCTGCGGCGCCGTCTCCGAAGAGGCCACCGAGGCCGTCAAGGACTCGACGATCTCCGTGCACGACCTCAAGGCCATGCAGGAGCGCGCCGACGACATCTTCCTCGTCGACGTCCGCGAGCCCAACGAGTACGAGATCGTCTCGATCCCCGGGGCGACCCTCATCCCGAAGGGCGACTTCCTCAACGGCTCGGCCCTCGAGAAGCTGCCGCAGGACAAGAAGATCGTCCTGCACTGCAAGTCGGGCGTCCGCTCCGCCGAGGCCCTCGCGGTCGTGAAGAACGCCGGCTTCGCCGACGCCGTCCACGTCGGCGGCGGCGTCGTGGCCTGGGTCAACCAGATCGACCCCAGCCTCCCGTCCTACTGACCCGCACGCGCAAGGCCCCCCGGACGCCCGGGGGGCCTTCGCCGTTCCCTCAGCCGACCACGACCCGGACGCGCGCGAGGTCGTAGATCCGGCCGTAGGGGGTGCGGGTGTCTCCGTCTCGGTGCGCGGCGACCCGCACCGTCACGAAGTACGTGCCGGGCTCGTCGAACGAGCAGCGACGCTCGACCGTCACCGACTCCGCGGGCTCCGGCGCGTCCGCCACCGCGAACGCGCCCGACCCGTCGAGGTCCCACTCCACCGCGACGATCGCGCCCGTCCCGCCCGGCGCCGCCGCGACCGCCCGCAGCGTCACGTCCCGTCCGGGCGGGACGTCCGCGCGGTCGGAGCCGTCGACGGTGAGCGCGACCACCGGTTGCACGCCGCCCCGCCCGTCCGCCGCGACCCGCACCTGCCCGTCCGCGACCGTGTACGCGGTGCTCGGCGCGGGCGCCCGTCCGGTCTCCACCCACGCGCTCAGGTCGCGCAGCGCCCGGTGCAGCACGCCGAGGTAGGGGACGGAGCGCGTCGGGTCCTCCTGCGCCTCGTCGTCGGCGTGCAGCGCGTTGTCGACGTACCAGAGCCGGAAGCGGTCGTCGGTCCGCTCCCCGAGATGCTCGCGGACCTTCGAGCGGTACCAGTCGGCCTGCCACGGGAACGCCTCCCGGTCCAGCAGGCACGCGACCACGATCATCTTGCCGGTGAACCGTCCGGTCTGGACGTGCCCGGCCGCGGCCTCCGCGAACAGCGGGCCGAGGAGCATCGGCCGCTGCGGGAGCGCCGGGGAGCCGTCCGGCAGGCGGAACTGGTCCCACACCGCGTACTCGGGGCCCGGCACCTGGTGGCGGTGGTAGGTCTGCGCCGCGAGGAAGTTCCCGTTGTCGATCTCGACGGCGTCGCCCGGCCGCACCGCGTCGAGCGCCCGGTCCGGGACGTCGATGACCGCCACGTCCCCCGAGATCTCCCGGACCGTCCGCCGGACCCCGGCCGCGGCGCCCGTCCGGATCACGAGATCCGCGGCCTGCACCCGTTCCGGCGGCGCCGCCGACAGGCGCAGCGCCGTGACGGCCGCGCCGTCCCGCGGGCCCCGGAACGACTCGTCGACGCCACCGCGCCCGTCCTCCCCGCCGTGCGCGATCGTCTCGGTGACCTCGCAGCGGTGCCGGACGCGGTCGCGGTGCACGGACGAGCCGGGATCGGCGCCCAGATACCCCTCGACCGTCCAGAAGTCGTCGAAGTACCCGGGGTCGACGGTGACGATGTGCGGATACAGCACGCCGAACGCGTGGATGCCCATCGTGCGGTGCCCGAACCAGGAACGCGGCGGGAACCCCATCCGGGTGACCTCGCGGAGCGCCGCACGCTCCTCGTCGTCCAGCCCGTCGTACATGTCGCGGCCCGAGCCGGGCTCGACGGCGTCCACGATCCGGTCGAGCTTCCCCCGCAGGACGCGCTGCGCGTGCATCCGGACGGCGAACACGTTCGGGATCGCCATCGGGCTGCCGATCACGTACGGGACGAAGCCGTCCCACACGTCCGTCGTGCTCTCGGCCCCGCCGATGGTGCGGTACCCGCCGCCGCTCCCCCCGTACGCGTACCCGTACGCACGATGTTCGCCGTAGCACCGCCTCGCGACCTCCCGCGAGAACCGCGCCGCCGCCGCGTTCGCCCGATAGGCGGCGATCGTCGGGTCGACGCCCGCATCGCCCGGCGTCCCCGAGGCGCCGCCGCCGTTCGTCTCCAGGAAGTAGGCGCCGCTGTCGGCCGCGAAGCCGATCCGATCCTCCTGCCCGGTCGCCCCCTGCGCGAGGAGCTCGCTCTCCGGGACGGGGGTGATGTGCTGGAAGAACCGTCCGCGATACCGCTCGGCGGGCGGAAGGTAGATCGAGAACCGGGTGGCGGTACCGGTGAACCCGCCGTGGACGTAACGGTGCCGGACGGGCTCGTCGCGCCACTCGTCCACGTCGATGTACGGGTCGTCGAAGCCGTCCCCGAGGTCCGGTCGCCGCGCTGCGTGCTCGTCCAAGGCCCGTCTCCCGTCTCAGCGAAACCTGAGTAAAACAGAGACAAATCCACAGAGTCAACCAGCAATCCCACCTTTGCCGCACAGAACAGCCACCAAAACCATCAACCACTCAACTTTGAGAGGTGCGTACAGTCTTGCCATGACCTCCGCAGCGACCGGGAGCCGGGGACGGTACGCCAGGACGGCCGAGCGCCGCCGGACGATCGCGCGCGCCGTGCTCGACATCGTCCGGGAGAAAGGCCACGGCGGCGTCACCACCGCCGAGGTCGCCGACCGCGCGGGGACGAGCGAGGCGACCGTCCTGTACCACTACTCGACCAAGGACCACCTGCTCGTCGCCGCGCTGCGCCGCTTCTACGAGGAGGACGACGAGCGCCTCTCCCCCGGCGACGCGTCCCTCGACCTGGAGAGGCTCGGCGCGTACGCGCGGTCGCTCCAGCACGACCACGCCATCGTGCGGCTGCACACGCTGCTGGCGGGGCACGCCGCGACGCCCGGACATCCCGCGCAGGAGTACTTCGCCGAGCACTACCGGGCCGCGGTGACGCGCTGGGCCGCCATCATCGAGCGGCGCCAGAGCACCGGCACCGCCCACCCGGACCTGGACCCCACGGACGTCGCCCGCCAGTTCATCGCGACGTGGGAGGGGCTTCGCGCCCAATGGCTCGTCGACCCGGGCTTCGACCTCGGCGACACGGTCGTCGCGGCGTTCCGCCGCCTGACCGCGCAGAACTGGATGGAAGCCCGCAGCCTCCTCCTCGCTCCAGGCACCGGCACCTGACGCGGAACGGAGGCCCCCGAACTCCCGGGAGCCTCCGCCAAGCCCGGGGTCACCCCCAGACGACCTCCGCGTCCAGCCGCCGGGCCGCACTCTCCGGGCTGAGCCACCGCCCGAACGAACACCCCTGGGCCGGGACGGTCGCGGCGCCCCCGTCCGGCAACGCGATCCCGTACGCGACGACCTCCCGCACCACCGAGTCGTCCGCGTCCAGACCCTCCCGGACGAGGACGAACGCACGCGGATGCCCGCACGCACTCGTCCCCGCGTCCCCCGCGTGGTAGACAGACGATTGTTCGGACCCGTGCACGCCGTCCATCGGCTGCTCCCTTCCGAGCACCGGGCCGGGACGGACGTGCCGGTAAGCGTTGATCCGTCCCGGCCTCTTCCTCGATCTTTCATTGCAGACCGTGACGCATGGTCTACGGTGTGCATAGTCTCACCGCGTCCAGCGATGAACAAGTTGTTCAGATGGATTCTTGTAAGAATCTGTCACCAGAGGAAGGAAGCCCGGCAATGGCCGAGCGGCAACGCGTCACCCTGCGATCCCAGTGGCTCGGTCAGCAACTCCGCGAACTGCGCGAGACCAAGGGCCTACTGATCAAGGACGTCGCCGAGTACCTCCAGCGCGATCCGGGCACGGTCAGCCGCTTCGAGACCGGCTTCTACCCCATCCGGCGCCCCGACCTGATGGCACTGCTCGATCTCTACGGCGTCTCCAGTTCCCGCCGCCGCGACGCCCTCATGACCCTCAGCCAGGATGTCTGGCAGAAGCTGGGGGGACGGCTACTCCCGCGACGTCGCAGGCTCGCTCATCGACTACGTATGGCTGGAGTCCCGGGCCGCCCACATCCGCTCCTACGCCGCCATCGTCGTCCCTGGCCTCCTTCAGACCGCCGCGTACGCAGAGCACGTGATTCACGCAGACGAGCCCGAAGCCACCACAGAGCAGATCCGACGCTGGTATGAACTTCGCATGAACCGCCAAAGAGTCATGGAGGAACCGAACGCGCCACAGGTGACCGCCATCCTCGACGAGGCGGTGCTCCGCCGTAAGGTCGCCTCACCGGACGTCACGCGCGACCAACTACGGCACCTGGTCGAGCTCGCGGCACTGCCGAACGTGGAGATCCGGGTGCTCCCGTTCGAGGCGGGGAAACTCGCAAGCGTGCACGGAAGCTTCGAGATCTTCCAGATGCCCGACCCCTTCCCCGAAGTCGCCTACACCGAGTCGCTCGCGGGCGGAATCTACGTCGAAGCGCCCGACATTTCACGATTCACTCATGCCTACGATGGCCACATGGCCATGGCCCTCGGGTCAGCCGAGTCAATCGAGATGATCGCGGCGATTGCGAAGGACGAGCGTTGAGCACACCGGAGCCAAGCACCCTCCTCAGCGAAGAGCAACTCAGCCGAGTCACCTGGCACATCAGCACCTACAGCCCCAATGGCGGTGGCAACTGCGTCGAGGCCGGTCCCCTCGCGGACGGGACGGAGCGCGTCGCCGTCCGGCACAGCCACCGGCCCGACGCCGAAGTCATCGTCTACACCCGCGCCGAATGGGAAGCCTTCCTCTCCGGCGTCCGCAACAACGAATTCGACTTCTTCCAGTAGAGACGCGAAGCAGGCTCGTCAATAGAGCAGGTCCCAACGACTCAGTTGGTCATCCTCGGGGCATTCCACCTGCCGGTACGTCGATTTCCCTCCACCTGGCGGCAAGAGGGTGCAGTCAAAGCAGTACTCCAGATGAGAAAGTCGCCCGGTGGAGTTGTCGGCGTATTCGTGAGCCCTGATCGTCAGCTCGGTACGGTCGGCCTGGGGCTTGAATCTCTCGATCTCCACGGCACGTCCGGCCATCGCACCTTGGAAGGCGGACTCCGGCGCGGACGGCGGCAGGGCCGCGAACTTCTGGAATGCGTATTGTCCGGTGCGCTGGGCATCTCGTTCCGCCCTGCGCATATTCTCCTGCGTCCGCTCGTTGTTATAGTGCACAATCCAGCCATAACCGGCCAACAAGCCGCAGATGCCGAGGGCGAGAACGATCAGGGCGGCGTGGTCGGAGAACGAGCGATACCTGTCGGTCTCCAGCCTGGCGACGGTTCCACGGCGGCACCCCTCTTGTCGGCAGACACACGTATGGTAGTCCGCCGAAATTCACGCGAGCAGGGTGCGCCGGGACGGCGCCCGCCGAGCGGTCGGCGAACTGCGGGAGGAACGCGCCGAAGAGCAGCAGCGCCTTCGGGTTCGTCATCGCGACGCCGAACTCTTGGCGGGGCAACTCCCAGCGACCTCGGCAGCCGACGGGCGAACATGTCCTCCACCGTGGCCAGATACAGCGGCCTTCCTCGCTGCGCATGCGCCACTTGTAGAATTTAATCTGTCGGCGAGGTCGGCGTTCTCAACGGATCAGAAGGTCGATCGCGACCTTCAGTCGTTCGAGGTAGAACTCTCGCGAGGTGGCCTGATGTTTGAGGCCGGTCGATGCGCTGATCATCGTCTGTGCGATGGAGGGCGCTGCCTCTCGTCCTACCTCGGCGGCGATCGCGTCTGTGATGAGTTCCTCAAAACGGCGCGGCGTGTTTTCGACGATTTCTCCGAGGAGGTCGGGGTTGTCCTCGATGACTGTCGTGACGTCGCGCGTCAGTGGGCCGATGTAGCGGCCCGCCCAGTGGTCGAACGCTTCGGCCAGACGCTCTCCAAGAGGGCGGCCGGCGTCGGCCAGGACGTGTTCGACCGCCGTGATGTCCCGTTCCAGGGCCTGGGTGACCGCGGCACGGAACAGGGTCTCCTTCGAGGAGAAGAGGAAGTAGAGCCCGGGCCGGGAGATGCGCGCCGCCCGCGCCACCTCCTCCATCGAGGTCTTCCTGTAGCCGAATCGCGCGAACGTGACCATGGCGGAGTCCAGAACCATGGCCCGACGGTCGGTCTCGGCCACCGTCGACGACGGCGGGCCGGTATCGGGACTGCGCATGAGTCGAGCATACGAACGAGAGTCGAACTATACAAGTTGTGTCTACTCTGTATAGTCGATGTCGTGAACACACGCACTCTCATCACCACACCGTTCACCGCCTCCAGCAACGCGGACGAAGTGCTGCGGGGCGCCGACCTCTCCGGCATCCGCGCGATCGTGACGGGCGCTTCCTCCGGACTCGGGATCGAGACCGCACGCGTGCTGGCCTCCGCCGGGGCGGAAGTGACGCTCGCCGTCCGGAACACGACCGCAGGTGAGACCGTCGCCGAGACGATCGGGAAGTCGACCGGAGGGATCCGGCCCCGAGTCGTCCGGCTCGACCTCGCGGACAGGGCCTCCGTCACGCGGTTCGTCGACGTATGGACCGGACCGCTTCACCTACTGATCAACAACGCGGGTGTGATCACCGGTGCTCTCGAACGAACCCGTGAGGGATGGGAGCTGCAGTTCGCGACGAACCATCTCGGCCACTTCGCCTTGGCCGCCGGGCTTCACGACGCCCTGGCCCGAGGAGCATCCGACCGGGACGGAGCGCGGATCGTTTCGGTCAGTTCGACGGCGCACATGCGTTCCGGCATCGACTTCGACGACCTCCACTTCGAGCGTCGCGACTATGACCCGCAAATCGCCTATTCGCAGTCGAAGACGGCGAATTCTCTCTTCGCGGTCGAGGCGACCCGTCTTTGGGCATCCGACGGCATCGTCGCCAATGCGGTGAACCCCGGCGGGATCGCGACGGGACTGCAGCGCAACTTCACACCGGAACAGAAGTCGTCGCTCGACGCGGCCGAAGCCGCGGGAGTCTTCACGTACAAAACGGTCGAACAGGGGGCCGCTACCAGCATCGTCGCGGCAGTCGCCCCCGAGTTCGCTCACTCCGGAGGCCACTACCTCGACGATGCGCAAGAGGCCTACACCGTGCCGAACGACACCGACCTCGCGCAGCACCCGCACGGGGTCAAGGAATGGGCGCTCGACCCTGCCATCGCCAAGCGCCTGTGGACCGTCTCGACCGACCTGCTCAGCGTCTGACCGACCAAGTGTCCTCAACGGGATCTGTCGCCCTCCCGGACAAGAACAGGACGACGATCACCGCCGTTGCACCCGAAGGCCGACATGAGCGCCTGGCCACCCCGCACACGGAGACGTCCGGGCCCCGCATCGATGAGGCCGTTTCTTGCCCCCTGACCGACCGATGCGGCCCGTTTCAGGGGCGGGCTCGGGTGAGGGAGGCGGCGATGGCGAGCATGGTGATGCCCGTGGCCCGGTCGAACAGGCGGCGCGTGCGGGCGGTGAGGTCGAAGGAGGCCAGGCGTCCTCCGACGCCCGCGTACACCAGGGCGGCGGCGAATTCCACGGCGATGTAGGCGAGGCCGAGCGCCAGCAATTGCGCCGGGACGGCGCCCGCCGAGCGGTCGGCGAACTGCGGGAGGAACGCCCCGAAGAGCAGCAGCGCCTTCGGGTTCGTCATCGCGACGCCGAACTCTTGGCGGGTCAACTCCCAGCGCGTCCGCCGGACGCCGGTCGACTCTGTGTGGGCCGGTTCGGCGGCGTGCGTCCACAGCAAGCGTCCGCCCAGGTAAAGCAGGTAGGCCACGCCGCACCATTTCACCGCGGTGAACACGGGCTCGGACGCCAGGAGGATCGCGCCGAGGCCCGCGGCCGTCGCGAGGATCAGCACGAAGAACGCCGAGAATCGGCCCGCGAGTGCGATGAGGGCGCCCGCCGTACCTTGCTGGAGCGCGTTGCGTAATGAGAGCAGCTGGTTGGCGCCCGGCGTGAGCGCGAGCAGGACGGACGCGGCGAGGAACTCCTGCCAATGTGCGTTGAACACGCGGTCCTTTCACCGCCTCAGCGGCGAACGCGCTCGATCACCTTCGCGTGCTGGAGCGTGCCGGTGAGTTCGATGTGGAGACGGGCGTCGGCGGCGAGATCCGTGGAGTGGATCTTGAGTTTCGAGTAGGTGAGGTTGAGGCCGTCGGTGTCGATCACCGTGCCGGGCGAGGTGACGAGGACGAGCCTGCCGTGCACCATGTCCGCGTCGATCCGCAGGCGTTCGAGGTGATCGTCGCCTCGGTGAGGTCGAGGGTGACCTTGCAGAGTTGCGTGCGGATCTCGATGTGCGCGGGCATCGGCCAGCGGCCGTCCTTGACGTACTTGCCGCCTTCCTGCGCGATCACGAGGGCCTCTTTGGTCCCGGGGACGGACGGGAGGTCGGCGGTGAGCGCGGCCAGTTCGCCGAGCGTCCGGGCGTTCAGCGCGCCCTCCACCCGGGTTTCGAGTTCCTCGGCACCGAGCCGCCCGTCGCCTCCGGCGACCCGCAGAGCCTCCAGGGCACGCTCACGATCGTCGTGCGACGCTCGCATTGCGGGCAGATCGGTCGGCATGCCGACCACGCTACCGGCCCGGCCCCGGGCGGACGCGCCGACGGCCCCGGCCGTCCGCCCGTTTATCCGCGCTGACGTGCGCGAATTCAGGCGAGGGTGCCGGTGGTGACCGTGGCGGTTACGCCGCCGTCCACGAGGAGGTCGGTGCCGGAGATGAACGTGGCGGAGGGGCCGAGCAGGAATTCGGCGGTCGCCGCGATGTCGGCGGGGGTGCCCACGCGCTTGGCGTTGGAGGCGTCGATCATCTTCCGCATCGAGGCGCCGTGCTCGCTGTCGAGTTCGGCCTGGCCCATGGGGGTGGCGATGACCCCCGGGCTGATCGAGTTGACGCGGGCGCCGCGGGCACCCCACGTGGTGCTTGCGGCCCGGACGCGCAGCAGGTTGGCGCTCTTGGCGAACGAGTAGGCGCTGCCGCTGTCGGCGAAGCCGGACTCGGCGCAGACGGGGAGGGACAGCAGGTCGTCGGCCGGGGTGGTGGCCAGCCGTGCCCTCTCCTCCGGGGAGAAGCCGGGGTGGAAGTGGCCGGCCATGCTGGCGATGACGACGCCGGCTCCGCCGGGGGCGACGACCGCGCCGAACTCCTCCAGCACCAGCGCGACCCCGAGCAGGTCCACCGCCAGGATCGCCGGTACGGGCGCCTGGACGGGCGACAGCCCGGCGGTGTGCACGACCGACCGGACGTTGCCGAGGGACGCCGCCCGCGCGGCCAGCGCGGCGACCGATTCGCGTGACGTGACGTCCACCGGCTGGGCGGTGACCCGGTGGCCCTCTCCGGTCAGTTCGGTGGCGGCGGCGTCGAGGATCTTCTCGCTGTGGTCGGCGAGCAGGACGTGCGCCCCGGCCCCGATGCGGCGTGCGATGGCGCGGCCCATACCGCCCGTTCCGATCACCACTGCGACGTGCTGGGTCATGTTCGCTCCCGTTCGGCTCGGACGTCTCGGCGGCACCTCTCCGCCACATGTCCGTTATACAACACCTGTCGGAGACGAGTATCCTGGTCGGATGATCGCCGAGCCGTCCCCGGACCGTCGCGCGCGCCGCTCCCGCGCGGCATTGCAGGCCGCGCTGCTGAGCCTGATCGGCGAACGCGACCTGGCCCGGATCTCGGTCTCGGACGTGACGAAGCGCGCCGACGTCAACCGCTCGACCTTCTACGAGCACTACGCCGACGTGCCCGACCTCGCCGCCGCCGCGTGCGCGCGGACGTTCGACGAGCTGATCGCCGCGACGCCGGTGCTGCTGCCCGGCGACGATCCGGACGAGCGGCGGCTCGGGCGCGAGGCCCTGGCCGGGGTGTTCGCCCACTTCGCCGAGCACGCCGGCCTGTACCGGGCGGTGCTGGGGCCGGGCGGCGGCGCCCGGGTGATCAACCATCTGCACCGGCGGCTGACCATCGCCGTCCACGTCAACCTGGTGGGTCCGCGCGCGGGGACGCACGCGGACGACCCGAGCGACGTCCCCCACGATCCGGTGGCGGCCTACCTGGCGGGTGCCGTCCTCGGCGCGGCCGCCGACTGGCTGGGCCGCGGCTGCCCGGGCACCCCCGAGGAGCTGAGCGCCGCACTGGTCGGGGCGTACGGCATCCCCGACGCCCGGACGTGACGTCCGCGTCACTTCCGGACGGCGTCCACCGGACGGTCGTCGTCGGCGGGAAGGGCGTCGCGCAGGGTGACGGGCTTCAGGAACACGGCCGCCACCGCTCCGGCGATCGCCACGGCGGCGGCGACCAGGGACGTCTCGCCCAGGGCGAATCCGTAGGCGGAGGCGATGGCTTCGCGTGCGTCGTCCGGTGTCGCGAGCACCCCGTAGCCCGCCATCTCGTCGACGATGTCGGCGAGGCGGGTCTGCAGGAACGTGCCGTACAGCAGCATCAACGCGAGCGCCCCGGAGAAGAACGCGAAGAACGTCACGGTTCCGGTGGCGGCGCCGGGCTCGCCCGGCGAATCGTCCTGGACGACCAGCAGGAGACCCTGCGCCGCCATGCCGACCCCTGCGCCGAGCAGGAACCCGCTCGCGAGGACGAGCGACAGCGGGCTCTGGCCCCCGATCGCGTGCTGGACGGCGAGACCCGCGGTGATCAAGGCCGTTCCGGCGACGACGAACGGCTTCGGCGCGCCGGTACGGGCGGTGATCCCGGCGGCGACGAGGAACGCGGCGAGCAACCCGACGATCATCGGGATCAGGCCCGCGGACGCCTCGTGCAGCGAGAATCCCCGCGCGAACTGCATCCGGCCCGTGAGGACGGCGGGCCCGGCGAACATCGCGATCCCGACGGGCAAGGCGGCGACGGCGGCGAGCACGGTGTTGCGTCCGGAGCGCGCCGCCTGGGCGCGGAGCACGACGGCGACGACGGGCAGGGCGATGCCCGCAATGATCGCCAGGGCCGTCTGCACGGACGTCCAGGCCCACAGGTCGCCCACGTATCCGCACCACACCATCAGCACGACGGCCGCGGCGGCCAGCAGTGCCGCGCCGCCGAAGTCGGCGCGCGTCCCCGGGCGGCGTCCGCCCGGGAGGGTCGCCTGCACGAGGACGAACGCGACGACCAGGACCGGGACGGCCGCGACGTGCGACCAGCGCCACGACGCGTCGGCGATCCACCCGCCGAGCGGCCATCCGGCGACCACGCCGCCCGCGATCGCCGCGCCGGTGAACCCGTAGGGGAGGCTCCGGGCGCGCGGCGCGGCGAGGTCCGCCACGACGGCCTGCGCGAGCACCGCCACCGCGCCGATTCCCAGCCCGCGTACGGCGCCGGACGCGATGAACACGTAGCCGTTCCCCGCGAGCGCGAGGGCGGCCGACCCGGCGACGAGAACGGCGATCGCGATCTGGAGCAGCGTCTTCTTGCCGAAGCGGTCGGCGAGCGCTCCCGCGAGGGCGGTGGCGACGGCCACGGCCGTCCAGGACGCCGTGACGTACCAGGTGTAGGACGCGCCGGACTCCCACGCGACGTCCCGCAGCACCATCGGCCCGGACGCCGACCCGAGCGTCGTGCTCGCCATCGCCGCGAACGTCGCCAGGACCAGCCCCGCGTGTACCGCGAAGAGCCGTCCGCCGGACATCGGGGCGGGGCCGGGCTGCGTGTTCATGTGGTGCCTCCGGTCATGGCAGGGGCCGGACCGGCCGTGACGACTCGCGCGGCGACCCTACGCCGAATGCGCTGAAAGCGGCAACGACCCCCCATTTCGCCCGGCGCGGACCAGTCGTGGAGGCGAAGGAGCAGCTCGCGGGCTATCTCCTGGTCGACTGCGCGACGCCGGAACGCGCGGTGGAGATCGCGGCGGCCCTGCCCGACGCGCGCCTCGGCGCCGTCGAGGTCCGCCCGGTCGTCGCGGGGGGCTGAGCCGGGCTCAGGTCGCGGTGTGGACGGCGGCGCAGACGCCGCCGTCCACGAGGACGTCGGTGCCGGTGACGAACGCGGCGTCGTCCGAGAGCAGGAATCCGACGACGGCGGCGACGTCCTCGGGACGGCCGCTCCTTCCCACGGGCGTGCGTTCCACGAGGGCGGCCATGCTCGGATGGTTCTCCGCCTCCTGCCGTCCCTGCGGCGTGTCGATGATGCCGGGTGAGACCGAGCAGACGCGGGCGCCCAGCGGGCCGAGCCGCACCGCCTCCCGCCGGACGAACCGCCGCACACCGAGCTTCGCCCACGCGTAGGCGGCGCCCGGGTCCTCGACGGCCGGGCCGAGCACCTCGCGCACCCGGTCGAGGAAGCGTTCGCCGAGGGGGTCGTCGAGGACGGCCGCGGCGTCCGGTGCCGGGTCGACGCGGGCGATCACCGGCGCCATCGACGCGAAGCACACCATCGCCGTCCCGGTGGTGGCGAGGGGCCGCAGCGCCTCGGCGAGCCGCGCGGTCGCGACGAGGTCGACGGCGAAGATGCGGCGCCAGTCGGCCATCGTGGGCGAGATCCCGGCGGCGTGCGCGACGGCGCGCAGCGTCCCGGCGCGGCCGGCGCGCTCGGCGAGCCGGGCGAGGCCGCCGGGGTCGGTGACGTCGAGGACGAACGGTTCGGCGCCCTCGATCTCGTCCGCCGCCTCGCGGCCGACGTCTCGTCGCGGTCGACGAGCAGCAGCGTGTCGACGCGTCCGGCGAGCCGCCGCGCGCACGCGCGGCCCATGCCGCGTCCGGCGCCGGTCACGATCCCCACGGTCGTCATCGCGGCTCCCCCCAGCAGCGTTCGAGGCCGGGCTGCGACGCGCGGCTCACGAGTTCGACGAGCAGGCCCGCCCGGCTCCGGCAGAACGCGAACGACGGGACGCCGTCGGCTCCCACTCGTTCGGCTTCGAGCGTGTAGCCGTGGGCTTCGAGGTCGGCGCGGTCGGCGGCGACGTCGTCGGACCAGAAGCCGATGTGGTGGACGCCGGACGCGGCGGGTTCCCAGAGCGTCCCGGGGATGCGCCCGACGATCTCCAGCCGGGGCGTCGTCGTCGAGTAGACGCACCGCATGTTCAGGACGGTCTCGCCCGCCGGCGTCCGCACCGGGGTGGGACCGCCGAGCTCGACGGTCCAGCCGTGGCCGAGCAGCGCGGCGTACTCGTCGAGCGCGGCGTCGATGTCCTCGACGACGATGCCGACGTGGAACTGGTCCTCGGCCCTCACGTCGCGTCTCCCAAGACCGTCATACACCCTCCCGCAGAACGTCATTCTTCCTATCGAGAGAGATGTTCTCAGCATTGCCGGGCGACCGCAATGGGCGTCACCTCCCTCGCCGCGCCGCCGTCAGGGTGACGGCGAGCGCGGCGGCGGCCAAGGCGGCGGCGACGGCCGTGAGCGGGCCGGTCCCGGCAGTGTCCGTCACCAGGCCGCCCGCGAAGGCGCCGAGGGCGATGCTGCCGTTGAACACCCCCACGAACAGGGCGGTGACGCGCTCGGCGTCGTCCGGTCCGGACGCCGCCAGCAGCCACGTCTGCACGCCCACCGACACGCCGCCGTAGGCGAGCCCCCACACGACCATGAGGACGGACGCGCCCGCGTGCGTCGTGCCGACGACGGGGACGAGGACGACCGCCGCGGCCAGCCCCGCGGCGAGGACGGCGAGGGTCGCGCGGGGCGCGTGCGGGGCGCGCAGCCCGGCCGCGAAGTTCCCCGCGACGCCCGCGACCCCGTACAGGAGCAGCAGGGCGCCGACGCCGCCCGGCCCGAGGCCCGCGGTCTCCTCCAGCACCGGACGGACGAACGTGTACGCGGCGAAGTGCCCGGTGACCAGCAGGATCGTGACGGCGAGCCCCGTCGCGACCGCCGGGCGCCCACGGGACGGACGGGCCGTGCGGGCACCGGACGCCGGTTCGGCGGCGGGCAGCCGGGGCAGCAGTGCGGCCATCGCCGCCGCGACGGCCGCGGCGAGGACCGCGACGGCCGCGAAGGCCGCACGCCACCCGGCCGACGCCTGGACGAACGCGCCCGCCGGCACCCCGAGGACGGACGCCGCCGCGACCCCGCTGAAGATCAGCGACGTCGCGGCGCCGACCGAGTCCGGCGGGACGAGCCGGGGCGCGAGGCCCGCGGCGAGGGCCCACACGCCGCCCATGCCGAGCCCGACGAGGACGAGCGCGGCGAGCAGCACGCCGAAGTTCGGCTCGCACGCCGCGAGCAGGTTCGCCGCCGCGAGCAGCAGCATGAGGACGACGAGCGCGGTGCCGCGGTCGGGCGCGCGGCGCGCGGGACGAACGGGGCGGACGCGGCGGCGACGAGGCCGGTGACGGTCAGCGTCCATCCGGCCGTGCCCGCGCCGACGTCGAGGGACGCGCCGATCGGGGTGAGCAGGCCCACGGGCATCATCTCGGCGGTGACCACGGTGAACGTGCCCGCCGCGACGGCGAGTACCGGGGCGCGGCCGCCGGTGCGTTCGGCCGTCCCCACGGAATCGGAAACTTCGTGCATGTCGCCCATCCCACGGTCCGGGGAGGCGCCGAACAACGCCGGATCCCTCATACTTCGATGAGCGTGACTCATCGATGCAGGCCGGAGGGGGCGCCGTGGGGCTGGAGATCCGGGAGCTGGAGTGCTTCCTGGTCCTCGCCGAGGAACTGCACTTCGGGCGGACCGGCGAGCGGCTCTACGTGTCGCAGAGCCGCGTCAGCCAGCTCCTGCGGTCGCTGGAGACCCGGATCGGCGCGCGGCTGGTCGAGCGGACGAGCCGCCGGGTGCGGCTGACGGCGTCCGGCGAGGCGTTCGCGGCGTCGCTGCGGCCCGCCTACGGCGCCCTCGCGGGAGTCGTCGAGGAGGCGCGGGCGACCGCGCGCGGGCGCACCCGCATCGGTTTCCAGGGCGCGGTGTACGAGCAGGTCACGCGGGCGATCGCGGCGCTGCGCCGGGACCGTCCGGAGCACCGCGTCGACATCGCCGAGATCCCGCTCGGCGACCCGTTCGGCGCGCTGCGGCGCGGCGAGGTCGACGCGGCGGTGGTGCTGCTGCCCGTCGCCGAGCCCGACCTGACGGTGGGCGCGGCGTTCTCCCGGCGGCCGATGACGCTCGCGGTGCCCGCCGGGCATCCGTTCGCGCGGCGCGCGCGGCTGGCGGCCGAGGACATCGCCCGCACCCCGCTCATCCCGGTCGACGGCCCCGCCCCCGGGTACTGGCGGCGGTTCCACTGCCCGGCCGCGACGCCGGACGGGCGCGCGATCCCGCACGAGGACGGCGTCCGCACGCTCCAGGAGGGGCTGACGCTCGTCGGGGCGGGACGCGGCGCGATGCTGCTGTGCGACGCGACGGCGCACCACAACCGGCGGGGCGATGTCGCGTTCGTCCCGGTCGGCGGGCTGCCGGAGTCGGCGCTGGGCCTGGTGTGGGCCGGGGACGGGACGGCGGTGCTGCGGGCGCTCGGCGCGGCGGTTCAGGAGGCGGACGGCGGCGCGGACCCGGGCGGCGCGTAGGGCAGGTTCAGGATCGCGGCGAGCTCGCCGAGCATCAGCTCGAACATGGGCTCGGGGTCGTCCAGGGCGAATTCGAGGTGGCCGAAGACTTCGAGGCTGACGGCGCCCTGCAGCCGGACCCAGCACTTGAGGAACTGCAGGACGACGCCCAGCGGCAGCGAGACGCCGAGGTCGGCGCGGTAGCGGGCGAGCTGGTCGCGCAGGTCGGCGGGGATGTCGTCGTCGGCCGGGACGGGGAACGGCCGCTTCTTCCACAGTTCGAGGAACAGGGACATGAACGTCCAGCCGAACTGGCGGGCGCACTCCTGGGCGAAGTCGGTCTCGTCCTGCTCGCCCGCGCCGCGCACCGGCACGCCGAACAGCAGCGCGTACTCGCGGGGGTGGGCGTGGGCCCAGCGGCGGAACTGCCGCGCGACCTCCAGGAACTTCGCGCTCATGTCGTCGGGCGGGACGCCCTTGGCGGCGGCGATCAGCTCGGCGGTGAGCTCGGTGAAGATCTCGCCGATGAGGTGCCGCAGCAGCTCGCCGTGGCTGCCGAAGTAGCGGTACAGGGCGGGGGCGGTCATGCCCATCTCGCGGGCGATGGCGCGGAGCGTCACCGCGTCGGGCCCCTGCTCGATGAGGATCCGGCGAGCGGTCTCGGAGATCTCCCGGACCGTCGCCGCCCGCAACCGGTCTCGCCGTGTCGCCACTGCGCCGTCCTCCTTCCGTTCGACCTTCCGTTCAACCGGCGGTCCCCTGTCGTTCCCGCATGATCCCGCACATACACCGTTGACGAAAGTGAACAGGTTATGCGAAGTTTACGGTGTTCGCAGTTAACGGCATTCACTTTCGTGACCGAGTGTAATGGGGGTCGGCCGTGTTCGACAGATGGGGACGATGGGTGGAGCGGCGGCGCCGCTGGGTGCTCGCCGTCGCGGGAGCCGCGCTGGTGTTCGCGGGCGTGTGGGGCACCGGCGTCTTCGGCGCGCTGAGCCCGTCCGGCGGCTTCGACACGCCGGGCAGCGAGAGCGACCGGGCGGCGGCGATCGCCGAACGCGACCTCGGGCGCGACGCCGCGGACGTCGTCGTCCTCTACCGGGGCGACATGACGGTCGACGACCCCGCGTACCGGACGGCCGTCGAAGCGGCCCTCGCCGACCTGCCGAAGGACGAAGTCACCTCGACCGCCACGTACTGGACGACCGGGGCGCCTCGGTTCGTCGACGCGGACCGCACCGGCACCTACGCCGTCCTGCGGCTGGCCGGGGCCGACGACGCGGAACGCGAGGAGAGCTACGAGGCGATCAAGGACGGGCTGACCGAGGTCGGCGGCGGGCTGACCGCGCGGGTCGGCGGCGCCGTCGCGACGAACGTCGCGATCAACGACCGGGTGTCGCAGGACATCGCCCGCGCCGAGATGATCTCGCTGCCGGTACTGCTCGTCCTGCTGGTGCTGATCTTCGGCGGGCTGGTCGCGGCGAGCCTGCCGCTGCTGATCGGGGGCCTGGCGATCCTCGGCTCGTTCACCGCACTGCACGTCCTGACCTACATGACGGACGTGTCCATCTTCGCGGTGAACATCACCACCTTCCTCGGGCTCGGCCTCGCCATCGACTACGGACTGTTCATGGTGAGCCGGTTCCGCGAGGAGATCGGGCGTCGCGACCGCGCCGACGCCCTCGCCGCCACCATGGCCACCGCCGGACGGACCGTCGCGGTCTCCGGCGTCACCGTCGCGGTCTCGCTGTCCGGGCTCCTCCTCTTCGACCAGACGTTCCTGCGGTCGATGGGCTACGGCGGCATCGCCACCGTCTTCGTCTGCATGATCGGCGCGCTGACCGTGCTGCCCGCGCTGCTCGCCGTCCTCGGCCCCCGGGTGAACGCGCTGTCGTTCCGCCGCAAGCCGTCCGGCACGGGGCGCGGCGAGGGCTGGTGGGGACGGCTCGCGCACAGCGTCATGCGCCGCCCGGTCGTCTACGCCACCGCCACCGTCGCGCTGCTCCTCGCGCTCGGCGCGCCCTTCCTCGGCATCAACTGGGGCGGCGTGGACGCCAAGGTCCTGCCGGCCGACGCGGAGGCCCGCGTCGTCGCCGAAGCCCTCGAAACCCGGTACCCCGGCGGTTCGACGAACCCCATCGAGGCCGTCGTGACCGGGACGTCCGACCGGACCGCGGTCCAGGCGTACGGGGACCGCCTGGGCGCGCTCGACGGCGTCACCGGCGCGGCCGTCACCGGCACGAACGGCGGCACGGGCGGCGACACCACCCGCATCGCGCTCGCCTACACCGCCGACCCGAACTCCGACGAGGCCCGCGACCTGGTCGAACGCGTCCGGGACGTCCCGCCGCCGCCCGGCGCGGACGTGCACGTCGGCGGCGCCACCGCGACCGTCGTCGACCAGCTCGCCAGCGTCGGCGCGACGCTGCCGTGGGTCGGGCTGCTCGTCGGCGCGGCCACGTTCGCGCTGCTGTTCCTCGCGTTCGGGTCGGTCGTGCTGCCGCTGAAGGCGATCGTGATGAACGCCCTGTCGCTCGCCGCCACCTTCGGCGTCGTCGTGCTGATCTTCCAGGACGGCAACCTGTCCGGCCTCCTGGACTTCACCGCGACCGGCGCGATCGCGCCCGCGATGCCGATCCTGATGCTGGCGATGCTGTTCGGGATCTCGATGGACTACGAGGTGTTCCTGCTGTCGCGCGTCCGCGAGCAGTACGACCTGACCGGGTCGAACACCGCGGCCGTCGCGGCCGGCGTGCAGCGCACCGGCGCGATCATCACCAGCGCGGCGCTGCTGTTCATCGTGGTCATCGGCGCGTTCGCGACGTCCGGCATCACGTTCATCAAGATGACGGGCGTCGGGATGGTCGTCGCGATCCTCGTGGACGCCACGATCGTGCGGGCCCTGCTCGTCCCGGCCGCGATGCGGCTGCTCGGCCGCGCGAACTGGTGGGCGCCCGGCCCCCTCGCCCGGCTCTACGGCCGGTACGGGATCAAGGAGAGCGACGCGCCGCCCCCCGAGGCCCCGGTCGCACCCCCGGTCCCGGTGCGCTGATCGTCCGGACACCGCAAACGCACCGCCAAGTGTGCGAAAGCGCTTGTGCTCGCCCATGAGCGGGGGGAGACTGAACGCGATTCGCCCGGCTGCCCGCGCGTGACGCGCGCCGCGACGGAGCCTGCCCGGCGTGCTCTCTCACCGCTCATGGGACGTTCCCTTGGAGGCATCACCATGCCCGTGCTGGCGCTCACCGAGGCCGAAGAAGCCCTCGGACACCTGGAGCACCTGACCGACGTGCTGCGCTCGCGCGGCTGGACGGTCGAGGTGTCGGCGCACGCGGACCGCTGGCCCAGCGCACTGGTCGCCAACCCCGCCATGCCCGCGATGAACGAATCGGTCATCGCCGTCCAGGAAGCACACGACCGCACCTGGTCGTACCGCTACGGCTGGGGCGAGCGCATCGCCCCCTGCACGGACGCGGAGGCCGCCGCGGCCGCGCTCGTCCGGGTCCTGGCGGTCAAGCGCGACGCCTGACCGGCTAAGACCCCCACCCTGGTGTGGGGGTCTTTTGACCTGGTCAGGGCATGTGAGTCCGTGCGTGCGTCACTCTCCGTGAGGAAGATCGTGAGCCACCGGTCATCGCGGACCGGTACTTACGGAGAGGACCACCCATGCGACTGCCGCCCGGGCCGCCGTCACGCTGGCCGCGGCCGGCGCCGCCGTGCTGCCGTTCGCCTCGCCCGCCATGGCGTGCCCCGATGACGACCACGGAGGCAAAGGCCACCAGCACCACCAGGCCCTGTTCGACTGGACCGGCCAAGACTGGGGCCAGAACGACGAGGAGGGCCAGCAGGACGGCAAGGCCCACCACGACGGCAAGGCGCACCACGAGACCAAGGGCCACCACGACGCCAAGGGCCACCACGGCCACGGCGGCAAGGGCGACCACAAGGTCCGCACGCACACGGTGGGCGGCCCGACCTACGTGTACGACCCCTACTTCAAGAAGGTCGTCACGAAGGTCACCACGGAGTTCGACGGGCGCGGGACGACCGTGCGGCTCAAGGCGTCCGGCTTCCCGCACAAGTACCGGGGGAAGACGCTCGGCGCGCACGTCCACGAGAACAAGTGCGGCCTGAAGCCCGCGGCGGCCGGTGCCCACTACCAGAACCCGAACGCCGAGAAGGGCGCCCCGCTCCGCAAGAAGGAGATCTGGCTCGACTTCAAGGTCGGGAAGGGCGGCAAGGGGCACGCGACGGCGCGGGTGCCCTGGCGGGTCGACCAGAAGGACGCGCGGTCGGTCGTCATTCACGAGCGCGTCACGAACCCGAAGACCGGTGACGCCGGCTCGCGCCTCATCTGCACGGACGCGGTGTTCTTCTGACCGCGGCGTGGGTGCGTGCCCGTCACCGAGACCCGGTGGCGGGCACCGCCCCGGCGGTCCGTCAGGCGGACTTGCGGCCGCGCCCCTTGGCGGGCTCCTTCTTCGCCGTCTCCTTCTTCGCCCCGCCGGACGACGACGACTTCTTGCGCGCGGGCGCCTTCTTCGCCGGCGCCTTCTCCCCCGCCTTCTCCCCGCCGCGGCTCTTCTTCGCGGCCTCCACGCTGGCGCGCAGCGCGCTGAGGAGGTCGGCGGCGGGCTCCTCCGCGGCCTCCTCGGCGGGCCGCGCCACCTCCCGTCCCTCGATCTTCGCGTCGATGACGGCCTGCAGCGCCTCGCGGTAGGCGTCCTTGTACTCGGACGGGTCGAAGTCGCCCTCCATCGACTCGATCAGCGACGTCGCCATCGACAGTTCCTGCTTGCGGACCTCGATGTCCTCCTCCAGGAACGGGAAGTCGGGGGTGCGGACCTCGTCCGGCCACAGCATCGTCTCCAGGACGAACACGCCGCCGCGCACCCGCAGCGTCGCCAGCGACTCCCGCTGCCGCAGCGCGATCTTCACGATCGCGACCTGCTCCGAACTCTCCAGCGCGTCCCGCAGCAGCACGTACGGTTTGGCGCCCTGCGCGTCCGGTTCCAGGTAGTACGACTTCGCGAAGTAGATCGGGTCGACCTCCTCCTGCTCGACGAACTGGAGGACGTCGATGCGGCGGCTCGACGACAGCGGCAGGTCGGCGAAGTCCTCGTCGGTGAGGATGACCATCTCGCCGCTGGGCAGCTCGTAGCCCTTGGCGATGTCGGCGTAGGGCACCTCCTCGCCGTCGACGCTGCAGACCCGCTTGTACTTGATGCGGCCGCCGTCCTCGCGGTGCACCTGGTGGAAGCTGACGTCCCGCTGCTCGGTCGCCGAGTAGACCTTCACGGGTATCGTCACCAGCCCGAACGAGATCGACCCCTTCCAGATACTGCGCATGAGCAACCCCTACCCCGCAGGTCACGCGCGTAGCGTCCCGCCGAGGGCGCATTTGCGACACAACGCGCCCTTGATCCTTTTCCTTTGCGCGGGCTCCGGGTAAGACGCGGATATGACCATGCCTTGGCCCGTCGAGCCCATGATGGCCGCCACCGGTGAGCTGCCCGGCGACGGCGCGCGCTGGGGCCTGGAGCTGAAGTGGGACGGCGTCCGCGCCGTGGCGCAGGTGTCGGCGGACGGCGTGCGCGCGACCGGGCGGCGCGGCGGCGACGTCGCGTCCCGCTACCCCGAACTGTCCGCGCTGGTGGACCTGCTGCCGGGGCACGACGCCGTCCTGGACGGCGAGGTCGTGGCGTTCGAGCAGGGCAGGCCGAGCTTCGAGCGGCTGCAGCGGCGGATGCACGTGGCGCACCCCGACCCGCGGCTCGTCCGGGACGTCCCGGTCCGGTACGTCGTGTTCGACCTGCTCTACCTGGACGGGTACGTCCTGTTCGACACCCCGTACTCGGAACGTCGCGCGCTCCTGGCGGGCCTGGACCTCGCGGGCAGCGGCCCCGTCGAAGTCCCCCCGTACCTGGACGGCGACGACGCCGAGCAGGTCGCGGAGCTGCTCGCCTTCACCCGGGAGCAGCACCTGGAGGGAGTGCTCGCCAAACGGCTCGACTCCCCATACCGGCCAGGACGCAGGGTCGACTTCTGGCGGAAGGTAAAGAACTTCCTCACGCGCGAAGTGATCGTGTGCGGTTGGAAGCCCGGTAAGGGACGACGCGAAGGCGGAGTGGGGTCGCTCCTACTGGGCGAGTACGACGGCAAAGGCCGTCTGGAGTTCGTCGGTCACGTCGGCACCGGCTTCTCGGACCGGTTCCTGGACGAACTGTACGAACTCCTCTGGCCGCTGCGACGTCCGACGAGCCCCTACGACGAGCCCGTCCCGCGCGAGTTCGCCCGGGACGCGCAGTGGGTTGAGCCCAACCTCGTCGGGGAGGTCGCCTACAGCGCCCGCACCAGGGACGGCCGCCTGCGGTTCCCTTCCTGGCGGGGGCTGCGGGACGACAAGGACCCCCTGGAGGTCACGAGTGAGCAGTAAGAGGGTGGAGGTCGACGGAAGGACCCTGAGCCTCTCCAACCTCGACAAGAATCTTTACCCCGACTTCGCCAAGGGCGAGGTCATCGACTATTACGCGCGGGTCGCACCGGTCATGCTGCCGCACCTGAAGGACCGTCCCGCGACCCGCATCCGCTGGCCCGACGGCGTGGACGGGGGCAAGTTCTTCGAGAAGAACGCGCCCTCCCACACTCCCGACTGGGTGCGCACCGCGACCGTCCCGTCCCCGGGCAGCACCATGGGACGCGACACGGTCGACTACGTCGTCGTCGACGATCTGGCCACGCTCGTCTGGTGCGCGAACCTCGCGGCCCTGGAACTGCACGTCCCCCAGTGGAAGGTCGGACCGCGAGGCAAAGTGCACACCCCGGACCTCCTGGTCTACGACCTCGACCCGGGGCCGCCCGCCACCGTCGTCGAAGCGTGCGAGGTCGCCACCATGCTCCGTGACCTGCTCGCAGAAGACGGCCTGGAGTCGTACCCCAAGACGAGCGGCAAGAAGGGCCTGCACCTGTACGTCCCGATCAAGCAGCCCGCGCAGGCCGACCGGACGTCCGAGTACGCCAAGGCCGCGGCTCAGCGGCTCGCGGAAGAGCACCGCGACCTCGTCGTCGCGAAGATGGAGAAACGCCTCCGCAAGGGCAAGGTGTTCGTCGACTGGAGCCAGAACAACCCCGCCAAGACGACCGTCGCGCCGTACTCCCTCCGCGCCGCCGCGAGCCCGACCGTCTCCACGCCCCTCACCTGGGACGAGCTGGGCGCCTGCAAGGACGCCGCCGACCTCGTCTTCACCCCCGGTCAGGCCCTCGACCGCATCGACGCGCACGGCGACCTGCTCGAACCCCTCCTCGCCACGGACCGTCCGGCGCTCCCCTGACGTCCGTATGTGTCGAAACCGGCACGCTCCGGCATCACCTTCCGCCACTATGAGTGCCGGGGGCATCACGTGGGGGAAGGGACCGGGGAGTTGAACCATCACTACGACGCCGTGGTGCTCGGCGGCGGAACCGCCGGGGAACGCATCGCCGCGGGCCTCGCCCGCGCCGGGCGCGACGTCGCACTCGTCGAGGACCGCCTGGTCGGCGGCGTGTCGCCGTACTTCGCGGACGTCCCGTCCAAGGCGCTGCTGCTGGCGGCGCGGCGCGGGGAACCGTGGGAACTGGCGGTGGCCCGCCGGGACGGGCTGACCGGCGGCCGCACCGACGACCGCGCCGCCGCCCGGATGGCCGAGGCGGGCGTGACCCTGCTGCGCGGCCGCGGCCGCATCACCGGCCCCGGCCGCGTCGAGGTCGACGGCACCGAACACGGCTACGGCGAACTGGCCGTCTGCACCGGCAGCGAACCGGTGATCCCGCCCGTGGACGGCCTCGCCGACGTCCCGCTGTGGACGAGCGACGACGCGCTGACCGTCCCCGACCTGCCCCGCCGCCTGGTCGTCCTCGGCGGCGGCCCCGTCGGCTGCGAGCTCGCGCAGGTGTACGCGTCGTTCGGCTCGCAGGTCGCGGTCGTCGAGTCGTCCGGGCGGCTGCTGACCGCCGAGGCCCCGTTCGCGGGCGACGTCCTCGCCGACGCGCTGCGCCGGACGGGCGTCGACCTGCGGCTCGGCGCGCACGTCGCGCAGATCGAACGCAAGGAGTCCGGCCTGCGGCTCTGGCTGTCGGACGGCGGCACCTTCGACGCCGACCGCGTCCTCGTCGCCGCGGGCGCCGCCCCCGCACGCCGGCCTCGGCCTCGACGCGCTCGGCGTCCCCGTGTCCCCCGGCGATGGCGTCCCCGTGGACGAGACGTGCCGCGTGCAGGGCGCCGAGGGGGGTGTGTGGGCCGCGGGCGACGTCACGGGCATCGCCCGTACGACGCACGCGGCCCGCTACCAGGCGGACGTAGCCCTCTCGAACATTCTCGGAAGCCACCGCGAAGCCGACTACCGCGCGATTCCCCGCGTCGTCTACACCACGCCGACGGTGTACGCGGTCGGCGTCACGCCGGGACGGGCGGCCGAACTCGGCATAGACCTCCGCACTGCCGGGTACGACCTCGCCGCAACGGCCCGGGCGGCGGTCGAGGCCGACGACCGCGGCCGGGTGGAGCTGTACGCCGACCGCTCCCGCGGACTGCTGATCGGCGCCGCCGCGGCCGGGCTCCACGCCGAGGAGTGGATGAGCGAGATCGCGCTGGCCATTCGCGCGGAGACGCCGCTGGGCCTGCTCGCCGACGTCGTGCACGCGTTCCCGACGTACGGCGAGTCCGTCGAGGCGCCGCTGCGGGAACTGGCCGGACCTCTCGCCGCACCAGAGGAGGAAGCGCGATGAGCGAGACCGACGAACCGACGCAGCGGGTCCCCGACGACACCCCGGAGGCCGACGCCGCCGAACAGCGCGCCGTCCTCGACGAGAGCGAGGACCGCCCCGACGCCGTCCCGCACGTCTCGATGGACGCCGACGAGGCCGACACCGCCGAGCAGAACCGCGAAGTCCCCATCGACGAGGACGACTACCGTTGACCCCGCCCCCGCACCGTCAACCCGCCGCCTCCGCGCACCGGAGGATTCGTTCGGCGTCGGCAACCTTGTGCTGGAAGACGCCGCAGCCGCCGTCCGCTGCCGACCGGACGATTCGCTCGGCGTCGGCAACCTTGTGTTGGAAGAAGCTGCGCCCGCCGCCCACCGCGCCACGCCCGCCACGCACCACGCACCACCCACCGCGCCACGCCCACCACGCACCACGCACCACCCACCGCGCGACGCCCACCGCCCGC
>NZ_MKJY01000156.1 GCF_001942465.1 Actinomadura sp. CNU-125
CGTGGAGACGCACCACCGCGGCCGCCCCCGCAGCGTGTGGGTGCTGCTGCCCGAAGCCGAGCCCGCCCTGCGCGAGTGGGCCGCCTTCTTCGCCGCCGGCGCCGACAAGCGCGCCGCCGCCGAGGCGGGCCTGCCCCGCGCCGTCACCGTCCGCGAAGCCGAGGAACTCCTGCACGACGCCGAGATCTTCGTCTCCCTCGTCGAGGACTCCCTCGGCATCGCGGGCCAGCCCGCCCTCCCGTTCACCGACGCGAACTGACCCCTCCCCAGGGGCGCGTCCCACCTCCCCGGGACCGCTCCGCGCGGGCCGGGGCGGCCCGCTCCCCTCACCGAGCACCGCCCCGGCCCCGCTCACCGCGCCGGTTCGGGGCGGGTGATAGGGATTTGCGGGTGGACGCACTATTGCCGCTCGCCGGGATGCGCATCGTCGAGATCTCCAGCTTCGTCGCCGCGCCGCTCGGCGGGATGACGCTCGCGCAGCTCGGCGCCGAGGTGATCCGGGTGGACCCGGTCGGGGGCGGGCCGGACATCGACCGGTGGCCGCTGGCGCCGTCCGGGCGGAGCCTGTACTGGGCCGGGCTCAACAAGGGGAAGCGGTCGGTGACCGCGGACCTGCGGTCCGCCGAGGGACGCGGCATCGTGGCGCGGCTCGCGGCCGAGTGCGGGACCGTGCTGACGAACGCGCCGCCGCGCGACGGGCTCGGGCCGGACGAGCTGGCGGCGCCGCGTCCCGACCTCGTGCACGTCCAGCTCCTCGGGCGCGCGACGGGGGCACCGCGGTCGACTACACGGTGAACGCGGCGTCCGGGTTCCCGGCGGTCACCGGACGGGACGGCGCGCCGGTCAACCACGCGCTGCCGGTGTGGGACGTGGTGTGCGGGCTCTACCTGGCGGCGGGGCTCCTCGCGGCGGACCGGCACCGGCTCCGGACGGGCGAGGGGAGCAGGCTCCGCGTCGCCCTCGACGACGTCGCGCTGGCGACCGCGGGCAACCTGGGGTACCTCGCGGAGGCGCAGTTCGGGACGCCGCGCGAGCGGCTCGGCAACCAGCTGTACGGCGAGTTCGGGCGCGACTTCGGCACGGCGGACGGGCGCGTGATGGTCGCCGTGGTCACCGGACGGCAGTGGCGCGACCTCGTGTCGGCGACCGGGCTCGGGGAGGTCGTCGAGGCGCTCGAACGGGCGCTGCGGGCGGACTTCGGGACCGCCGGGGACCGGTACCGGCACCGGGAGGCGATCGGCGGCGTCCTCGCCTCCTGGTTCGCGGGGCGGACGTGCGCGGAGGTCGAGGACGGCCTGCGGGGCACGTCGGTGCTGTGGTCGAGATACCGGGACTTCGGGGAGGTCGCCGCCGATATGGACGGGCGGCCCCTCGTGGGCACGGTCGACCAGCCCGGCGTCGGCCCGCACCTCGCGCCGGGTTCCCCGCTGGTGTTCGGCGGCCAGGCGCCGCCCGTCCCCGCGCCGACGCTGGGCGAGGACACCGCCGGGGTCCTGCGGGACGTCCTCGGGCTGGCCGAGGACGAGATCGACGATCTGCGCGCCCGCGGCGTCGCCGGGGAGCCCTGAGTCAGTCCCGTTCGGTTCGCGTCCCGGCCGGTGCCCCCGACCCGTCGTCTGCGCTCCGCTACGACTGTGGTCAGGTCGGCTTGCTTCTCGTGGTGTGACGCCCCCGGCACCCCGCACCGACCCGTCGTCTGCGCCCCGCGGGGTATTCGGGCGGCAGCGGGTCAGTCTTCTTGCAGGACCGAGAGGGTGTTGCCCGCCGGGTCCTTGAACCACGCGATGAGCGGGCCGTTCTCGCGCATGATCCCCTTCTCGTCCGTGCGGCCTTCGTAGTGCTCGAACGCGACGCCGCGCGCGGCGAGCCCGTCGACGGCCGTCTCGATGTCGTCCACCGGGAAGTTCAGGATGGTGAACGTCGCCGGTACGTGGTTCTCCTTCGGGTAGACGAGCGTGTCGCGGCCGCCCGCGATGTGCAGCGTGAGCATGCCGTGTTCCTCGGACACGTCGAGGCCGAGGACCTCGCCGTAGAACTTCCGTGCGGCCGGGACGTCGTCCACCGAGAACCCGCTGAACGCCTTCGTGTTCTTGAACATGCGCCGCCTCCCAGATCGTGTGCGCACCGTTACCGACCCGGCCGGAACCCGAAACTCATCGCGTGGCTTTTGTGGGCATATGAGATTGTTAGGAGGGCGAAGTAAGGGGTGACGGACGTGGCGGCGCGCGACGGGCGGGGACTGGTGCCGCTGCTGGCGTTCCTCGGCGTGGCGGCGTACTCGCTGTCGATGGCGGTCGTCACCCCCGCGCTGCCGCAGATCCAGGCGGGGCTCGGCACGACGGCGGCGGGGGCGGCGTGGGCGCTGACGGCGATGACGCTGTCGGCGGCCGTGGCGACGCCGGTGGTCGGACGGCTCGGCGACCTGTACGGGCCGCGGCGGGTGCTGCTGGCGGTGCTCGCGGCGGCGACGGCCGGGATGGTCGTGGCCGCGTCGGCGGGGAACCTGCCGGTCATGCTGGCCGGACGGGTGCTGAGCGGCGTCGGCGCGGGCGTGTTCCCGCTCGCGTACACGATCATCCGCGACGTGGTGCCCGCCGAGCGGACGGCGTCCGCGGTGGGGCTGATGTCGTCGATGCTGGGGCTCGGCGGCGCCCTGTCGTGGTGCATGGCGGGCCCGATCATCGACCTGCTCGGCTGGCGCTGGCTGCTGTGGGTGCCGGTGCTCGGGCTGGTGCCGGGGCTGCTCGCGGCGTGGTGGATCGTGCCGCGTTCGCCGTCCCGGAAGGGCGCCAGGGTCGACTGGTGGGGCGCGGTGCTGTTCGCGGGCTGGCTCGTGGCGGGGCTGGCGGCGCTCACCCAGGGGACGTTCTGGGGCTGGACGTCGCCGGGCGTGCTGGGGCTGCTCGCGGCGTCGGCGGTGACGGCCGTCGTCTGGCTGCGGGTCGAGACGCGCGTGCGCGAGCCCCTCGTGGACCCGCGCGTCATGCGGCTGCGGGGCGTGTGGACGGCCAACGCGGCGTCGCTGCTGTCGGGGTACGCGCTGATGGCGGGCGGGCTGCTGTTCCCGCTGCTGGTCCAGCTTCCGGAGGCCACCGGGTACGGCTTCGGGGGCACCGCGACGCAGGCGGCGGTGCTGCAGTTGCCCGCGAGCATCGGGATGACCGTCGCGGGCGCGGTGGCGGGCGCGCTGGACCGGCGGATCGGGTCGCGGGCGGTGCTGTTCGGCGGGGCGGCGCTGACGGGCGCGGGCTACGCGTTCGTCACGGTCGCGCATTCGGAGCTGTGGCACCTGTACGTGGGCGGCATCGCGCGCGGTGTGGGGCTCGGCCTCGCCTACGCGGCGGTGGCGACGCTGGTCGTGCTGGCCGTCCCGGCGGGGGAGACGGGCGCCGCGACGGGCGTCAACACCCTGATCCGGACGGTCGGGGCGTCGCTGGGCACGCAGGTCAGCGCGGTGATCGTGGCGGGGGTGCCGGGGGACCGCGGGTTCACCGCCGGGTTCGCGCTGAGCGCGGCGGCGATGGCCGCCGTGCTGCCGCTGGCGCTGCTGGCCGCACGCGGACGGGGGCCCGGCCGGAGCCGGGCCCCCGTCACGACGGGCGGAGCGGACGCGTCAGAACGACTCGACGGCGCGGCGCGCCTCCGGGTCGAGGACGCCCCAGGAGATGAGCTCCTCGGTCAGCTCCGTCGGGGACTTGTCGTAGATGACCGCGAGTGATCGCAGGTCTTCCTGGCGGATCGACAGGACCTTTCCGTTGTAGTCGCCCCGCTGGCTCTGAATCGTCGCGGCGTAACGGGCGAGAGGACCGGCCTTGTCCTTCGGAAGCTGCTGCAGACGCTCGAGGTCGATCACGAGCTTCGGTGTAGGCCCGAGCGGGCTCGGCGCGGCTCCGCCGGGCAGCAACTCGGAAACCGGCACGCCATAGAAATCGGCGAGCTCGGCCAGCTTCTGAACGGTGACGGCGCGGTCGCCCCGCTCGTACGAACCCACGACGACGGCCTTCCAGCGGCCTCGGGACTTCTCTTCCACGCCGTGCAGGGACAGGCCCTGCTGGGTGCGGATGGCGCGCAGCGCGCGCCGAGAGCCTTTGCGTATTCAGACGGCATTCTTGGCCCCCCAGGCTCACTTTCGTCGTCGTTCGGTTCCCGGCCGGAGCCGGGAACCGACAGAATCCCGAAGCCAATTGGCCCCAAGACCCCGTCTCCAAGGATGGTTACGGACAGTGACGGTAAAACGGAGAGGGCCCCAGGTCAAGCCGATTGGAAAAAAGCGGTCGAATCCGCAGGTCTCGATCCGGACCGCCCGCGGGCCGCCGAGCCCCGCGGGGAAGGCGCCGCGGCGCCCGTCCGGCCCGTCCGACCGGCCGAGTGTGACCCCTCTCACCAGCGATGATACGGGCCCGCCCGGGGTCGGGGCAGCTCCGGCCGACTGCTAACGTGTGGGGGACAAGACGTCCTTTAAGGCCCGTCCAGTGAGGCGGGAAAGGAGGTTTCCGAGGTGAATGCTGCCTCCAGGCCCCCGCGGCCTGTGGGGTCGCGCGCCGCGGAGGGTGACCCCCGGCCCAAGGCCGTTCTGGAGGGTCCCGACATCCGCCGCGCGCTGACCCGAATCACGCACGAGATCCTCGAACGCACCAAGGGCGGGCACGACGTCCTGCTGCTGGGCATCCAGACGCGCGGGGTGACGCTGGCCGAACGGCTGGCGGGCCTGCTGCGCGAGGTGGAGGGCCGTCCGGTGCCGTGGGGCTCGCTCGACGTGACCATGTACCGGGACGACCTGCGGATGCGTCCCGCGCGCGCCCTCGGCCGCACCGAACTGCCCTCCGACGGCATCGACGACCGCGTCGTGGTCCTGGTCGACGACGTCCTGTTCTCCGGACGGACGGTCCGCGCGGCCCTCGACGCCCTGAACGACCTCGGCCGGCCGCGCGCCGTGCAGCTCGCCGTCCTGGTCGACCGCGGCCATCGCGAGCTGCCGATCCGCGCCGACTACGTGGGCAAGAACTTGCCGACGTCGATGCGCGAGACCGTCAAGGTGCTGCTGGAGGAGAACGACGGCCGCGACGCCGTGCTGCTCGGCCCGGTGCCCGAGCCGGTGGGCTCCCCGGTGTCCGCCCCGACCACCGCACCGGCGGGAGGTGCCGAGTGAAACGCCATCTGATCTCCGCCGCCGATCTGACCCGCGACGACGCGCTGCTGGTCCTCGACACCGCCGAGGAGCTGGCGCAGATCGCGGGCCGCTCCATCAAGAAGCTGCCGACGCTGCGCGGCCGCACCGTCGTCAACCTGTTCTTCGAGGACTCCACCCGCACCCGGATCTCGTTCGAGGCGGCCGCGAAGCGGCTGTCGGCGGACGTCATCAACTTCTCCGCGAAGGGGTCCAGCGTGTCCAAGGGCGAGAGCCTGAAGGACACCGCGCTGACGCTGGAGGCGATGGGCGCCGACGGCGTCGTCGTCCGGCACGGCGCGTCCGGCGCCCCGCACCGGCTCGCGGGCTGGGTGCAGGGCAGCGTCGTCAACGCCGGGGACGGCACCCACGAGCACCCGACGCAGGCGCTGCTGGACGCGTTCACGATGCGCCGCCGCCTCGGCGACCTCGACGGCCGCAAGATCACGATCGTCGGCGACGTGCTGCACAGCCGGGTGGCGCGTTCCAACGTGCTGCTGCTGGACACGCTCGGCGCCGACGTGACCGTGGTCGCGCCGCCGACGCTGCTGCCGGTCGCGATCGGCACGTGGCCGTGCCGGGTGTCCTACGACCTGGACGACGTCCTGCCGAAGAGCGACGTGGTCATGATGCTGCGCGTCCAGCAGGAGCGGATGAACGCCGCGTACTTCCCGACCGTCCGCGAGTACAGCCGCCGCTACGGCCTGGACGCCGAGCGGATGGCGCAGCTGCCCGACCACGCGATCGTCATGCACCCCGGCCCGATGAACCGCGGCGTCGAGATCGCCGCCGAGGTCGCCGACTCCGTCCGCTCCACCATCGTCGAGCAGGTCGCCAACGGCGTCAGCGCCCGGATGGCCGTGCTCTACCTGCTGCTCGGAGGCTCCGAGCCCGCCATCGGCCAGGAGGTCTCCCAGTGACGGAAACTCTCATCAGGGGCGCCCGGATCCTCGGCGGCGAGCCCGCCGACGTCCTCGTCCGCGACGGCGTCATCGCCGCGATCGGCACCGGCCTGGACGCGCCGGGCGCGCAGGTCGTCGACGCCGCCGGGCTGATCGCGCTGCCCGGCCTGGTCGACCTGCACACGCACCTGCGCGAGCCCGGACGCGAGGACGCCGAGACCGTCGAGTCCGGCACGAAGGCCGCCGCGATGGGCGGGTTCACCGCCGTGCACGCGATGGCCAACACCGACCCGGTCGCCGACACCGCGGGCGTCGTCGAGCAGGTGTGGCGGCTCGGCCGCGAGGCCGGATACTGCGACGTGCAGCCGGTCGGCGCCGTCACCCGCGGCATCGCGGGCGAGCAGCTCGCCGAACTCGGCGCGATGGCCGACTCGGCCGCGTCCGTCCGGGTGTTCTCCGACGACGGGCACTGCGTGTCCGACGCCGTCATCATGCGGCGCGCGCTGGAGTACGTGAAGGCGTTCGACGGCGTCGTCGCGCAGCACGCGCAGGAGCCGCGGCTCACCGAGGGCGCGCAGATGAACGAGGGCGAGATGTCGGCCGCGCTCGGGCTGGCGGGCTGGCCCGCGGTCGCCGAGGAGGCGATCATCGCCCGGGACGTCCTGCTCGCCCAGCACGTCGGGTCGCGGCTGCACGTCTGCCACGTCTCGACCGCCGGGTCCGTGGAGATCCTGCGGTGGGCCAAGAGCAAGGGCTGCCCGGTGACCGCCGAGGTCACCCCCCACCACCTGCTGCTGAACGACGCGCGCGCCGAGTCCTACGACCCGATCTTCAAGGTGAACCCGCCGCTGCGCACCGCCGCGGACGTCGCCGCGCTGCGCGCCGCGCTCGCCGACGGGACGATCGACTGCGTCGCCACCGACCACGCCCCGCACCCGGTCGAGGCCAAGGAGACCGAGTGGGCGGTCGCCGCGATGGGCATGATCGGGCTGGAGACCGCGCTGCCGGTCGTCCAGGAGGCCATGGTCGACACCGGGCTGCTCGACTGGGCCGGGGTCGCCGACCGCATGTCGTACCGGCCCGCCCGCATCGGCCGCCTGTCCGGGCAGGGACGTCCGCTCGAGACGGGGTCGCCCGCCAACATCACGCTGTACGACCCGTCGCCGCGCCGCGCGGTGGACCCGTCCGCCATGACGTCCAAGAGCCGCAACACCCCGTTCACCGGGCTGGAGCTGCCGGGACGCGTCGTGGCGACGTTCCTTCGCGGCGAGCCGACCGTCCTGGAAGGGAAGCTTCAATGAACCCTGCTCTGCTCGTTCTGGAAGACGGCAGGGTGTTCCGCGGGGCCGCGTACGGGGCCGAGGGCGAGACCTTCGGCGAGATGGTCTTCAACACCGGGATGACCGGCTACCAGGAGACCCTCACCGACCCGTCGTACGCGCGGCAGATCGTGGCCATGACGTCCCCCCACATCGGCAACACGGGCGTGAACGACGAGGACCCCGAGTCCCGCCGCATCCAGGTCGCCGGGTACGTCGTGCGCGAGCCCGCGCGCGTCGCGTCCAACTGGCGCGCCACCGGCTCGCTCGGGTCCGCGCTGCGCGACCAGGGCGTGGTCGGCATCGCGATCCCCGGGACGCGGGCGCTGACCCGCCACCTGCGCGACCGCGGCGCCATGCGCGCCGGGATCTTCAGCGGCGCCGCCGCCGGGGCGGGGGAGGACGCGCTGCTGGAGCGCGTCCGCGGGAGCGCCCCGATGGAGGGCGCCGACCTGGCCCGCGACGTGTCGACGGACGAGCCGTACGTCGTCCCGGCGATCGGCGCGAAGCGCTTCACCGTCGCCGCCGTCGACCTCGGCATCAAGTCGATGACGCCGCAGCGGATGGCCGAGCGGGGCTGCGAGGTGCACGTCCTGCCCGCGACCGCCACGGCCGCCGACATCCTCGCCCTGAACCCCGACGGCGTGTTCTTCTCGAACGGCCCCGGCGACCCGTCCGCCGCCGGTTACGCGGTGGACGCGCTGCGGGGCGTCCTCGACGCGGGCAGGCCGTTCTTCGGCATCTGCTTCGGCAACCAGATCTTCGGCCGCGCGCTCGGCCTCGGGACGTACAAGCTGCGGTTCGGCCACCGGGGCATCAACCAGCCCGTGCAGGACCGCACGACCGGCAAGGTCGACGTGTCGGCCCACAACCACGGGTTCGCCGTGGACGCACCGGCCGACGGCCCGTTCGACACCCCGTACGGGCGCGCCGAAGTCACCCACGTGAACCTGAACGACGGCTGCGTCGAGGGCCTGCGGCTGCTCGACCGTCCCGCGTTCAGCGTCCAGTACCACCCGGAGGCCGCGGCGGGCCCGCACGACGCGTCCGGCCTGTTCGACCGTTTCTGCGAGATGATGGAGGGGTCGAGATAATGCCGCGCCGCGAAGACCTCAAGTCGGTTCTGGTCATCGGCTCCGGGCCGATCGTCATCGGCCAGGCCTGCGAGTTCGACTACTCGGGCACCCAGGCGTGCCGCGTGCTGCGGGCCGAGGGCCTGCGCGTCACGCTGGTCAACAGCAACCCCGCGACGATCATGACGGACCCCGAGTTCGCCGACGCCACCTACGTCGAGCCGATCACCCCCGAGGTCGTCGAGAAGATCATCGCCAAGGAGCGGCCGGACGCGCTGCTGCCGACCCTCGGCGGCCAGACGGCCCTCAACACCGCCATCGCGCTCTACGAGAGCGGCGCCCTCGAACGGTACGGCGTCGAGCTGATCGGCGCCGACGTCGACGCGATCCAGGCGGGCGAGAACCGGGAGCGGTTCAAGGAGGTCGTCGCCAAGGTCGCCCGCGAGCAGGGCCTGAACGCCGAGTCGGCCCGCTCGATCATCTGCCACACGATGGACGAGTGCGTCGCCGCCGCCGGCGAGCTCGGCTACCCGCTCGTCGTCCGGCCGTCGTTCACGATGGGCGGCGCCGGGTCCGGGTTCGCCCACGACGAGACCGACCTGCGCCGCATCGCCGGGACCGGCCTCGACGCGTCCCCGACCAGCGAGGTGCTCCTGGAGGAGTCGATCCTCGGCTGGAAGGAGTACGAGCTGGAGGTCATGCGCGACCGCGCCGACAACGTGGTCATCGTGTGCTCCATCGAGAACCTCGACCCGATGGGCGTGCACACCGGCGACTCGATCACCGTCGCGCCCGCGATGACGCTGACCGACCGCGAGTACCAGAACATGCGGGACGTCGCGATCGCGGTGATCCGCGAGGTCGGCGTCGACACCGGCGGCTGCAACATCCAGTTCGCGGTGCAGCCGGGCACCGGCCGGATGATCGTCATCGAGATGAACCCGCGGGTGTCGCGGTCGTCGGCGCTGGCGTCCAAGGCCACCGGCTTCCCGATCGCCAAGATCGCCGCGAAGCTCGCGATCGGCTACACCCTGGACGAGATCCCGAACGACATCACCAAGGAGACGCCCGCGTCGTTCGAGCCCACGCTCGACTACGTCGTGGTGAAGGTCCCCCGGTTCGCGTTCGAGAAGTTCCCCGGCGCCGACGGCACCCTCACCACCCACATGAAGTCGGTGGGCGAGGCCATGGCGATCGGCCGCTGCTTCACCGAGGCCCTGCAGAAGGCGCTGCGGTCGCTGGAGCAGAAGGGCTCGTCGTTCGGCTGGGCCGGCAAGGACGACGCGTCGCAGATCGACGCGCGCGCGCTGGTCGAGTCCGCGTCCCGTCCGCACGAAGGGCGCCTCCGTGACGTCCAGCGCGCGCTCTGGGCCGGGGCCACCCTCCAGGACGTGTACGAGGCGACCAACATCGACCCCTGGTTCCTCGACCAGATCGCGGCGATCAACACCGTCGCCGAGGAGATCCGCACCGCCGACGACGCGCTCACCCGCGAGAAGCTCCTGGCCGCCAAGCGGCACGGCTTCTCCGACGCCCAGATCGGCGAACTGCGCGGCCTGTCGGAGGAAGTCGTCCGCGAGGTCCGGCACGCCCTCGGCATCCGTCCCGTCTACCTGACGGTCGACACGTGCGCCGCCGAGTTCGAGGCGCAGACCCCGTACATGTACTCGTCCTACGACGAGGAGACCGAGGTCCCCGGCGGGACGAAGCCGAAGGTGCTGATCCTCGGCAGCGGGCCCAACCGCATCGGGCAGGGCGTCGAGTTCGACTACTCGTGCGTCCACGCGTCCTTCACGCTGGCCGAGGCGGGCTACGAGACCGTCATGGTCAACTGCAACCCCGAGACGGTCTCCACCGACTACGACACCTCCGGGCGGCTGTACTTCGAGCCGCTCACGCTGGAGGACGTCCTCGAAGTCGTCCACGCCGAGCAGCAGACGGGCGAGGTCGCGGGCGTGATCGTCCAGCTCGGCGGGCAGACCCCGCTCGGCCTCGCGCAGAAGCTCAAGAACGCGGGCGTCCCGATCGTCGGCACGTCCCCCGAGAGCATCCACCTCGCCGAGGAGCGCGGCGCGTTCGGGCGCGTCCTGCACCGCGCCGGGCTGCTCGCGCCCAAGCACGGCACCGCCACCTCCTACGCCGAGGCCCGCGAGATCGCCGCCGAGATCGGCTACCCGGTCCTCGTGCGGCCGTCGTACGTGCTCGGCGGGCGCGGCATGGAGATCGTCTACGACGACGTCACGCTGGAGTCGTACATGGCGCGCGCCACGGAGGCGAGCCCCGAGCACCCGGTGCTGGTCGACCGGTTCCTGGACGAGGCCATCGAGATCGACGTCGACGCCCTGTTCGACGGCGAGGACCTCTACCTCGGCGGCGTCATGGAGCACATCGAGGAGGCCGGGATCCACTCCGGCGACTCCGCGTGCGCGCTCCCCCCGATCACCCTCGGGCACGACGACATCCGCCGCATCCGCGAGGCCACCGAGGCGCTCGCGCGCGGCGTCGGGGTGCGCGGGCTGATGAACGTCCAGTACGCGCTCGCCGCGGGCGTCCTGTACGTCCTGGAGGCGAACCCGCGCGCGTCCCGGACCGTCCCGTTCGTGTCCAAGGCGACCGCCGTGCCGCTCGCCAAGGCCGCCGCCCGCGTCATGCTGGGCGCGACGGTCGCGGAGCTGCGCGCCGAGGGCATGCTGCCCGCGGTCGGCGATGGCGGGAACCTGCCGCTGGACGCGCCGATCGCGGTCAAGGAGGCCGTGCTGCCGTTCGACCGGTTCCGCAACGAGCTCGGGCAGGGCGTCGACACCGTCCTCGGCCCGGAGATGCGGTCGACGGGCGAGGTCATGGGCATCGACGAGGTGTTCGGCACCGCGTTCGCCAAGTCGCAGCAGGCCGCCTACGGGTCGCTGCCGACCAAGGGCCGCGCGTTCGTCTCCGTCGCGAACCGGGACAAGCGGCACATGGTGTTCCCCGTGAAGCGCCTCGCTGACCTGGGCTTTGAGATTCTTGCCACGGAGGGGACCGCCGAGGTCCTGCACCGCAACGGCGTCCGTGCCAAGATCGTGCGCAAGCACAGCGAAGGGCCCGGCCCGGACGGCGAGCCCACGATCGTGCGGCGCGTCCTCGACGGCGAGGTGGACCTCATCGTCAATACTCCCTTCGGCGGCCCCGGCCAGTCCGGGCCGCGGCTCGACGGGTACGAGATCCGTACCGCGGCCGTGCTGCGCGGCGTACCGTGCGTCACGACCGTGCAGGGCCTCGCCGCCGCCGTCCAGGGCATCGAGGCCGTCGCGGCCGGGCAGATCGGCGTCCGCTCCCTCCAGGAGCACGCCGAGCGGCTCAGCGGCGCGCACGGCCGCACCGGCACGGACGGCCCGGGCACGGGCTGACGC